>JAOUOS010000051.1 GCA_029880285.1 Spirochaetia bacterium
CGGTTTTTATTCTATGTTAAAAGGCTACAGACCAGCAAAATACTTTCTTTTAGCGTGGGGATCATTTTTTGTAGGTGTAGGAATAATTGTTTTTAGAAACTTTGGATTTTTAGAATCTAATTTTTTTACCGTCTATTCAATGCAAATAGGTTCTGCTTTAGAGGTTATTTTACTTTCTTTTGCATTGGGCGATAGAATGAAAATAATAAAAGAAGAAAGAGATAAGTTTCAATTCAATTTAACTCAAGCAAAATTTCAGGCTTTACAAAACCGTATGAGTCCACACTTTTTATTTAATACCTTAAATATGATTTATTCTATGATGCATTCATCCAAAACAAATATTAATTTAGCTAAAAAAGCTGTTATTCAGCTTTCTGATACCTATCATTTTTTGACCGATCAGGCTCTTAAATCTCTTATTTCTTTTCAGGAAGAATGGAACTTCTTAACTAACTATCTAGATATCATGAAAACCCGGTTTCATGACAGAGTTCATATAAATATCAAAAAAACAGGCAGTTTTGAAAAAACTTTTATACCCCCTGTTACTATACAGCCCATTGTCGAGAACTGCTTTAAACATGGTCTTGAAAATATAAATAAGTTTCGCATAAAAATTACAGCTAAACCCGAAAAAGACGGCGCTGTCATTACAATTACAGATAACGGCAAAGGACTAAAAAATGACAATCCGTTTTCACGTTCTCTTGATAATATAAAGAAAAGGTTAGAATACAAATTTTTGTATGTCAAGTTAAGTATTGAAGATGTTAAAAAAGGCGGCCTTAAGGTAACCGTTATTTATTACAATCTTAGAAGTTAAAAATTATACAAGCATGCATGTATAATTACTTGCCAATGCATATATTATATACTATATGCATAGAACTACTATTGATTTACCAGAAAATCTTATTAATGAAGCAATGAAGTTAACTAAGATAAAAACAAAAACCAGTGTGATAAAAACAGCTTTAGAACATTTAATACAGTCTAAAAAAATAGTTGAACTTAAAAAATATGCCGGAAAAATAGATTTGAAGATTGATTTAAATACGTTACGAGATAGATGAAACTTGTTCTTATTGACTCGTCTGTTTGGATTGGATATTTCAAATCATCGCGAAAATAACAAATTTAACATCTATAAAATGAAAAAAATATTTCTGCACAAGGCTTCGAGTTTCACGAGTTTTTTACGCTAAGTTCATAGAAACAGTAATATTCTATCTCAATTACAAATTTTGTTTATTTATTTTACCTACAACCTGGGTTGGTTGACAAAAAATAACTTTTCAGGATAAAATATGTTTAATGTTTATTAAACGTATAATCTTTTTACTAATGCTTTTTCAAGGCGCGAGCTATGCTCTAAAGCCGCTTGTCATTACCAACGCGCGGGAAAATTATAATCTTGGCACATATCTGGAATTTTTTGAAGATAAAGATAAAAATCTAACCATTAACGATATAAGCAGCGAGGCGTTTCAAAACAAGTTTCAAAAAAGCCAGATGGATGTATTAAATTTCGGGGTTACCGATTCAGCTGTTTGGGTTCGCTTTCAAATTCAGAATAATAAATCTGCAAATAAAAATCTTTTATTACTTGATTTTTTGCATATTGACAAAGCAGAACTTTTTTATAAAAACGAAAACGGTCAATTTATAAAGAGAATATCGGGAGACAGCGTACCCCTGTTTGAAAGAGAAATTGAAGATAGAAATATTTTATTTCGTCTGGCGCCCCGCGCTGATAAACCCGTAACTTATTATATGCGTTTTGAAATGCAGGGAACGATGGCCCTGCCCCTTCAGGTTGTTTCAAGAGCGTCTTTTAATAAAAGATTAAATAAAGAAAATTACGCGCTTGGGATGTACTATGGCGCTATTATTTGTCTCATATTTTATAATCTTTTTATATTTATCTTCTTAAGAGATCGCAACTACCTGTATTATATTTCATACTTATTTTTCTTTATGCTCGTTATGATGGCCAATTACGGTTTTGGTCTGGAGCATATCTGGTATAATTATCCTAAATTTCATAACTATTCGGTAAATGTTTTTCTCCCCCCTACACTCTTTTTTATGGCTCTTTTTTCAAGAAACGCGCTTAACCTTTCAGAAACTATCCCATGGGCCAATAAAACTCTAAAAATATTTTTATATTTTATGATTTTTTTATTTTTGATGTCGCCTGTTTTAAGCGTGGCCCTGGGTCTTGTTATTAACTGGTTATCGGTAATCGCTTTATTTTTATTTCTTTATATAATATCTTTTATCGCTTATTATCGAAATTATAGTCTTGCCAAATATTACATAGCCGCCTGGACACTTTTTTTTACCGGAACCATAATGCTGCTTTTAAGAAATTTTGATATTTTACCGGTTCATTTTCTTACCGAATACACAATGCTTATGGGTTCTTCTGCCGAGCATATTTTACTTTCTCTTGTTTTAGCTAAACGGGTAGAAACGTTACGCGAACGAAACGAAACCTTATCAAGAGAACTTACTGAAAGCAGACTTAAAGCTCTTCAAAACCGCATGAGTCCGCATTTTTTGTTTAATACCTTAAACGCCATTTACGCGATGATGCAGTCTTCAAAAGTAAATATAAATCCGGCTAAAAAAGCCGTAATTCAACTGGCCGATACCTATCATTTTTTAACTGATTATGCCTTAAAACCTCTTATCGCGTTTGAAGATGAATGGAATTTTTTAATGAATTATTTAGAAATTATGAAAACTCGTTTTAAAGATCGCTTGTCGGTTGAAATTCAAAAATCGGGCAAATTAAATAATGTGTTGCTGCCGCCATTAACCATTCAACCCATAGCCGAAAATTATTTTAAGCACGGTTTGAAAAAAACCTCTGATAAAAAACTTTTTATAAAAATTTTTACCAAAACAGTTCAAGACGGCGCTGAAATACAGGTCATTGACAGCGGCAGCGGATTAAAAGAAGGTAATATATTTTTAGGAACAATAGGCGGCATAAAAACAAGACTTGAATATAATTACACCAATGTAAAAGTCGAACTGAATAATGTTGAAACAGGCGGAGTTTCGGTTGTAATAATATTTTACGGCAGAAGAAAAATATAGAAAGGTATATATAAATGAAACTCAAAAACCTTTGTGTTAAAAAAAATAAGATTTTAAACGCGAAGACGCAGAGTTGCAAAGAAAATAATTGTATTTATGACTGAAAATGAAATAAGTAATATTGTAATTAACTGCGCTATAGAAGTTCATAAGACTCTTGGCGGACCTGGGTTACTTGAATCTGTTTATGAACAGTGTCTTGCTATAGAATTAGAAAATCAAAAGATAAACATAAAACGTCAGAAAGAATTGCCTATTGTATATAAAAATAAAAAAATTGGGACTTCTTTGCGAATAGATTTACTTGTTGAAAACAAGGTAATTATTGAGTGTAAAGCGGTAGAAAAATTCAATCCGATTTATAAGGCACAAGCCTTGACATATTTGCGCCTAAGCGGTCTTAAGCTGGCCTTAGTTTTAAATTTTGGAGAAAAATATTTGAAAAATGGAATCTATAGAGTTGTTAATGGACTGTAAGCCTTTGCGCTCTTTGCGCTCTTTGCGTTAAAAAATAAATAAAAATATAAACGCAAAGACGCAGAGTTGCAAGGAGAAATGTATTTATATAATTGCATATGATTGTAAACCTTATTGTAAAAAAGGTAAGCATCAGAGATGTAAAAGCTCAAAAACCTTTGCGTTCTTTGCGCCTTTGCGTTAAATTTAAAAAGGAGATTGTATGAAACTAAAACATAAAATATCCACAATTCTGGTTGAAGACGAACCCTGGGCCAGAGACTTAATGAGCGGGTATATAAACGAAATTCCCGAGCTAAAACTAAACGCCGCTATAGGCGACGGTTATAAAGCTTTAAAAATAATTCAAAGCGAAAAGTTTGATTTACTCTTTCTTGATATTAACCTGCCTAATCTTTCGGGCATTGAAGTATTAAAAAAAATAAAAATAAAACCGTATACTATATTTACCACTGTTTCAAAAGAAAACGCTCTGGACGCTTTTGAACTGGGCGCTATTGATTATCTGGTAAAACCTATTGAGAAAAAAAGGTTCAATAAAGCTGTTGAAAGAGCCATGATTTTTCTACGGTCCAATAAAAAAGATAAAGAACCAGAATATAGTAAACAAAAAGAAGAAAACCAATTTTCAGAATCTCTTTTTATTAACTTACAACGAGAATACGGATTAACTTACCAGGAAGCGTCAATCTGCGTAAAAATATTTGAAGGCTTAACGAGAGAAGAGTTGACTTCTCATTTTAATATAATGCCCGCCACATTAAAGCATCATTTAAAATATATTTTCTCAAAAACAATCGACATCGAAAATAAAAACTGTTATAAAAAACAGGGAAAGCTTCAAATGCTCACGACATTTTTATTTAAGATGCGTGAGAATTAAAGTAAAGCCGCATATTCTACGGGAGTAATTACTGTAATATTACCTGAAGGGTAGTCTTTAATATTTCTTGTAACAAAATAATCTAACTTTTTTAAACAAGCGATATGATATTGAATAGCGTCTTCAAAATCTTTAAAATTTAGCGCGATTGCGTTATCGATAACACTTTCGGTTAAATCGAGTAAATTTATTAAGGCTCTTAGCTTTAAAATTGAATTAAAAGCCTTCTCTCTACTACCAATTCGCGACAATATGTAATATATATTAGAAAAAGCTAAGGCAGAAGTATAGATATTTATCTTTTTCTTTTCTGCAAGATCAAAAATTTTCTGTGAGTTTTTAAAGAAAGGCTCTCGCTTTAATAACAAATCTAAAATAACATCTGAATCAAGAAATAACCGGTGTTTCATTATAGATATTTTTCAACCAGATAATCGGCTACTTCTTTTTTATAGTTTACCTTCCCTTTTGTTTTAATTATTCCCGATAAACTTTTTGTTATTGGCGATATTTTATTTTTTTCATTGCTTTCAGATGTTTTTACAAGGTTATTAAAATAGCTTTCTACTAGCTGTGACAAACTCTGGTTGTTTTTCTTGGCGTAAGACTTCGTCTTTTGAATAATTTCTTTATCTAATGTCAGCGTTAATTTAGTATTCATTACACGTATAATATAAATAAATATACACGTGTTGTCAAATTTATATATAAATATTTTTTTACAAAACCTACTACCTGGGTGGGTTGACAAAAAATATTTTTTGTGTTAGAAATCTATCATCAATAAAAATAATTTTAAGGGGCTTAAAATGAAAACAATAAAAATAAATTTAATAAAGAGAGTCTTAATAACCTGTTTTATAAGTGTTAGCTTGACAGCGGGGATGGTGAATTGTGGGACTGAAGAGCTTGAAGATATTAATTTAGGCAAAACAAATAATGCAATTTGCGGCAATAATAATATTGAATCGGGCGAAGACTGTGATGACGGTGCGACACAAACCATTAATTGCGAATCTAATTGCAAATCTCCCGCATGTGGTGACGGTATTTTAAATCTGGCCATTGGTGAACAATGTGATGATGCAAATAACATAGACAGTGACGGCTGTTCATCTATATGCTGGCTTGAAAACTGCGGCGATTATAATTTAGATAACGGTGAACAGTGCGATGATGGCAATAATATTAACGGCGATGGCTGCTCTTCAATATGCCAGCTTGAAGACGCAATATGCGGCAATGGCATACTACAGGCGGGCGAAGAATGTGATGGCGGAGGTATGCAAACAGCAACCTGTGAAGAAAACTGTATATTATCTGTATGTGGCGATAATATCATAAATTCTGCAGCCGGCGAAGCATGCGACGATGGGAACACTACAGATGGAGACGGTTGTTCGTCAACCTGTCAGATTGGCATTGTAACTAATGATTTATCACTTGGAACAGCCGCATATGTAAACGCAATTACTGGCGCGACAATAGATAACGGTAGTGATTCTTCAGATATGTTTCACACTTATATAAATTTAATAAATAGCGATGGCAGTGTTAGATTTGAATATGATTTTGTAACAGGCTGTGACTTTTTACCTATAAGCGGCAGCGGCGCCTATATTTTTTCAAATTATAACGATGCCAATGGCGTTACTATAAATGGCACATTAAATTTTTATATTGTCTATAACGGCAGCGCGACAGATTTTGACTATGTTTTTCAAGGTTCTTTAGTGTATACCGGCGCGGTTAACTATACAACAGAGTATAACTATATGTATAATTTTAACGGCAGCACTTTTACTTACAACGGATATATTAAAATTGGCAGCGAATATTTTGTATATAATTCGGATGGTACGATTTCTACTACTGCTATTATAAGTATCCCTGTTTTTAATCCGCCAGTACAAGTAACAGGAGATGCTTGTGGCACTGGTAGCAGCGTAGCAGAACTTATCATAACACCCATTACAACAGAATTTTCTGAGAATAATGGCACAGGAAGTTTTTCAGTTGCACTAAATCGAAGCCCCTCGTCAAATGTTGTCTTAAATATTGTTAGTAACAATACTTCTAAAGCTGTAGTAGACCAAAGCTCTTTAACCTTTACAACAGGAGATTGGGACATTGCACAAACTATTACTTTAACCGGTATTGATAACAATATTTCATCGGGTGATCAAAGTGTTTATATTGACATTTCTCCCGATAGCGGTCTTACATTTGATATAACAGGTTTTCAAAACCTACCACCTTATTCAATAACGGTTACAGCTTTGGATGATGATTCTGCCGGTATTATTGTAACTCCTGTCACTAGCGTATTTTCTGAAAATAACGGTTCCGGTAGTTTTACAGTTCAGTTAAACTCTGAGCCTAATGGCGACGTAGCTATTGATATACTAAGCGCTGAAACTACTGAAGCAAGTGTTGATAAATCAAGTTTAACTTTTACAGCTGCTACTTGGAATACAATTCAAACTGTAAATCTTACTGGTATAGATGATTTTATAGTAGACGGTAATAAAACATTTAATATTATACTGACAATTGATTCAACTTCAACTTATGATACTACCGGATATCTTGGTATAAATCCGGATGACGTATCTGTTACAGTACAAGATGATGATATCGCTGGTATAACTGTGACTCCTGTAAAAACTGTATTTCCTGAAGTGAGCAGTAATACAGGAAGTTTTTCTGTTGTATTGAACACACAACCAAATGGTGATGTTTCAATTGATATTACAAATGGCGATTCTACTGAGGTATCAATAGATAAATCGAATTTAATATTTAATGATACAAACTGGAATACATTACAAACCGTTTATTTAACGGGTATAGATGATACAATTAAAGATGGCGATCAAACATTTACAATTAGTTTAACCATTAATAATGGATTAACGACTGATACAACCGGCTATGATATAATCGATCCAGATGACATATCGGTAACCATCATAGATCCGTTATACTATGACAACCTTGACGGCACCGTTTTAGACATTGGAACAGCTTCAGGTGAAGGTTTAATTTGGCAAAAATGTAGTAACGGGCAAACTTATGACGGTACAACATGTTCAGGAAATGCTGTGACACTAAACTGGGTAAATGCTATTTCTTATTGCGCAAATCTAGTCACAGGAGGCAAAGCATGGCGATTGCCAAGTACAGCTGAAATACAATCAATAATTGATACAAGTTATACAAATCCTGCTATTGATGAAATTTACTTCCCTAGTACCGCATGGACCACTACTTCTGTCGGCTACTGGACAGCAAGTACAGATACTCTGGGAGTAGACTATGCGTGGTTTATTGATTTTGGAAACTATGGCCCATATGGCAGCGGCGGTGAATATGGCGGTTTAAAAACCAGTAGTTATTATGTTCGTTGTGTTTCAGCAGGCCTAGATGATGTTGAAATTTTTGTAACTCAAGATACAACTGGTATAGGTAACAACGGTTATTTCAATTTTGACTCTGTATATGAGGGCAGTAGCGGCTCGCCCTACACTTTTACTATTAGTAATTATGGCATTTCTGATTTAGTATTATCTGGTACGCCAAATGTAAATATTAGCGGCACAGATGCTGGTGATTTTATAGTTACCCAACCCGCCTTATCTACTATTACTAGCGGCACTAATACTATTTTTACTGTAGAATTCAATCCTGCTATTGCTGGCGCAAAAAACGCGATAATAACGATTGAAAATAATGATGTAGATTTGCCAACGTATAATATAAACTTAACGGCTACAGCGCTTGCTATTCCATTTATAAATAATGGGGATGGTACAATTACAGATAATGATGGCACAGGTGCAGGATTAATGTGGCAACAAAGTTATGGTTCCATATATGCACCAACATATACTAAAATTTCAGATTACTGTGGCACCTTAACTTTAGGCGGCTACAGTGATTGGCGCTTGCCTAGTTTAACCGAATTAGGATATATAATGCCAGACGGAGAATCTTATTTTTCAGGAGATGCGTTTTATCAAATGGCTTCATCATCTACCTGCACAGATACTTACACCGGTGCGGGAGTCTATCACAGAAGAATGTATTTAGGTTCGACGTATTGCTGGGGTTTTTCATATTTTAGTTCTAATAGTACATATGTACGTTGTGTTAGATAATAAAGTAGAAAAAGATAAGTAAAACAAATTCCTAGAGTTTTGGTCTCAACCAAAGCTCCGGGATTTAATTTCCTGCTTTCATGGCTTCCTTATAAAATTTTCATTCCCCTAAAATCAAAACTATTTTCTGCTGTTTTACATTCAATTAAGTGAAGCGAGTTGACTTTAGGAATAACAAAATCAACTTCAACGCCATTATGATTACAGTAAAATAAAGATTGCTTCTTTTCCCCTGATGGGAAAATAAATTTTGATTATTTTATTCACCTACTACCTGGGTGGGTTGACAAAACTTTGATTTTATGTTATAAAATCTTAAAAATTTTTAATGAGGTGAAAAATATGATAAAAAATAAATATTTAAATGAAAAAATAAAAAGGTTAATTGCGCCTTTATTTATTTTTTCATTTATAAGCGCGGGACTTATTAATTGTTCCGATGACAAGAAAAAAGAAGAAGTAGTTTATGATTCCGCGGGCAGTACGGCAATGGCCCTTGAGGGTTTTCAAATGTTAGCGACTCTTTTAGACAGATGTATAGACACTCTAGATGATACTGATTTTGATACAATTAGATCAGGTGATCAAGCCTGTAGTCAAACAGATTTTGACGCGGTTAAAGTTGTTTTTGAAGAGGGAATAAGTTTAGACCCCAATAACCCTTCGTCTAATCTTGGTATGGGGTTAATTGAAATTTTAGGTGAAAATTACAATACCGATCTTTGGAGCATAATAAACGACATTCGTGACGAAAAACCCGGTACACTTTTTGCTCAAAGAATACAAAATTTAGCCGAAGGCGACGCTCTTACAAGAGTCAATAACGCGCTTTCTTATCTTGACAAAGCGGTCTCTGTACCTGACGATACTATCTCGGTAGTTGTAAGTGTTGAAGAATGCGATCCCGCTAACTTTGACTGCACCTGCGAAGAAACCGATACCTGCGATTACGGCGCTATGGTATATCATGATGTAGATAAAACCTTTCATATAGACAGCGCCGAAGCTCACACCTTAAGGGCAGCCGCTAATCTCGCGAAAGCCGCCATAAAACTGGCTGTTTTATATGATCTTGATATTGAAAAAAGCTCTCTAAGCGCTACCGATTACGGCTGGCTCGATAGTTTAATCGACGGTGAGTACTGCGACTGGGATTCGGGACTAAACTGTGATACCGAACCGAATTATTACAGTAGTGTTATTAAAGATATTGATGATTCGGGTAGCGGGAAGTCTATTATTGAAAAAACAAAAAAAAATGAAAGCGATAGCGCGCAAAATGATAAAATATTATTTCAAGCCATAAAATATACTTTAGAAAATGATACTTCATTTTTAACAAGAAAAGCCGGTAAGAACATAGATGATGTTCCCGCGTTAGTAATTTGGGCAATAGACGATTTAAATGCCGCCTACTCGAAAAGAAAAAGCGCTCCGGTAAAAGACTATGTTCTTGAACAGAGCTTTTTAGATGAAATTGACGAAGAGATTCTTAACGCTTCAACAGAAATTTCTACCCCTGTACTGGCGGCGTGTCAAGCGGCAGAAGCAGGTATAACTCTTACCGATTGCGAAACAAAAATTTTAGACTTTATGAAAAGCTGGACATCGCTGGCAGACGCTTTATCATTTGCTAAAACAGTTTTAGAGGGTGAATATACTTTTACAAAAGGGAACGGCACCGCGTTATTTAAGTTAAATCTTCTTAAATTTTTTGAATCAGGAACCCTGGCCGATGTAGAAACAGCTTTACCCTATTATAGTTGGCGAGCTGATGCGAATTGGCTTACATGGGAACAAAATTGGTTATGGCTTAATAATGTAGAATACTCAAAAACATTTACTGTCAATGATGCACCTGTTACTATTGACGCAATTTGGGGTGAGTGCGAAATGCGGTACGAGTTAAAACCATTTGATTTATTAGACGGCGCAAGCGGGGCTCCTTTAGCAGACGGTGTTGATATGCTTTATTTTACCGATTATACCGTACAGGGTATACTGCCCGATATGACAGAGGCAAAACTTCAAAACTTAATTGATTCTATTGAAATAACAATAAATCAAAACGACGGAGATTTTCGATAAAAACTTGAAAGGTTTTATAGGTAAAACTATAAAAGCAGGCATTTAAGGTATTGGGGGCTGTGTAATAAGTAAGATTTTTAACGCAGAGGCGCAAAGAACGCAAAGCAAAAAGTATTGAATTTACAGACTTCTCTGCGTCGTCCACGTCGAAGTTTATGCCGAGTAAGCCGAGGTACGTTTAATCTTTTCTTTGTTTTTGCACGTCCCCTTTTTTTATTATAAACAAATTTGCCAAATGCATATATTTTATGCATATTCATATGCATGAGAACTACAATCAATTTAAATGAAGAACTCTTACTAAAAGCCAAAGAACTAACGCATATAGAAGGTAAAACAGAATTAATTCATGAAGGATTAAAAGCTTTAATTCAAAAAGAAAGCCGTAAACGGCTTGAAACTCTTGGCGGTACAGAAAAACAATTAAAAAGTATACCTAGAAAACGATTATGACCCTTGTCGATACTTCAGTTTGGATTGACCATTTTCGCAATAAAAATAAAAAGCTGATTGTTCTTTTAGAAGAAAATAAAGTTTTAACACATTCTTTTATTATAGGCGAATTGGCCTGCGGTAATATAAAGAATCGTAACGAGATATTAAATTTGCTAAAAACCTTACCGTTTGCAAATGAGCCTACAAACGAAGAAGTATTGGTTTTTATTGAAAAAAGGAATTTGTACGGCAAGGGCTTAGGCTTTATCGACATACATATATTGTCTTCAGCTCTTTTAAATAACTCAAATTTGTATACTCTTGATAAAAAACTACAAAAAGAATGGTTGAAAATTACAGATTTTAAATCTTGATACTTGTCAAAACTTTCTGTTAAATATTTATTTTTAATAAAAAAAAGTATTGTATCTCTGTAACAATATTTTATTTTTTCTCAGAAAACCAAAAACATTTTTACGTATTCTTTTATATGAAATTCAAATATTTATATACTGTATTTTTTAAAACGCTGACTTTTTTTTTAGCGGTTGTCTTCATAAATTGCTATCACGATGAAAATATTGAAAAAAATTATATTGAGTTAAGAAACTGGGAAGTTAAACTTGATAATAAATGGAAAAAATCAGGTATTATATTCTGGGAGGCATCTGAAGATAAAGGTGGTATTAACGCTAAAGAATATGACGGTTTTGGCGAATATAGAGTTTATTTTGAAGTGCCTGAACATTTAAAAAATGAACAATTAGCCTTTTTTACAGAATGTTTCGATGACGCCGATAAGACCTATTTAAACAATGAATTTATAGGCGAAACCGGTAACTTGCCTAATATAAAAGATGGGATAGTTAATATGAATTCTTTTCAAACAGGCAGCCGAAAAGTTAGACTTTATCTTTTACCTGAAAAACTTATGAATAGTTCATCGGCAAATGAAATTAGAGTAAGAGTTTATGATTATGCGGGTAACGGGGGATTCTGCTATCCGCAAAAACCTATAATTGGAAAATATAATGTATTAAAAAACAAAGCTTATTTTTTTCAAAAGTTATATGATCTTCCCAGAATTATCAGTTTGTCTTTTATACTGTTTATAATTATGTATTGTATTAAAAATTTTATTAAAGATACTAAAATAGAAATAAAAACTATCATTAATAATTTTTTTAAAAGAATTAAGATATGGTCCTTTATTTTTAGCAATAATGAAAAGTCTAACAATGAGAATTATATTAATGAAGCCATTTATTTTCAAAGGTTTTGCGGACTTATTATTTTTATTATGTTCTTTATGGGTATCTTCGTAGAAGTTGATCTTAAATATATATTTATCTCTTCAGAAATATTTTGGTTTAAAATACAGCCCTTCGCCTCATATATTATTTTCTTTATACTGGTTATAATCTTACATTCTGATACATTTGGCTTTGTGTTAAAAAGAAAACATAGCAATATAATTTACCTTTTAGTAATTATTTTGAGCATAGCAACTCATCCGTTTTTCTTTCTGTTTTTATCATTATGTTTTATTTTTTTACCTGCAAATGAAGTCTATGACTTTGCCGTAAAAACAGGTTTACTATATGTAATTTTTTGTTCGGGTATATTGCTCTTTCTAACTAGCGTAAATATTTTACGCTTTGGAATAAAAAGAAAAAAACAAAAAGATGATAATACTTTTATTTATCATGGTATTTTAAGATTGTTTTTGTTTTTTGCTTTGACGTTTCTATTCGGCTATTTTTCATACAAAAGTGTTCTTCCTAATTTTATGATTTTTTTCTTTATTATTGTTTTTAGTTACTGGTACATTTCGTTAAAATTTCTTGAAAAATATGAACTTCAATTACCGCTGCCAATAAGCAATCAAGCAATATTATTTAATGATCTTAATAATAACTTTCAACTTACCCAAAAAGAAATTGAAATATGCGTTCAAATATTCAAAGGTGAAAGCAGAGAAAAAATCTGTGAAAAACTAAAAATTTCTTCTACAACAATGAAGAGTCATTTAAATTCTATTTATTCAAAAACAATTGATTATGATAATGACGCACCCTCACTTAAACACGGCAAATTACAGCGCTTAACTGTTTTTATGCATAAACTAACTGAAAAATAAAAACTCTTTAATAGTAGACACCCTGTTTAAATTATTTTAAATTAGTAATATGAAGGCGACAGTTGAAAACCGAAAGGCTCATCTAGATGA
>JAOUOS010000027.1 GCA_029880285.1 Spirochaetia bacterium
GGAGGACGCAGAGAAATCCGTAAATTCAACACTTTTCCTTTGCGTTCTTTGCGCCTCTGCGTTAAAAATCTTACTTATTACACAGCCCCTTAGTAGAAGTAAAATCAAAAAGCTTTGGTTTATTTATTTAATCTTGACATCTTAAAAAATATTATTTATTCAGATGAACAATCACAATATCACGCGTTCCATCGGATGAACTGATAAAAGAACCAATACCATAAATAGAGTCATCAGGCGCTATGATCACATCTTTTAAAATATCATGACCAGTAGCCGAGTTATCAATTCGAATGGAACCATCCAAATTACCATCAGCTGGCGCAGTATCTGTACCAAAAGTCTGGTCGATGGTTCCGTCTGGCATAATACGCAATATTTGCATATCATAGGGAGCGCCGTTATTACCTGCACGGGCCACTGTCGCGCCAATAACAATTCGGTTTTTAGAATCAATATCAAGCGCATAGGCGATATTTCCGGTTGAATATTCTGGTAGAAGTTTTGCGCCAGTGCCGTTATTAAAACCGGGGCAATAAGCAGACCCATCGGCAGTTATGCAGCCCAATATGGGCGATATATTGTTCCAATTACCACCCGACATCCCTACCCCTGTAAACCACAAATTCCCGTCTTTATCAAACTTCATATCAGTAATCCAATCAATTGAGTCATTGTAATTAATATAAACATCACCGTTGGTGGCGCCGCCATCCACCGCGCCATAGGCTGTATCTAGACCGCTGCCGTCTGCCCAATCTTTTGCAATCACCCAACCATAATTAAAACAGCATGTTGTAGGAGAAGCAGCACCGCCCGCATAGATATTGTCTTCATTATCAATTAAAATAGAATTATTAAAATCCCACCACCCCACTGAATCTCGAAACCATACCCCATCTAATACACCATTGACATCGTAGTCGCCGCCAAAAGTAATATCAGGTGTGCCATCGGCAGTATATCTTCCGGTGAAACGGGCATTTGTTGTGCAAGTCATACAGTATGTGCCGGCAAAAGCGATCTTACCCTGTGAGTCGATGGCTATAGATTTAATTTCATCATGCTGGTTGATGTGCAACATGGCGAGACCATCGGGGGTACCATCACCATCATAGTCCAGGCCATTACCAAATGTTGTATCAACAGAGCCATTTTCCAAAATACGAATCAAAATACCATCCCATGTATTAGTTGAACCCGTTAAAGTTCCATTATGGCCAATACCGCCCACAATGTAGTTCCCGCTGCTATCTTCTGCTATGCTCTTAAAATTACACCCCACTGCCAGTTCTACAACAAGATAACCATCTAAGATAGTATCTGAATCATAGTCTATACCAAAAGTAGTATCAGGGGTTGCGTCGGCATTGAATCGCCAGATTACGCATTGATTATTAGTATTTGTAGAAATCAATCCCCGAAAACCAGCAATTACAAATCTTCCCTGACTATCAACTATCGCCTGCATCGGTTCTTCGTTGGCAGCTGTAGCATTGTATCCCAACGTATTGGCACTGACGCCATCTACGGTTCCGTTGCCATCAATATCTATTCCAAAGTTCTGATCGAGTAAGCCCGATTCTGGTGTAATAGAAACAGTGAAGACTGGTGCGGTAAAACCGTTCCATGATGCGCTTATCTCGACAATACCTTCAGCGGCTGGTGAAAGTACACCGTTACCCCCGATATCGGCTATGCCTATATCAGAGCTGCTCCAGACTACTGAACCATCGTTGGCCAGATCAGCTGCCAAACCGTCTGTATATGTTGCCGTTGCAATAAATGTTGGCGAAGCCGACAAAGACACATAATCATCCGCATAATTAATATAAATTCCTGTAGGTGTCGGTGCACCCACAGTTAACGTAATTACATTGCTTGTAACAGAATTCAGCGAAGCTGATATATCTGTAGTTCCCGCAATTAAAGTCTGCGCTAAACCGCTTGTACTTACAGTCGCCACTGACATATCGGTAGAATCCCATGTAACTTCTGAAGTAATATCATAGCTTGAAGAGTTCTCATAAGTACCTATTGCCGTATATTGCTCTGTTAAACCGGCATCAATAATCGCATTTGAACTTGTTATTTCTATTGAAACAAGAGCCGGCAAAGTAATCTCAATTGAAAGCACATTAGAGTTTATACCCGCAAGAGAAGCCGCAACATCAACTACAGCGAGCTCTTCGGCCAATATCAATCCGTTTGTATCGATAGAACCCTTTGTATTGTCGCTTATGCTCCAGCTTACAAACGATGTAAGATCTTCTGTTGAACTGTCGGCATAATTGCCCGTGGCCGTAAATTGCAGGGTACTGCCCCTGACTACCGTTGCAGAATTTGAGCTAATTGTTATAGACTGTAATGCTTGACAAGTAGAGCCACAACCGTCACCAACTGCCATGTTACCGTCGTCACAGGTTTCGCCTGCTGTAGCATTGACAATACTGTCTCCACAAGAAACCAATGTACAATCAACGTTACAATTTACAGACTCAATCTCGTCGTCACAAGACTCTCCAGCATCTACAATACCATCACCACAAACCGCTTCTGTGTTGTCTAAATCGTCTGTATCGATATTAGTTTTGGCATCTATTTCACCATCAACGTTTAAATCACCTTGAAAATTACATCCTATAAGTGTAAAAACACTTAAAAGTATGCCCATTATTAAAAATCGTTTTGTCATATTTTATTCTCCTTTAAACACTTTTTTTGCAAAATTTGCTATTTAACTTAATAGAGCATCTTTAGCACTCTACAAGTGACAATTTTTTTAATATTTTTTAAGTTCGCGTATTTATCTCTAGAAACAGGCTTTGGTACAAAATCAAGAACTCCGTATTCAAAAGCTATTATGGCTTTTTAAATACTTTTTGATACTATTATTGTTTGAAAAGATAAAGAAACACGATTTTCAAGTATCTTAAAACTGTCTTCAGAATTTAAATTCAAATCTAACAGCAAAAGGTCCATATCGTTGTCTAAAACAAAATATATCGCGGCGGTTAAAGAATTTATAATTTTTACATTGCATCGAATATCTTTTTTTAACAAGTCGTTTTATTGAGGGCAAACATCTGTGAAATTCAACGAAAATGTTCAAAATGTAACAGGCGTGACAGTTTAACGGGTACAATCGTTTGGCAGCTTACCAGCTTGCCCCGCCGGGGGCCGACTTAGTAAATTTCAAAGAGTTATCTGTACCGTCAAAATAGCATAAATATAAATTGCCAAACTGATCTGTTTTTAACGAGGTATTAATACCCAGCAAAGACGCAGGCTGGCCAATATTGGCCAGAGATTTTATTTCACCGGCGGGCCATGTAACGCCGCTGTCGGTTGAACGCGCCAATCTTACCAGTATATTGGCGGGATCTGTTCTGTCAATGTAGCTGATATACATTTCGTTGTCAAAATAAGCCAGCGAAGTAAATTGACCCAAAATACTAGAACCGCCCCAATGAACCGCTTCAGAAAGAGTAGAATCCATTATTGTCCATGTATCGCCCTGATTGACAGAATAGGCATATTTTAATGAATAATAACCGGCTGTAAGTAAATGATAGCTTACATAAATATTATTATTTTGTACCTGTATAGAACTATAAAGACCTACCGTGCCTAATGTATCAACCGTATGCACTGTAAAGTTTTGTCCATTATCAAGCGAACGAGCTACTTTAATGCCTTTTGCGGTAGTATCATAATAAGAAATAAATATACGTTCGCCCGAGGCCCATATTGAAATATGCTCACCCCCAACTGTAGTGTTTATAGTAGATACTATAAAAGTTTCGCCATAATCATTTGATTTAGCAAACTTTACCTTTGAATTTGAATTATCAAAATAAGCGATATAGACAAACTCTGCGTCGGCGGCTATGGCGCTGTATTCGCCTACAATACCGGTTGAATCAAGCGTTTGAACATCTGCGCTATACCAATTAACGCCTCTATCAGACGATTTAGCAAATTTTAAATCATTATTTGCGTCATCAAAATAACTGATATAAACATTATCGCCAGAACTCGAAATAGATGAATATCTGCCTACGCCGCCAGAATCTACTGTTTTTACCGACCAGCTTTCGTTGTATACGGCAAATTTTAATTCGGTAATTGTTGTATTATAATAGCTGACATAAATATTATTTTCGTTTATATCAATAGAATTGTATCTTCCTATGCTTTGTCCGACCTGGCTGTCAAGCTTAACGGGCGACACGGGCAAATCGTTATCGGCAATAGTTATTATATGTATTATTTCTTCAGATAAATCTGACGCCGTAAAAACAATATCCGCAACATCATTCATATAATCGGTATCAGCTGACGCTGCAAGTTCAACATCCATACCGGCAGAAAAATTGGCTGATGTAATAGTAACAGACGATGGCGTTATTGTTATATCGGGATGTACCGACGATATGGTTACACTTGTATCTACGGGGGGTTCGGCAGAAAGCGATACATTACAGAAAACAGAGCCAGCTTCGGTTATGCTGCTGGCGCAGGTTAATATCATATCAATTGCGCTAAAATCGGGTGCGGTATTATCAATAATCGTTACGGGATGCGTTATCTCTTCCAATAAATCACTAGCCGTAAAAACAATATTGGCAGCCTCGTCGTCAAAATCGGCGTCGCTTAAAGCGCCTAAATCTACATCCACACCGGTTGAATAATTTAAAGATGTAAGCGTTATTGGCGATGATGAAATTGTTATATCAGGATGTGTTGAAGATATCGTTACGTTCGTATCGACAGGCGGCGCGCCAGAAAGAGATACGTTACAGATTATAGAACTGCCCTCGGTTATGCTGCTGCCGCAGGTTAATATCATATCAATCGCGCTAAAATCGGGTATCGAATTATCAATAATCGTTACGGGATGCGTTATCTCTTCCAATAAATCACTAGCCGTAAAAATAATATTGGCAGCCTCGTCGTCAAAATCGGCGTCGCTTAAAGCGCCTAAATCTACATTCACACCGGTTAAATAATTTATAGATGTAAGCATTATTGACGATGACGAAATTGTTATATCAGGATGTGTTGAAGATATCGTTACGTTCGTATCGACAGGCGGCGCGCCAGAAAGCGATACATTACAGATTATAGAACTGCCTTCGGTTATGCTGCTGCCGCACGATAATATCATATCAACGCCGCTAAAATCGGGGATAGAATTATCAATAATCGTTACCGGATGCGTTATTTCTTCTGTTAGATCTAAAGCCGTAAAAACAATATTGGCCGCCTCGTCGTCAAAATCGGCGTCGCTTAAAGCGCCTAAATCTACATTCACACCGGTTGAATAATTTGCTGATGTAAGCGTTATTGGCGAAGACGAAATTGTTATATCGGGATGTATAGAAGATATCGTTACGTTCGTATCGACAGGCGGCGCGCCAGAAAGAGATACGTTACAAATTATAGAACTGCCCTCGGTTATGCTGTCGCCACACGATAATATCATATCAACGCCGCTAAAATCGGGGATAGAATTATCAATAATCGTTACGGGATGCGTTATCTCTTCAGATAAATCACTAGCCGTAAAAACAATATTGGCAGCCTCGTCGTCAAAATCGGCGTCGCTTAAAGCCCCTAAATCTACATTCACACCGGTTAAATAATTTGCTGATGTAAGCGTTATTGGCGATGACGAAATTGTTATATCAGGATGTATAGAAGATATCGTTACGTTCGTATCGACAGGCGGCGCGCCAGAAAGAGATACATTACAGATTATAGAACTGCCCTCGGTTATGCTGCTAGCACAGGTTAATATCATATCAATCGCGCTAAAATCGGGGATAGAATTATCAATAATCGTTACCGGATGCGTTATTTCTTCCAATAAATCACTAGACGTAAAAACAATATTGGCAGCCTCGTCATCAAAATCGGCGTCACTTAACGCGCCTAAATCTACATCCACACCGGTTAAATAATTTGCTGATGTAAGCGTTATTGGCGATGACGAAATTGTTATATCAGGATGTACCGAAGATATGGTTACGTTCGTATCGACAGGCGGCAGGCCAGAAAGAGATACATTACAGATTATAGAGCTGCCCTCGGTTATGCTGCTGCCGCAGGTTAATATCATATTGACACCGCTAAAATCATTTTCTGTTTCAGTTTGATTGTTATTTTGATTTTCAGTAACGCTGTTTAAATCACTGGAATTTTCAGATTCTATTCTATCAGTATTGTTTAATAAATCTATATAATTATCACTACAACCAATATAAAACAGAATAAAAAAGAAAAAAAGAAAATATTTAAATGTGTTTTTTATTTTGAAAAATAAATCCATTGAATACCTCATTATTTTTGACTTTTCTTGTTTTGTATTAAAATAGTTTGCTCATTTACAAATGAAAATATTCCTTCTTTTGCTTTGTAAATGATTTTAAAGTTTATCGGTAAATCTTTGCTTTCCTGTTTTTCTAAAATTTTTTCGTTAAGATGAACAGGAATATCCAGTATTAACTGTTCATCAGGCGCGATACTGTCAATTATTTTTGTTGAAGACGGTTTTGCCGATATAGTTTGAATATTGGTTTCAACCCAAACATCGTAAAGTTTCGTTGGGCCTATATTTTTTATGGTAATTTTTCCTATGCCGGCTTCATTATACATTGTATACCTTGAAGAAAAGATAGAATTTAAATTTACATCTATAATTTTTATAAATGAAGAATTCTGATTTACAGGAATAACATCACTAGCTTTATTTTCTGAAGAAAAATTAATTTTAAATAGAGCAGAAAAACCGGTATTAATATTCTGCTGAAGATTTGAAGATATTTCGAATAACTTATAAGACACATAAAATCTTGTGCTAAAATAATTAAAGTCAGATTGAAAACCGCCTGAAGTTGAAAAAACAGGTTTAAAAGTATTCTCTTTAGAGGTATTACTCAATAAATAAAGACTCATATATTGAGAACCAAAATATATACCAACATACGGATTAAAATAATTATTCACTGAAAAAAGATATTCTGGACCGGTATTAAATGAATAGTATTGTAAACGGCTTTCTTTTGCTTTAAGATGAAAATATTGCCCGTAAACCATATCAAAATTTAATAGAATGTTTTTATAAGGTAATTCATAAATACCATTTAAACCCGTTTCATAACCGGCAGGAAGCCATTTTGATAATAAATTTAATTGTTTTGAATATCTAATATTTGAACCTATATATAGGCTGCCCGCAAAAGAAGCTGTTGTAAAAATACAATAAATAAATATTCCCGTAATTTTTTTCATAATCTATAATACTTTAAAGAAAAATAATACTTAAACTTGTAGACCAAATTTAAAATAGTAACAATTTTTTTGGAGTATTATTTTCAGAAAAAGGAGCATTGTCAAGGTCTTTTATATTTTATAAAAAATAAATTTAATAATTTACTTTAAAAAAATTATTGAACAAAGCCTTCATTAATACTTTGAATATCCACAATATCAATTGATAGCGGTTTGGCAATGCCCGATTTTATAACAATTTTAGTTTTTTCTTCTTTAATAATACTGCCAAAAATATTTTTCCCGTTATTTAGTTTTATTGTAACTTTTTTACCCATCCATCTGGCTTTAAATTCTTTAAGTGTTTCAATATCGGGTTTTAAATCTTTCTTGTTTTTTATGCCGCTAAACAAGTTCTCAAGTTCATTGTTATCGGCCTCTTGTATAGTCTGCACATCAGAGCTTTGCCAAAATGTTCCCTGTTTTACATCTTTTTCTATAGTATCTTTTTTTATTTTTATTTCGCCCTCTTTTACCGCAACCAGAGTATTTTCTTCAGAAACATCCAGTAAAAACTCGGTACCTTTAACAAAAATTTGCGCTGTTGGAGTTTTAATTTGTAAATGATTATAATTATTATTTTTACTATTTTTTTTGAGAACAAGTATACCGCTTTTTATATTTAATACCAAATTTTTATTTTCAATGCTTGCCTTTAATTCTTGCATATTGCCCGACCATATAGAAATATTCTTATCGATTGTTCCCTCAATAAATGAGTCATTTGTGCTATAAGCGGTATTATTTAAGTTTATATTTTTAATTGTTTCATTTTGTTTATAGGTTAAAATTATTTCTTTTTCTTTTGTTATTTCGTTAAAAATAAAAAAGGCAGCCGATATAACAGCAATAACACTGGCCGCTTTAGCCATATAGTTATAATAGCCTTTATTTGGCTTTATTGCAGCTTCTTTCTCTGACCGTATTAATATTTTTTGCCACAATTCTTTTTTCTTTTCTTCTGAAAGATGCGGCGCTTCTTTGATATTAGAAAGCTGTTTCACAAACTCATCATTTAATTTTTCTTCATTATCTTTCATAAAATAAATTACTTCTTTAGTTCATTATATATAGATACCATTTTTCATCTATTGGTGCCAATTATTTAATTCTGTTATATCATTTTTAAAGTTTTTATATATTATCTTTCTTATATTTTCAAAATATCTTAGAACTGTTCTTTTAGAGACTCCTATAACTCTTGCTATTTCTTCGTATGTAAGTTCATTATCTAATCGTAGTATAAATATTGGTCCGTAGGCTTCATTTTTTTCTTCTAGTTTTTTTATTATCTCTTTTTTAATTTCTTGAAAATCTATCTCATTGCAAGCATTTTTTTTGTCAGGCAGATCATAACTTTCGCTAGACACTAACTGTAATTTTTTTATTGTATTATAATGTTTTTTAAATAGGTTGTATGCAATTGAGTATAGCCATGCTTTCTTTTTTTCGACATCAGAATTATGATACTTAATTGCCTGCACAAATACTTCCTGCAACAGATCATCAGCAGTATCTTCTGACTTAGTCATTTTTAAAAGAAGATGTCTAATCCCGGCAGCGTATTCTATGAATAATTTTTCAATTTCTGGCAAATTCACTTCCCTGGAAAATAAGAATAAAGTTCTCTATTCTCACTAAATATTTTATTCTTCTCTAATTTTACTCATCTTCTATCGTTATTTTCTCTATAACGTCACCCTGTTCTATTTGGTCTATAACATCAAGACCTTCGTATACTTTACCAAAACAGGTATGATTTCTATCAAGGTGTTGTGTGTTTTCTCTGCCATGACATATGAAAAATTGTGAGCCGCCGGTATTTCTACCCGCGTGGGCCATTGAAAGAACACCCCTGTCATGATACTGGTTATCGCCGTCAAGTTCACAGTCAATAGAATATCCGGGCCCGCCCGTACCATCGCCCTTGGGACAACCGCCCTGAATCACGAAATTGGGAATAACTCTATGAAATGTTAAACCATCATAGTAGCCTTTTTTTGCCAGTGTTACAAAATTTTCTACTGTTTTAGGAGCATCATTTTCATAAAATTCTACTTTCATCACGCCTTTGTTTGTTTGAATTTTTGCCTTTTTCATGAGTCAAATTACAATAAAAATTGAGGACGTACAGATAAATTTATATCTACTAACAAATTTTATATATACTTCTCTTTACATTCTGCGGCCTTTCGGCTACCTGTATCTTGGCTTATGCACATGCTTTAAGCAAAAACTACTGTCTGGTTATTATAAACCAGACTTTTTCTTTGCAAGTGATACCAAACCGCTTTTGACAGAACTATTTTTTCAAGGTCGCGGCCTTTTCTTATCATATCGTTTATTGAATCTGTGTGGCTTACACGGGTTACATCCTGTTCAATAATAGGTCCCGCGTCTAATTCAGGGGTTACATAGTGGCTGGTGGCACCTATAATTTTAACGCCCCTTTTATGCGCAGAGTGATAAGGTTTTGCTCCCGGGAACGCGGGCAAAAAACTATGATGTATATTTATAATTTTATTAGGATAATGTTTTATAAAATCTTCAGTTAATATCTGCATATATCTGGCTAGAATTATAAAATCAATTTTATGTTTTTTTAGTAAGGAAATTTCTTTTTCTTCCTGTTCTCTTTTATTTTCAGAATTTATTTCTAAACAATGAAACTCAATACCAAATTCTCTGGCTACATGTTCTAAATTTTTATGATTACTAATAATTAATGGAATTTCAACCTTAAACTCTTTTGATTTGTACCTAGACAGAATATCATATAAACAATGCGGCAGTTTTGAAACAAAAATAGCCATTCGGGGCACTTCATCTGAAAAATATAAGCGCCAGGTCATTTGAAATTTATTTGCGATTAAAGTTTCAAAAAAATCATGTATTTTTTCTTTGGGGACAGAAAAGTTTTCTAAACTCCACTCTATTCTCATGAAGAAAATATTATTGGCAGAATCTACATGCTGATCTAAATAAATAATGTTACCGTTATTTTTAGAAATAAATTCGGTTATAGAAGCAACAATACCCTTTTTATCAGGACAATGTATTAATATAATGGCTGAATTATTCTCTTTATTATTTTGGAGCATTTTAACATCCTTTTTCTATTAGATTAATAATAAAAAAAGTTTAGATATTTTGTAAAGCTTTACCTGAAAGATATTATGGAGAGGTAACCTGAAAAACCGCGTCACCTATTATCCAAGGTGCAGCAGCCTGAATATAGGCTGTACCTGTACTTGTTGCCATAAAACTGTAGCCGCCAAAGCCACAGCCCCATTGATTAAATATTGTATTAGGAGGGCTCGCCGCATCGTATACACTTACAGACAACTCGGCCGTATATGTAGCGCTACCACACATACCATCATCCCAGTATACTGTATACATATTACCCGAAGTAACAGAAAATGAAAGCCAATATACATCAGTGGTAGTAAAAAAGGTATAAGGAGCAGAATAACCGCTGTTTACCGCAAGAGTTCCATCAACCGCAGGCGGCCATGCCATAGCTTGTTTTTCAAACCATGTTAAAGGTATGGTACTTACTGAAAATGAATCATAGGTAAAAAATGAAGTAGAAAAGCTGTCATAACGATAATAATCATTATTTGACGCATTATCATTAATATATACATAAGGGAACACGAAATCTTCCTGAAATATATCTCCCGATAAAGTTATATCAACAGTATACTTTGTTCCATCAAAGGTTAACGAGGCACCACCGTACCAAAACCACCATAAAGAATCAGCTAAATCTACATATACATTATTAATACCAGACAGATCATCAACTGCCCAGATATTAATAGTTACAACATCTCCTGTAATACATGTGTTACTTGAGCCCGTGCAGGCCGAAATATCAAACTGAATATCTGATATGACAGGCGGCTGTGTATCATATAAAGCGTTTATTACATTATATGACCCTGTATTTACGGCTGTCGGTTTAATACCCCAGTTAGAATTATATCCGGGACGATAATCATAAACTCCTGTACTATAATTATCCTGATAATAGTGATAAACAGCATTGTTATCATATAAGGCTACATAGTACACTTCAAAAACTCCATTTTCACCGTATAGATAAGGTGTAATGGCAGCTGTTAACATACCACCACCGCCAATTGATAACGTATGAGATTTTATTATACCCTCAGGAGATTTCGTATAAATATATCCCGACATTACATTGGGCATACCAGTATCTGTTGCTATTGTTACTGTAACAGTTTCACCAAGGGATGCGTCAACATCGGTAACATCTGTAGTTACGCTAAGAAGAGGGTTTAATATCTCAAGCTGACAAAAATCATCGCAATCATCTCCGGGGGTTATGTTACCGTCGTCACACTGTTCGCCGCCTGTAAAATCTACATAGCTGTCGCCGCACGTAGAAGATGTTGCTTCAAGTTCAACCCAAGGAAGAATTATAGAACTAACCGTTTCACTTAGAATTAAATTATCTCTATAACCATAGTACAAATAAGTTAAATTTGAATATTGATGTCTGGCCCAGTTGCCCGATACATCATATGTATAAACTCTAGGATACATTGAGGCTGTTTTTAAAGGATTTGACGCGCTTATAACTATATTTCCGGTATATTTAATTCCATCAAATGTTAAAGTTACCGATCCATAAAAATACCAGTCAGTATCGTACAGACTTACGTTAATATTACTTATTCCAGAAATCGCGTCAGACGCCCATACATTTACAGTAACCGTCTCGCCTCGGTAACATCCTACAGCTCCCGTACAGGCGCTGGTATCTACCTGAATATCAGTTACTACGGGCGGATCAAAATCTGTAGAAGCGTTTATAACTTCATAAGTTGCCGTAGTAAACCCTGTTGGTCTTATACCCCAATTCCAGTTATAACCCGGATTATAATCATAAGCGCCCCAACTATTATCGTCGTTGTAATAATGATAATAGCCGCTAAGGCTGTCATAAAGAGATATATAATAAATTTCAAAAACTCCGTTTTCACCATATTGATTAGCTACAATAGCGGCGGTAAGAACTCCGCCGCCGGTATCTGTTAAACTATACCAGTTTGTGCTGCCTAAAGGAGATTTTATGCCAATACTTCCTGAAGTTACATTTGTTAATACGTTGTCGGTTGTTATTGTTACTATAACGCTTTCAGGAATAGATGCGTCAACGGTTGTAACATCAGTTGTTATGCTTACTAAAGGCATCGCGGTTTCAAGCTGACAAAAATCGTCACAATTATCGCCGGGAGTAGTATTGCCGTCATCACACTGTTCGCCGCCCGCGAAATCTACAAAATTATCGCCGCAGGTTGATACCACCGCTTCAAAATCTACCGGCGCCAAAGGAATTAGACTTAAATAGGTTGTTGATTCTTCTTCTACCGTAAATTCGGTACCAGAAGCAGGAGTTTTTCTATAATACGCGTAGTTCCAAAGACCATCAGCTATATATATTTGAGGATGCAGCACCGCCGCCGTAAAAGGATCTCCGTTTAATGTAATATCAGCTGTATAATAAGCATTAATAAAATCATAAGAAAAACTTCCCCATCCGTAAAAATTAAAATTATCATCCATCAGCTGTACATCTGCCCATTCAATACCGGTTACGTCATCTGTTGCCCATATTATCACAGTTACAGAATCACCATCAACGCAACCCGTTGCTCCCGTGCAGGCAGTAGTGTCAATTTGAATGTTACTTATAACGGGCGGATTTATATCTGTAGTCGCGTTTATAACTTCAAAGGGTACATTACTTATTAAGGTTTGTTTTTTCCATCCTAGATAATTATATTCATAATCATAAAAGCCCGTGGATGTATTTGCCTCGTATAAAAAATCTTTATTATTTGCATCTGTTAGCCTTATTTTAATTTGATATATGCCGTTTTCTACAAAAGGTGTATTGGGAATATCACTTGTTGTCATAAAAACTCCCCCGCCTTCATTAGAAAGCCAATACCAGCCTTCTTCACCAGTAGGAGAAACAGTATAAATATTAGCGCTTTGTATATTTGCCGCCGCGTCTGTTGTAACTGTAAAGGTCACACTTTCAGATATAGAAACATCCACTGTGGCAAGATCAGATACAACATTTAAAAGAGGCGATGGTATTTCTAACAAGCAAGAGGCATCACATCCATCCCCCGCGATTAAATCGCCATCATCACACTCTTCACCACCGGCGGCATCTGTAAAACCGTCACCGCAAATTGCCGGCAAATTAAACTGAACAGTAGAATAATTTATGTTATTACTAAAATCGGTATCTGAAAGATCAATGCCTGCTGCCGCGAATATCTTCATATCACCCGTATAAATCAATGGAACTATGTAAGATATATTCAAAATAGTTGTATTATCTGTGCTAAAAGCGTTTATTGACGGCTCGGCAAATACATCATAATCTAAAGGTTGAAAATTTTGTGCACTTGCTTTTACAATACCAACAGCAAAACTATCAACAGGCGCGTTCGCATTACCTAAGTTTGTAATTACCGCCGATACCAATAAAGTATCTCCCGGTTCGACATTCCCGCCATTTTGATCTGTGTAAGTAACATTCGTTACGGCAAGATCTATTCCAAAACTTTCATATACACAAATAGAAGAGCATCCATCGCCAGCAACAATGTTCCCGTCATCACATTCCTCTCCGCTGTCTACAACGCTATCACCGCAAGAAGGTAAAACGCAGGTAGTACGGCACGCGTCAGCTATAAAATCATTATTCGTACCGCCATTGTCACAAACCTCACCAGCTGATGTGTTTATTATACCATCGCCGCATACCTGCGCCGTACAGTCTGTATCGCAAGCGGCCGATTCTCCGCTGTCGTCACAGACTTCGCCAGCTGTCACATTTATTATGCCATCACCACAAACCTGAGCCGTACAGTCTGTATCACATGCGGCCGATTCTCCGCTGTCATCACATGTCTCACCTGCTGTCGCGTTTATTAATCCATCGCCGCAAACCTGAACCGTACAGTCGGTATCACATGCGGCCGATTCTCCGCTGTCGTCACACGTCTCGCCTGCTGTCACATTTATTATACCATCGCCGCATAACTGGGCCGTACAGTCTGTATCACATGCGGCCGATTCTCCGCTGTCGTCACATGTCTCACCTGCTGTTACATTTATTATTCCATCGCCGCATAACTGGGCCGTACAGTCTGTATCACATGCGGCCGATTCTCCGCTGTCGTCACAAGTTTCACCCGCTGTCGCGTTTATTAATCCATCGCCGCATAACTGCACCGTGCAGTCTGTATCACAAGTTGCCGACTCTCCGCTATCGTCACAAGTTTCACCCGCTGTCGTATTTATTATACCATCACCGCACACCTGCGCCGTACAATCTGTATCGCAAAGTGCTGTCTCACCACCGTTTCCTGCTCCGTCACCATCACATGCCTCGCCTGTATCTATGACCCCATCGCCACAAAACGGCAGAGCACAGTTTGTACGGCATGCATCCGATATTAAATCATTATTAGATACACCATTATCACAGGTCTCACCAGACAGAATATTTAAAACTGAATCGCCGCATACAGGTGCTGAACAATCGGCCTCGCAAGTTGCTGTCTGCACCCCGCCTTCATCACAGGTCTCACCAGAGAAAGTATTTAAAACACTATCGCCGCATACAGGTGCCGAACAATTGGCCTCGCAAGTTGCTGTCTGCACCCCGCCTTCATCACAGGTCTCACCAGAGAAAGTATTTAGAACACTGTCGCCGCATACAGGTGCCGAACAATCAGCCTCGCAAGTTGCTGTCTGCACCCCGCCTTCATCACAGGTCTCACCAGAGAAAGTATTTAAAACACTATCGCCGCATACAGGAGCTGAACAATTGGCCTCGCAAGTTGCAGTCTGCACCCCGCCTTCATCACAGGTCTCACCAGACAGAATATTTAAAACTGAATCGCCGCATACAGGTGCCGAACAATCAGACTCGCAAGTTGCTGTCTGTACGCCACCTTCATCACAGGTCTCACCAGAGAAAGTATTTAAAACAGTATCACCGCATACAGGAGCTGAACAATCGGCCTCGCAAGTTGCAGTCTGCACCCCGCCTTCATCACAGGTCTCACCAGAGAAAGTATTTAGAACACTATCGCCGCATACAGGAGCTGAACAATTGGCCTCGCAAGTTGCAGTCTGCACCCCGCCTTCATCACAGGTCTCACCAGAGAAAGTATTTAGAACACTGTCGCCGCATACAGGTGCCGAACAATCGGCTTCACAAGTTGCTGTCTGTACGCCACCTTCATCACAGGTCTCACCAGAGAAAGTATTTAGAACACTATCGCCGCATACAGGTGCCGAACAATCAGCTTCACAAGTTGCTGTCTGTACGCCACCTTCATCACAGGTCTCACCAGAGAAAGTATTTAAAACAGTATCACCGCATACAGGAGCTGAACAATCGGCCTCGCAAGTTGCAGTCTGCACCCCGCCTTCATCACAGGTCTCACCAGAGAAAGTATTTAGAACACTATCGCCGCATACAGGTGCTGAACAATTGGCCTCGCAAGTTGCAGTCTGCACCCCGCCTTCATCACAGGTCTCACCAGAGAAAGTATTTAGAACACTATCGCCGCATACAGGAGCCGAACAATCAGCCTCACAAGTTGCTGTCTGCACCCCGCCTTCATCACAGGTCTCACCAGAGAAAGTATTTAGAACACTGTCGCCGCATACAGGTGCGGTACAATTGGCCTCGCAAGTTGCAGTCTGCACCCCGCCTTCATCACAGGTCTCACCAGAGAAAGTATTTAGAACACTATCGCCGCATACAGGTGCGGTACAATTGGCCTCACAAGTTGCTGTCTGCACCCCGCCTTCATCACAGGTCTCACCAGAGAAAGTATTTAAAACACTGTCGCCGCATACAGGTGCCGAACAATCGGCCTCGCAAGTTGCTGTCTGCACCCCGCCTTCATCACAGGTCTCACCAGAGAAAGTATTTAGAACACTATCGCCGCATACAGGTGCGGTACAATTGGCCTCACAAGTTGCTGTCTGCACCCCGCCTTCATCACAGGTCTCACCAGAGAAAGTATTTAGAACACTATCGCCGCATACAGGTGCTGAACAATCGGCCTCGCAAGTTGCAGTCTGCACCCCGCCTTCATCACAGGTCTCACCAGAGAAAGTATTTAAAACAGTATCACCGCATACAGGAGCTGAACAATTGGCCTCGCAAGTTGCT
This sequence comes from Spirochaetia bacterium, assembly GCA_029880285.1. GTDB lineage: Bacteria > Spirochaetota > Leptospiria > Turneriellales > JAOUOS01 > JAOUOS01. The sequence goes on from JAOUOS010000027.1 coordinate 16,586, forward strand.
GTCTGCACCCCGCCTTCATCACAGGTCTCGCCGGTTTCTAGAATACCATTGCCGCATTGAGAAGCTGTTATTTCACTTTTACATGAAGCGCTACAACCATCACCAGAAGCAATATTACCGTCTTCACATTCTTCGCCGACTAAGGGGTTTAATATACCATCACCGCAAACAGGAATTGTACAAGTTTGTTCACAAGTTGCGGTTTGTACGCCGCCCTCATCGCAGTCTTCGTTTAATTCAAGCATACGATTACCGCAAATAGAAACAGATAAAACACTGTTTGGGTCAAACTGTTCACCCTGCAGGCAAAAAACAGAAGAAAATAATACAGATAATATAATAACATTCTTTTTCATATGCTTACATTATATAATACGAATAAAAACGAGTAAATATGACAATATAGAAAATTTATTGAATTATAGTCTTTGTTTTTTGGCTATGTGATATTTAGACCAGAAACTTCGAAAAAGAAATTCGATGAATATGCTTTATGTTATTCTTAGGGACTGCTAACAGATACACCTAGTGATCCGGGCATCCAATTGGCATTCGCCTCTAAATAAACCATACCGGTCGTATTTGCAATAAATGTTCTCGGTATAGAATATCCGGAATCTACAGTAGTAAAATATACTGTACCCCCCGGACCATCTTGAAATGCACTCATCCAGATATCAGCAGAATATGCTCCAGAACCGCTATATGAGTCATCCCAGTATACAGTGTAACTTTGTCCAACTGTAACAGGAAAAGCAATTAAGATGCTTCCTTGAAATGTTGGTAAATTAAATACCTGATACCCGCTGTTTATTGAAATTATATTGTAAGGAAGTACATTTACTCCTAGAGTACCTTCTAGCCAGTTTGCGTTTGCTTCTAGTGTTACCATACCAGGGGCAGGATATATAATTTGAGGAAAATTATATCCGCTATCTACCATTGAAAATAAAGTAGTAAAGGTTGAATCTATCGCGCTCATCCAAATATCTGCTGAATATGTACCGGTACCATCATAGGAATCATCCCAATATATGGCATATTGAGTTGTACCAGTCGCGTTAAATGAAAAAAACTCGCTTTGCCCCAAAGTTGGTAAATACATTGAATAAAACCCTGAATTCGCGAAATCAGAGGCGCTGGTAGTACCTGTTACGTTACCGGGTATTAGAACAGGCTCTGTTTTACAAGAAGAACTACAGCCATCGCCTCCTGTTGTATTACCGTCTTCACAAGTTTCCATTATACTGTTTATGTAACCATCATTACAAACAACGAAAGTACAATCTGCGTCACAAGACGCGCTGTCGCCCCCTGTATCGCATGATTCTCCTGTTTCTGTTATACCATTACCGCAAAAAGAACCACCCATAGGAATAAATACAATTTCAGGCTCTTTGACTACGCCTTCATAACTGGCATAATAATTAGTTAATGAAAAAGCAGTATCCATATAGTAATACTCAATATTACCCATACCATCTTGAGCATAAGGTAAAACATGCTCTGTTCCATTACCTACATAACCACCGGGTACTGTTATACTACATGAGTATGTATTACCGCCTACAAATGAAGCAGGGCACGAACCTGGAGAACTCATGATATCGGCCTGATAGACATATAATTGCACGTTACCGGCATTAATACCTGAAAAATCTGTAATATCGGCGAATAGTGTAATTGTATCGCCGCCTATAAATTCTCCCGAAGCGCCGCTTGGAGCACCGCTAAAACTCATATTAGAAAATATCGGGCCCATTAAATCGGCATCAAACACACACAAACTGGAACAGCCGTCATTTGATACAAGATTACCATCATCGCAGGTTTCGGTACCCTCTACTAAACCATTACTACAATATTGGCCGCCCATTGGCACATATACAATTTCGGTTGTAGTAGTATTGCCTAAACTTGTATAATAATAATTTGAAGAGTAACCCGTACTAAAATAATAATAATGTGAATTTCCTATAGTATCGCTTGATTGTATAAGCACATGTTCCGTTCCATTGGGAGTAATTGCCCCTAAAGTAAAACTGCATTGATACGTATTGCCGCCAATATTTACACCTGAACAACTGCCAGCAGAAACCGTGACATTGGCCTGAAAAACATATAATGTTACCCAAGAGACACCAGATGCATCTGACACATCGGCTCTTAAAGTAATGCTGTCACCCGATAAATATTCACCTGACGGGCCAGTAGGTGTACCTGAAAAACTTATATTAGAAAATGCCGGCGGTTTCATATCTGCATCTGGTAAACATGATGGAGCGCAGCCGTCATTTATCTCTGCATTGCCATCATCACAAACCTCACCCGCTGTTACATTAACAACTCCATCGCCGCAAGAAGCTTCTGTACAGTTCCAATTACAAGCTGTCGTTTCACCGCCTTCATCACATTCTTCACCCGCCGCAGTATTTATATACCAATCGCCGCAGACCGCTTCTGTACAATCGAAATCACAGGTTGGCGATTCTGGAACAGAAACCAGTATATTATCTACCCAGACCTTATCTGAACCTGTATTAACGCTGCCATCTTTTGTATAACACCATTTTAATTCATCATTACCGGTTTGCGGCAATGTGTATGTAGTAGATGAAGACCATGAAACTGAACCAGAAGATGATAACTGTTGAGCTCCATTTATATAAAACTTTAAATAATCACAGCAAGGCTCTGTACTTACACTATAATCAAAAGAAACAGATTCACCTGTTGATACCGTTTTTGTAAAGCAAGAATTTTGACTATGTGTAATTGTATAAGAAGCAAAGCTATAAACTCCGCTTGAGGCGGTTGTATTATTGGGTGACCAATTATAATTTAATGGATCTAAAGTAAAATCTGCCGGATACAAACCGTCTTCAAAAGTATAGCTTACACCCGCACCACTATCACAAATTTCGCCGGTATCAACAGCACCATCACCACATGAAGGTGCTTCACACGTTGTTCTACAGGCGTCAGGCGTAACATCACTATTTGACACACCATCATCGCATGCTTCGCCTGTATCTATCACATTGTCGCCACATGACGAAGTAAAACATGTTGTTCTACAGGCATCTGCCACACTGTCATTGTTAGAAACACCGTTATCACATTGTTCGCCTGCTGCGGTATTTAATATGTTATCTCCGCATACTGGCGCCAAACAATTTACTTCACAGCTTGCAGATTGTACGCCGCTGTTATCACATTCTTCTGCATCACCCGTATCTGCCGTACCATCGCCGCAATATCTTCCGGTAAGAGTTAATGGGGCGCTACATACTGCGTCACACAAAGTACAGTTTGTTGTACCGTAATCACACTCTATTTCGGTAATGGTATCGCCATCATCGCATACTTCTGTGCCATTTACTATATTGTCACCGCACACGGGACCTGTTAAACTAAGTGTAGAAGAACAAGACGCATCACATAAAGTACAAGAAGCTGTACCATAATCACAAGAGGTTTCGGTAACAGTATCGCCATCATCGCATACTTCTGTGCCATTTACCGCGTTATCACCACAATAATTGCCAACTAAATTTAAATTTGTCATACAAACAGCATCACAGGCCGTACAAGTTGGCGTGCCATAGGCACAAGCAGTTTCTGTTGTTGTATTACCATCGTCACATATCTCACCCGCGTCTTGCGTACCATCGCCGCATACGGGGCCCGTTAAACTTAAACTCGTATCACAAGTAGAATTACATTTCGTACAGCTTGATGTGCCATAGGGACAAGAGGTCTCATCAATTGTATTGCCGTCGTCACATACCTCGGTGCCATTTACTATATTATCACCACAGACCGGACCGGTTAAATTTAGAACCGTACCGCACACAGAATCACACTTCACGCAGCTTCCCGTACCATATCCGCAGCTTGTCTCTGTTATGGTATTACCATCATCACAGGTTTCACCGGCATCCTGTATACCATCACCACAGACCGGACCAGTTAAACTTAAACTCGTATCACATGTAGAATTACATTTCGTACAGCTTGATGTGCCATAGGGACAAGAGGTCTCATCAATTGTATTGCCGTCGTCACATACCTCGGCACCATTTACTATATTGTCACCGCAAACAGGACCGGTTAAATTTAGAACCGTACCGCACACAGAATCACACTTCACGCAGCTTCCCGTACCATATCCGCAGCTTGTCTCTGTTATGGTATTACCATCATCACAGGTTTCACCGGCATCCTGCGTTCCGTCACCACAGACCGGACCAGTTAAACTTAAACTCGTATCACATGTAGAATTACATTTCGTACAACTCGAAGTGCCATAGGGACAAGAGGTCTCATCAATTGTATTGCCGTCGTCACATACCTCGGCACCATTTACTATATTGTCACCGCAAACAGGACCGGTTAAATTTAGTACCGTACTACATGAAGCGTCACATTTTACACAACTAGCTGTGCCATAGGCACAAGATGACTCGGTTACTGTGTTAGAATCATCACATACCTCGGAACCATTAATTGTTCCATCACCACAGTATTCACCCGTTAAATTAAGTACGGTACTACAAGTAGAGTTACAAGTCGTACAACTAGACGTTCCATAGGGACAAGCTGTCTCGGTCACTGTGTTGTCATCGTCACATACTTCAGAGCCGTTTACAACTCCATCGCCGCAATATGGGCCCGTTAAACTTATTGTTGAAGAACAAGTAGAATTACATTTTGAGCAGCTCGCGTTGCCATAATCGCAGGCGGTTTCTGTTGTTGTATTACCGTCATCACAAATCTCACCATTGCCCGCGTTTACCACATTGTCGCCGCATACACTGCCCGTTAAATTAAGTACCGTTACACAGGTCGCGTCACACTTGGTACAACTTGCAGTTCCATAAGGGCAGGCAGATTCTGATACTGTATTACCATCGTCACATATCTCACCCGCGTCTTGCGTACCATCGCCGCATACGGGGCCCGTTAAACTTAAACTCGTATCACATGTAGAATTACATTTCGTACAGCTTGATGTGCCATAGGGACAAGAGGTCTCATCAATTGTATTGCCGTCGTCACATACCTCGGTGCCATTTACTATATTATCACCACAGACCGGAGGCTGGCAGTTACTTAAACACGCATCTGTTTCAATTGTATTACCATCATCACATGCCTCAGGGCCGTTTACAGTTCCATCGCCGCAATAACCAATTACGGTACCATTAACATAAACACATGAATCATTGCAAACTATACAAGAAGCCTGCCCGTAAGCGCATGTCTCTGTTATTGTATTGCCGTCATCGCAGGTCTCTGTGCCATTTACAACATTATCACCGCATATAGGAAAGTTTTCGTCTTTACATGAAGCAGAGCATCCATCGCCTGAAACAGTATTATTGTCGTCACATGTCTCATTTGAAGGATTTATATCTTGTACGCCATCACCGCATATATTTCCCGTAAGATTCAGCTCACTGTCACATGCCGCATTACAGGTTACACAGTTAGCTATACCATATCCACAGGCAGATTCTGATACAGTATTGCCATCGTCACATATCTCACCTGCCTGAACAATACCATTGCCGCAAATAGACGCGCCTTCATCCTGACAATTTGCTGAACAGCCGTCACTACCAACAGTATTGCCGTCATCACAGGTTTCACCGCCATTTATAACATTATCACCACAATAGCCTGTTAAAGCGCCGCTTACTGAAGTACACGCGCTACTACAAACGGTACAAGAAGTTTCACCATAAGCGCATATCTCTGTTATTGTGTTACCGTCATCGCAGACTTCACCAGCGACATTATTCGCGTAACCATCACCGCATGATACAAGCGTACAGTCAGCACCGTTACATGTGCCAGAATCTGTTCCGTTAGAGTCGCAGTCTTCACCTGCGGTATTATTTGCAACTCCGTCACCGCATAAAGAAGCCGTACAATCTAAATTACATTCAATAGTTTCGCCGCCATTACCATTCCCGTCGCCATCACACTGTTCAGTGCCTTCAACAATACCATCACCGCAAACAGGTTCGCCTTTTACTTCTATTTTACACGCGGCATCACATCCGTCACCAGCTTCAACATTACCGTCTTCACATTCTTCACCTACTAAGTTATTAATAACTTTATCGCCGCATGCGGGAGCTTTGCAGTTTTGCTCGCAGGTTTCAGTTTGAATGCCGCCCTCATCGCAGTCTTCGTTTAGCTCAAGCATACGATTACCACATATTGACATAGATATTATACTGTTTGGATCAAATTGCTGGCCTTTAAGGCAATAAAGAGAAGAAAATATTAAAGAAATAAGAAGTGCTTTTTTCATTATATGTTAATATCTACCCAATTTTTTTTAATCATACCTTTATTATAAAAGGCGGGAAACAGTAAGAATTCAAGATAATTTACCCCAAAACCCTAATATTCAACATTTTATTTTAAGTCATTCATTTTGTCAATTTTTTATTAATATATTATCGTATCTTTATTGTAGATACTGTATGAAGAATATACGCTTTAAAATTGAAAATAAAGCAAAAAAAAACTACATTTTTCTTATTATTTAACAATAGATAGATAAAAACAAGAAAATTTAGGCATAAAACCGCTTTAAAGCACATAAAAGTACAAATGTACTATTTACATTACCTAAAAAATAATCTATAAATAAAATATGAAAACAAGTGCAAACCTTTTTTTAAGTTTTTGTAGAAACTTAACTTTCCCTTTTACGGGTCTTATTTTTTTAACAGTAGGCAATGTATTCGCTCAAACACCTTTATTTCTAGAGGGAACAGTTTACGATTTGGTTACTAAAAAATCTCTTGAATTCGCGACTGTTGCCGTATTAGAAACACAAGAAAAATTAAAAACAGATATTAACGGAAATTTTAAGATAAGTTTTAAAAATACCGGCGCCTATACAATTATTATAAGTTATACGGGAATGCGCCCAGAAAAAATATCACTGAATATTTCAGAAAATATTTCTAAAGAATTTTTCTTAAAACCAATATCTGTTTACGGCGGCGCCATTACCATAAAAGATGAAAAAGAAAGGCAAAAAACCGGCAGACAGACTTTAACGAATAAAAAAATAAAAGAAATACCGGGCTCTATGAATGATTCTATTTCGGCTCTTAATACGCTGGCCGGTGTTGAAAGATACGGCGGTATTTTCGGCTACCTTGTTATGAGAGGCGCCAACAGCTTTTATAACAGATACTCCATTGACGGTATTACCGTAGTAATGCCCCAACATTTTCTGGGCATCCATTCTGTTTTTCATAATGATTTTATTGAAGATATTGATGTATATGCTTCGTTATATCCGGTTCATTTAAGAGGAAGCGCCGGTCCGCTTATTCAAATTAACACAATAGATAATGCTGATACTTTCGGCGGCTCATTTGAACTGGGAATTCTTTCGGCCAATTTAATGCTTACCTCGCCTATTAGAGAAGAAAATGAAAATAAAGAAAAAACTAATGGTTTTTGGGCAGCCGCCGGACGCATTGGTTATTTATCTGTTTTACTGCCGCCTATTATTAAAATGGTAACAGGTGACGATTATTCATCCATTCCCGATTATTACGATTACCAGACAAAAGTAAAATATGAGTTTAACCACAATCACGCGATAACTTTTCTTTTTTTTGGCGCTCAGGATAAATGGAACATTGTATCTGAATTAAACGACGAAGAAAAAAATAAAGCTCTTGAAGAAGGTATCGATCCTTTTTTATTAGACTTACAAACGCTTCAGAATTTTTCGTTTCACACACAATCTGTAAAATATTCGTACATCCGGCACGTGAAATTTGAAAATCATCTTCTTCTTTTCTTAACTTTTAATAAAAATGAAAGAACAATGAATGTTGATAATACCAACGCTGTAAGCTGGTTAAAAGACTGGAAGATTACATCGAACCCGAATATTTACGGGATAAAAAACGATACTATTTTACGGTGGATGGATAAACATTTTACGCTAAAAACCGGTGTTGAAATAAATATTTATGATTTTTCAGCTTCAGGCAAGGGTTTTTTACCTAAAGAAACATCTTCAACCGGTATTTTAGCTCTCGATATGGGCAATGAAAATCTTTTTCAGACTTATTATATAGATGTTGATACTCAAAATACCATTACCAGCGGATATATTGAAAATGAATTTAAGCTGGGCAGCTTTTCTTTTATACCGGGAATAAGAACCGATTATTTTATAGAAGCAAAAACCACGGCTTTTAACCCCAGAGGTATTGTCAGTTATTTGTTCGAAACCGAAACAGAAGTTTCTTTTGGCATGGGAAAATATGAAAGTTTCGCGCATGAGAACGCAAACCTTTTTTCGGCCGCGCCCATGATTGCCGAACTTAAAGATGACATTACCACAGAAAAAACCATCCAGCGAACAGGCGGTATTGAGCAAAAAATTTTGGCTGATTATTCAATGAAAGTTGAGGCCTATTATAATAACTATTATGATCTGGGTGAAGGCGCCTACAGCAATACAAACGGCATTGAAACTTTCGGTCAGGCTTCAGGCGAGACAAAAAATTACGGTTTTGAGTTAACCTTAAAAAAAGACCCATCAGAAGAAAACAACACTCTTTACGGATGGTTAAGCTATACCTACAATATCGGACTTCATAAAACAAACCTCCCCTTAGAAAATGATCTGTATGGCGACCAATGGCTTAACAGCGAATTTTCAAAAAAACATATATTCAAATTAGTATCAGGATACGCTTACAATGAACATAAAATTGGCGCCCGGTTTCAGCTTTACTCTTCAAGCCCTTATACTCCCATTATTGGCGATGACGGCGACCCGAATAACACGGGCAGATATTCACCGGTTTACGGAAAAAGGTTCAGTAAATATTTTCCCATAAACCACAGCCTTGACGTTCGCTATACTAAAACAAAAAAATACAGTTGGGGATCGTTCAGCTGGTATATGGAATTTTTAAATATTTATAATAACCAGCCCTTAATAATGCAAGATTTCAAATACAACCAGCCCTATAAAGCCGGTGAGAACCCTACAATGAGCGCCGGGCCGGGTCCTTTTTTCGCCGGTAATTTCGGTATGGAGATTAAGTTTTAGGAAATTTTTTGACAAAAGGCTTTAGCCTATGGTTATTTTTGTTGAATATATGTCCTTATTTCTAATTCAAATTGCCGCCATATACCGGACAGATTTTTAGCTAAGGGCATTAACTGTTCATCTTTTAAAATGATGCCATAACCATGAATAAAAAAATGTCTGAATGCCCTATATTCATCGAGCTTTTCTGCCAAAGAAAATGAAATTATATTTTCTTTTTCAACAAGCTCTATTAAGTCTTTATGAAAAGTTTCAGAATTAGGCAATGATATATTTTTGTTTTTAAGAATTCTTTTAAAAATATTTTCAATACCATTAAAGATATTATGTATAAATGTGCCAATTGCAGCAAGTTCTATTTTAGATTTTTTCTTTATTCCAATTGCTTTTTCTAAAAATGAAAGAGTCTGTTCGATGAGTTCTTTCTCTGCTTCAAACTCCCTTTGAAGTTGATTCATAAATTATTTTTCCGTTTTCTTTAACCATTGTATTAAACAAAGTTTTATCTGAAAGATCAACGATATCAATATTTTTGGGCAGATTTTTTGAAAGTTCACTCATAAATTTAAAAAACTGTCCGGGTTGAATACCTATGATGCCCAAGTCAATATCGTTTGCTGTTGAATTTTCTTCAATAGATGACCCAAACAGATAAATAGTTTCTATATTATATTTTTTCGCGTATTTAACAATAGTTTCTTTTTCAGTATTTGTTATCACAGTATACTAAATATTAAAAAAATATGATTTGTCAAGTCTTATAACAAGAAAATATATAATGAAAATTTAAGTATTCTTTTTTATTTGCTTAATAATAAAAAGAGTTACTTTCTTGACATTACAACAAACTTATTATACTATATAAGTAACTAGTATGGAAAATAAAACGGCATTTATAACCGGTATAAGTTCGGGCCTTGGTGAGGCGTTGGCTCTTAATTATCTAGATTCAGGCTGGAACGTTATTGGCCTAAGCAGAAGAAATCCCAAATGGGGATATGAAAAAGAAAACCTTCATTTTCAATCGGTAAATCTGGCAAAATTTGATGAGATTGAAAGAAACTTAGAGGGTTTGTTTGAACATACGAAATCAATTGATATTGCTATATTAAACGCCGCTATTTTGGGAGAAATTTCTGATTTAGCCGAAGCAGATCTAACAGAAGTTAAAAAAATTATGGATGTTAACGTATGGGCCAATAAAATAATTTTCGATTTTTTTATACATTCTAAAATTAACGTAAAACAAATTGTGGCCATCTCTTCGGGGGCTTCAAAATCGGGCGGGCGCGGATGGAACGGATACGGCATATCTAAAGCAGCGCTAAATATGCTGGTTCAACTATACGCAAGTGAAATGCCTGAAACCCATATTACAGCTCTGGCGCCGGGTCTTATTGACAGTTCAATGCAGGAATATATATCTTCACTTTCACATGATACTGCAGAAAAGTTCCCTACCGTAAAACGCTTAAAAGAAGCACGCGGCACCAATGATATGCCTAAGCCCAAAGAAGCAGCGAAAAAAATAATTTCATTTTTGCCTAAGCTTTTAACAATGCCAAGCGGTAAATATTATGATATAAGAGATTTTAAATAAATTTAATTAATTAACAAATAATTTTTGACTGACAATGCTTTTAAAGCCCTGGATATTACAAAAGATATGAATCTTTTTGATATAAGAAATTAGTTATTTACAAAACCAGCTAAAAATTATCAACTAAACGAAAAACCCAATTGCATCTGCTTTTTATCTAAAAGCTCAAAATAACCTTCAGGCGCGAAAGGACGCCATATCTCTTCGTAAGATTCTTTCCATAGTTTATGATAAAAAGAAATATCATATTTTGCGGGCCGTTTTTGAAAAGCAAACAACGCGCTTTCTTCAGAAATATATCTTTTTTCTTTAAGTGGATTTTTTTGATCTAACACAAGATAACGCACTTTTTCGCCGGGCTGTACGGATATTCCCTTTTCAAAAAGCTGTTTTACCGAAAGAGAAGTAGCGTTGGCCACAAGATATCCGTTAAGATCTCTGGTTACTGTTTTTCTTAATAACATTTCTTTGTAAGAAACTTTTCTTTCTTTTATTTGTTCGTCATAAAATAAATAAAGTAAATGCATTTTATCATGCTGTTTTTTAAGTTCGCTTACAGTGGCGGCTTCTTTCATAATTTCTAAAAGTTCAAGCTGGGCCCTTCTTATAAAAACCGGCATATCTTTTCGGCGGGCGGCAATACCCCTGTATTTTAACTCGCCTGTTTCAAAGCGCCCTAAGTATTTACCCGCCACGGGAAGTTTACTGTCTTCTCTTGAGCTTAAAAAAAGAAGCCAGGTATAAATTCCATCGGTAGTTATTTTAATTTTAACCGTGCGGTATATCGTTCGGCATAGCTCTTCAATTTCTTCTTTTAATAACAACTCGCCGCCTTTATCAATAAAAATACAATCTGTAATGGCATGAATGAGGTTAAAACCCTTGTCTTCGGCAAGATGCATGGCCGTAAGTAAAATATCTCTGCCAAAGGCGGTAACACTTTCATGGCTTTCAAGCTTACCGAATTTCGCGTTTCGAAAGCCAAGATAACCGAAGCTTACAACATTAATCCATTTGAGGCTGTCGGCCAAAGATGTGTACAATTCTTTTTTATATCCGGTAGATTTACCTTTCATTTTTTTGTAATAGGCCCTTCGTCTTAAAACATGACGCAAAGTATCAGATACCACCCCTCTTCTTTTTACGCAGATATGATAATTAAGTTCGGGCACGCGGGGGATATTTTTTTTGGCAGATGTATTACGGCAGCAAAGGCAGTTTACCGTCTCGGGACTAATATTATGAATATGCATAATAGAAGGGTACATTTGTGAAAAATCAAGCTGGGCAATATTTTCTTTAATAAATCCTTTGCTTGTATCGGGCATAAACACAAGACCGCCCTTGTCAAAGAGATGAAGTTCGTACCATGTTTTTTTAGATTCAAGAGAAGACTTCTGCCATGGTATTAAATAGTTTTTTTCCATCGCCACGGCCGTCTCCATCGCGGTTAAGGCCGAGCCGGTACTGGCGCGCGCCAGTTTTTGAACCGGCATACGGCTTACACGGGCCAGCTCTATAACCCCTAAAAGCTGGGTTTCTTTATAGGTAAAAGAATTGGCCGAATCTATGTGCCAGCGCCCAAATAAAGGGTACGAAGGAGCTCGAAAAATATAACTTCCGTAGGTAAAAAAGCTTTTACCTTTTTTAACAATTTTTCTGGCCGATAAAGGCATTGTGTCTCTATCAAAATTTAAAGGTATTTTATATTTTTTAGAAAGTTCAAATAACACGGGAAATATCGCCTGATCGCCAAACGAAGAAACAATACAGTCGGGATTTTCTTTTTGAAGTATAATGTTTATATTTTTTAAAAAATCAACCCGATTTTTTTGAGAAAGTTCATAAACAGAGCTTTCTGTTTTTAATACCAGAGGGTTCTTTTCTGAAATTTTAAGACGCGCGCTTTCTTTGCAGTACATTCGCATAATACGAAAAGAAGGAATTTTGTAATTTAAAGATTCAACAGGCGAAAGCGATTTAATTTCAACAACCCTGTTTTGACGTTTTTCAATTTTTGTTTTAATTTCTACTTTCGCGAGCGGATATAAATCTTTATCGTAAAGATAAGAAGTTGTTAAATCGATATCGCTGTGATAAATATCCATTTTACCGTAAAAGGCAAAAAGTTTTTCTCTTACACGGTAAAGAACCGACGGACGCGAAATAATAAGCCTTAGAACCTCAATATCAATATTTTTGTAAAAATGTTTTTTAATAACCCAGTCGGGTTTTTGTAAAAGAGCGTTTAACTGATACAGTCTTTTAACCAGTTTTTGAAGAAGTTCGGGAGGGCCGTCGGCATATATAACCGGATAATATACATCCGTAACAAAATTCAGGCACTTGTTATCGTCTATAACCCAAAGACAGATATCGTTTTCAAAATTGTAAATATCAAATAAATATCCGGTTATTAACATTTTTCATTTTCTTTCATTTTCTCTTTTTCAATAAGAATATCTATCTTGCGGCCATATTCATTTAGCTGTTTTTTTATGCTGATAAGCATGGCCATGCTCATAGAATCAAACACATTGGGACTTTGCGCCATAGAACCCGACTGAACCTGTTTTTTTGCCAAACGCATAAGCTCGTCAAAAATTTCTCTGTCTTCTTTTCGAAGCGCCTTGCGGTAGTTATCAAAGCGCGAAAGTGTTTTATCCAGGGCCATAGAATAAGAAATTACTGTCCGTCCCATTTTAGTACCTCTTTTTAATATTTGTGATCCAGACACGGGCATCCCAAGGGCCACAGAGCGCACAGAGTTCACAGAGACAAAGAGAGCGCACTGAAATTCTTTGACTCCATAGTCTTTGCCACAGTAAGCAAGGTCGAACCTGCGGCTTCATTTAAAAACCTGCCCATGTTTGAACTCTGGTGTTCGGGCGAGGCCACTAGCCCCGCCTGAACGTAAAACAAGCACAGAAGATGATAAACTTTTTATTTTCTGATAAACAGAAGAAAAAACCGGATGAGAATAGCTCTCTTTTTCAACAATAACCAACGGTATAGAGGCCGCTTTAATTTGCCTGAATACTTTAATAAGTTTTTCAAGAAGGAACAAACCTTCATCAAAAGACACATCGCCGTCAAAAAACTGCTTACACGGAGCCAGAATAAAAAACAAACGATTTTTTTCAAAAGAACGTAAAATATCATTCGCGGCGTCTAAAATTTGGTAGGGAGTAAACCCTCTTACCAGCGTGATTGAATTCGCGATAAACTCGGGAGGAACATTGTTTCGAATGGCTTCATTGGCAATCGCGTAGCTGTTAAAACGAATGGCACAATCAATATTATGTATCTCAAAGCCGTTTAACGCGAGAAGAGCCTGCCATTTCATAGAAAAAGAAAATATTTTAGAATGGCCGGTTAAAAGAACTGTACTTTTTTTATGCCGCAAATCGTAAAAAAAAGGCGGTATACTTTTACCCGGCAAAAAACCGCGTGCTGTATCTACAGAAAACACGCGCCAGTATGATTTTTACTTTACCGATGTAAAGTACTTTAAAGATTGATACACAGGATTTTCATAAATACAAAAACCAGGCTTCAAAAGGCCGCAGAGCACACAGAAACCACAGAGAAATTAACAAAAAATTCTGCGCATATTTGACTTTTTTAAAATTAATTTTTATTCATTTTTTTACTTTACATAATATGCTCTTTTTTTATACTGAAAAATAAATTGTTTTGTTGTTTTTTTGACTAAAAAACATAAAACAATACAAACGAAAGGAGAGATAACATGAAAAAAATTATTTTATATTTTACGCTTATTTTAAGCGTTTTCGTATACATGGGATGCGAAAAAGATGAAATTACAACCGTTGTAAATAATTGCGGCAATGATAAATTAGATACCGGCGAAGAATGTGACGACGGCAACACTAATAATAATGACGGATGCTCATCTGTATGTAAATACGAAAAATGCGGTGACGGCGTTCTTCAGGAAGACGAAACCTGTGATGACGGCGGCGAAAGCGCCGATTGTGATTCTGACTGCACTGCTTCGGCATGCGGCGACGGCGTAATTAACGCGGCGGCAGGTGAAGATTGTGACGATGCAGGCGAATCGGCTGAATGCAATAACAACTGCACACTGCCTGTTTGCGGTGACGGCGTTAAAAACGCTTCGACCAATGAAGGCTGTGATGACGGCAATACCACTGCTGGCGATAACTGCGACGATATTTGCAGAAAAGAAGTAACCGCGCCTTCATGCGGCAATGGTATCGTAGAAGTTACTGCAGGCGGCAACGAAGAGACATGTGACGACGGCAATACAACCTCAGACGACGGATGTTCTTCATCATGCTGGCTTGAATTTTGCGGCGACGGCTATGTTCAAACCGGAGAAGAATGCGACGGCGACGGAGCAGGTACAGCCGGTGAAACTTTATACTGTGATTCTGACTGTACGTTTGCGTCATGCGGTGACACAGTTACAAACGCGGCAGCAAACGAAGGCTGTGATGACGGCGGCATAATCCCGGGCGATGGGTGCGACGATATTTGCAGGCTTGAAGTAACATCAACAACCTGCGGCAACGGCGTTGTAGAAGTTGTTGTTGGTGGTGTTACTGAAACTTGCGACGACGGCAACACAACCGCGGGTGATGGATGCGATGAACTTTGTTCGAGTGAACCAGTTGAAGTATTTTATGGAAATTATACCCCTTTTAATGGCCCAATTTCTAGCTGGATACCAGGGTATATTGTTGCTCAAAAAGTTACGCTATCTGCTGGTATGATATTAACAGATATAGGTATGATTATAAATCAGGCATCAACAACCCGTGTAAAACTTGCCTTGTATAGTGATGTAAGTGGTACAGCCACAAATATGGTTGCAGATACCAGTATTTTTACAGCTACATTAGGCGATCATATGCAGCCAATAAATCAGGGTAGCGTAAACCTTAACGCAGGAGATTACTGGATAGCATTCATCTATAGTGATACAACCTTAAACCCTGATACCGATGGTGGAAATACAAGTACATATATATATATAGCTCAAAGTATTGATGTAGCAACACCAAGTGTCTTTCCTGCCAGCTATTTTACATATACGGCTGGGCAAAGTCTAAATCTTTATATTCATGGTTTACAATGATTAATTAGATATCAGTAAAATAAAAAGCCGGCCAATGCCGGCTTTTTATTTCATCTTCTCAATTAAATGAATTAACTGTGTTCTTGTTTTAATGTTTGTTTTTTCAAAAATATGGGAAAGATGATTTCTTACCGTACTGGGCGACAAAAATAGCCGTGAGGCGATTTCTTTGTTTTGCATTCCTTTTATTACGAGTTCTATAATTTGTTTTTCTCTTTCGGTAATTTTATAGCTTGTTACAAAAGCCAAAGGGGCCTCTGAAATTATAACAGCCGATATTTTTTTTGCGTATAATAACACTAAAACGCTAAAGAAATTAAGAATAAAAAATGTAAGAGGCTGTAAAAGTATGCCGCTGGGGAACATAGCGTTTAGAACCTGATAGTTTTGAACCATATAATCGGTTATGGCCAGCGGTAATATTAATGAAGCGTTAATTAAAAGAAGTTTTGCCGCGTATTTTCGAATGGGTTCCGTTATATTTTTATAATTACGAATCAATAAAGCGACATTATAAATTAATACAGAGAAGGTAATAAAAATAACAAATATAATTGTTAACCACATTTGATAAAATTTTTCGTCTTTAAGATCGACAACCTCTGAAGGCATACCTGCCAAAACAGCAATTATCGGCAGCAAAAATAAAATGCTGAAAATTGTGAAATGCTTTTGTTTATTTGATTTACCTAAAAGTTCTCTGTAAAATAAAACACCTGAAACATTTAATGGTCCCGTAGCAATAAGAACCAGGTGAACATAATTTGTAATCATACCAATAAAAGATTCAAAGATTTTTATATTCAAAAAATCATAGAATAAAAGCGAAAGGAAAAAAACAAGCATCATGTCACTTGCCAAAAAATATAGATGATATTTTATTAATCTTATTCTTAACTTATAATATAAAAAGCCGTAAATGCCGCCGCATAAAAGACCAAACATTAAAGAAAGAAAAAAGAAAAACAAAAAAAGATGCTGCATATTAAGTAGCATCAAGAAAAAAATTAATTTCAATAAGACAAGAATAAAATATGTATTTATATATTGTTTTTAAGGCGGCCGGAAAAAATAACTGTTTTTTTTGTATAGATTTTATTTTTAATTTTTTTATGAAAATATTTCTAATTTATTCAATTTAAATTGGTAAAGCACACTGCTTATTAAATTATCTTCATCTTTTTGCCAGTTAGTTTTATTTTTATTATGTTCAAAAGAAGCGCTTGGACTCATATACAATACCCCATCAATCATATCATATCTATACCCGTCATCTTCAAGATCAAGATAAATCTCTCTAGTAACTTTCATGCCATGATACCGGGGTTTATGTTTTGACATAATTTCTGCCATGATTACAATTTATAACAGTTTAAACCTGTTGTCAAAGAAAAGAATTTCTATATCTCTACCTTATTCCTACCGGTATTTTTTGCTTTATATAGCGCTATAGCGCTTTGTCGGCAGATTCATAAAGAATCTGCGGATGGGTTTTAGCTTATATTAATGATGCTCATGCCCCGGCAGATGAACGTGGCCGTGTTTAATTTCTTCATCTGTGGCTTCTCTAACTTCGGCAATTTCAACATTAAAATTTAAAGTCTCACCCGCGAGAGGATGGTTACCGTCTACGGTAATTTGATCGTCTTCAACACTGGTAACGGTAAAAATTTGAACTCCCGCTTCTGTTTGTGACTGGAACTGCATACCCGGCTTTATTTCAACACCCTGCTCAAACTGACTTTTAGGAACTTTTTGTATGTTGTTATCATCTCTTATACCGTAAGCTTCTTCAGGTGGAATGCTTACGTCTATTTTATCTTCTTTTGATTTTCCCATTAAGGCTTTTTCTAACCCGGGAATAAGGTTGCCATACCCATGAAGATACTGCAATGGCTGTTCTTTTGGCGATTCATCAATAACCGCTCCCTCGTTATTTTTTAGCGTATAGTGAATTGATACGACTTTGTTGTTTGATACTTGCATAAATTTTCCTTAAGCAGGACATATAGTTTTTATGGTTCTATTTGTACAGGGGCTTTTTATAGCCTTATTATTCCCAGCGTGAAGAGGGTTTGTGCCGTGTAATAAGTTAAAAGTATTATAAACTGCGCGAAGTAAAACTCTTTCACAAATTTATTATATGACAATGTAAAATCTGACAAATAAAAAAGCAGCGCCCCCGTTACAAAATAAATTCCCGTATTTTTATTTGCTAAATAAAACTGATATGCCAAAAGGCACATAACCGTAATAAGCAAAATATAAATTACTACAGGAACAATATATTTACTTTGATTTTTTTTCAAAATATTTTTAATTAAAAAGTAAGCATATAAAAAAGAAATAAGAATTATTATACTATTAAAAAAAAAAGAGGGATAAGTATGCTCAACATTAAAATAAAATCCGGCAAGATAAAAAATATGCGCCGTTAAAAAACTCATTAATCCATATAAAAAATTTCTTTTATCAAGAAGAAAAATATCGCCTGCGAGAGATAAAATAAATCCGAATTCAAAAAACCAGAATAAAATTCTATGCTCTGCCTTAATTTGGGGATAATAAAATAACATACTTAAAATAATACAAATTATAGGCAATGGTTTCGCGAGAAAATAAAATTTAGGTTTAAAGTATCTGACATAAATTGCCGCTGACGCTAATATAAAAACGACTGCAAGAAATATAACCATTTTATTAATTTAGTTTATAACAAAAAGTTACCGGTTTTAACAAGGCTTTCTTGATATGTAAGACCACTGCTTTGAAATTCCAGTTTTGTTTGAATATGGGGAATCTCATAGATATTTTTTTCTGCAATCAGCGAAGAATTAAATATACATAAAACCAATAAAAAGCACATCAAAAGAAAATTATTTTTCATAGAAAGTCATTTCATGATATTTTCTTAAAATTTCAACTAAGTTTTTTTAGAAAATTTTGATTTTTCAGGGGGAAAGTTTGTTTTAATTATCCAAATCCCCAATATTCTTTTGGTAAGAATACTTTATGGCTATGAAAATCCATAGCTATAGTATTATTCTTTACACTTCTAAATATTGCTATTTTAGAAAAAAGCTTTATTCCATACCAAAATAGATTTTCTTTACTAGTTTTTTCCTTTAATAGTCTGTCTAAAAACATAGCTATGGAGATTCGTATCAATTGAGAAACACTTGTACTTAATATCATTGCACTATTTCTCAAAAGCATTTCATCATCGCCATAAAGACAAAGTTGATGCCTATGAATTTTATTATTTTTATTTAACTTGATATCTTTATGTGTATTACTCAGCTTTTTTGTCCAACGCAGATTCTTCTTGTTTGACAATTGAAAAACACAATATCGTACAATCCATGAATATGACTTGCTATGGATTTTCGCAGTTGACTGTATATTTTTCCAAGTCGATAAATCCATCCGTACTTCCCAGACATTTTTTATCTCTGTTTTAGCCCAGAGCGGCTGTTTTCTACACTTCATATTAATGTAATACCCCTCAAATTGAAAAATATCCCGCTTTTTATAAAAAAAAAATAAATTTATTTATGAGCTATGGAAAAACATATCAATTAATATCATTTGCCCCAAAAACAATTGACGTTCTGTTTCAAAATGATTTCTTGCGTATTCAAAAGGGCCTATAGCTCAGTTGGTTAGAGCGACGGACTCATAATCCGTTGGTCCCAGGTTCGAGTCCTGGTGGGCCCAAATATTCTTTTCTTTTACCTAAATGCATCCACAATCTTTAAAACAACAATCTATAAGAAACCTAAGGCGTTTTTTGGAAGAAAATGAATTTCTCGAGAATTTTTCAAATCTTTTGGTAACATCGGCCGCCATTGAACCTTATATTGACCCTTTAAAAGTTAATAACTATTATCTGCCTACGTCACCTGAGTTCGCGTTAAAAAAAGCTTTGGCCTTTGAACCAATGGATGTAAAAGGTATTTATGAAATTGCCCATGCTTTTAGAGATGATCCTGTTTCAAGTTATCATTCTAAAGAATTTACCATGATCGAATGGTATAAAAAAAATATAAAATATACCGAATTGCCCGATTTTTTAACTTTAATTATAAATTATCTGCTTGAAAAAATACCATCTGAAAATCTAGCAGCCAATTTTACAAAAAATATTCATCATATTTCAATTAAAGATCTATTTAAATCTATTTTAAAAATTAATCTTCAAGCCAATTGGCCACTTAAAGAGTATGAAAAACTAGCTCAAAAAAATAATATCCATTGTAAAATATCAAATTTGGATATAGATTCTTTGATAAAAAATGAATATCTTAAATCTGAAATTTTCACTGTTATTTTTGATAACTTAATACAGCCGCATTTAAAGGAAATGAATATTTGTTATGTTTATGATTTTCCCCCTTTTTTAAGAGGTATGGCCGAACTTTCAGATACCGGATGGGCCAAGAGAGTGGAATGTTTTATTGAAGGGTTAGAAATAGCCAGCGGTTATCAAGAGATGAGTGATCCTAAAGAGATACAAAATCTCTGGGAAAATAATAACCTCATACGAAAAGCGATGGGTAAAGAAATCCATCCCCTTGATGAAATGGTCATAGAAACCGCGCCCAAGATGAAAAATGTAAGCGGTATGGCCTTGGGACTTGAAAGACTTTTAATGAAACTTTATACTATAAATTCAATTCAATTTTTTAAACACTCCAGTTTTTGAAATGCATTTTTTTCATTTTTAAAAACTAAATTCCGGTTGACCAAGTAACTAATTTTTTTCAGCAAACTAATAAATAAAGATGAAAGATTCTTCAAAGGTAAATTCTAATAACAAAGAGAAATATGCCCCTAACAACAGAACTATACGCCTTGATGAAAAAGAAAAAATAAAATATTTAAAAAACATAGTAAATATAAACGGTCAAAATAACGGTAGTATAGATAATCTTATTAATAAAATTATCTGCGGCGATACGTTTGAAATACTGCCTTATCTTAAAAAAGAAACGTTTGATTTAATTATTATAGATCCGCCGTATAATTTAAGTAAAACCTTTAATTCGTCATCATTTAAAAAAACAAATGATATTGAATATGAAAACTGGCTTGAAAAATGGATGAAACCTGTTCAACAAATCTTGAAAAATAACGGTTCTCTTTATATATGCTGCGACTGGCAATCGTCACCTATGATATATAATATTGGTAAAAAATACTTTATACCGCAAAATAGAATTACATGGGAAAGAGAAAAAGGACGCGGTTCTAAGACAAACTGGAAAAATTCACTGGAAGATATTTATTTTTTTACTAAAACAAATGATTATAAATTCTATGTTGATAAAGTAAAAATTAAAAAAAAAGTACTAGCGCCTTATGTTGATGAAAAAGGAAAACCCAAAGACTGGCAAAAAACAGAAGAAGGCTCGTACCGATTAACGCATCCTTCAAATTTTTGGGGAGATATTACCATCCCTTTCTGGTCCATGCCCGAAAATACCGACCATCCTACACAAAAATCAGAAAAACTAATTGCTAAACTAATTTTAGCCAGTTCTGATGAAAATGATTTCATTTTAGATCCTTTCGGCGGCGCGGGAACTACGGCCGTTACCGCGAAAAAACTAAACAGAAGGTTTATTTCTATTGAAAAAGACGAACTTTACTGCTGTTTAACTCAAAAAAGACTTGAAATGGCAGAAAAAGACAAAACAATTCAGGGTTATAAAGACAATTTTTTTTGGGAAAGGAATTCTTTGTATAAATAATATTATTTTTCGCAGCTATTTAAATTAAAATAATTTTCATCTGTTAAAATAATTTTAATATTCTCATATTTCATTAATTGAGTTATTTTTTCTTTATCATTTACCGTAAACAAATGGAAGGGAACGTTCTTGAAAGCATTAAACGCCTTTTCGCTAAACCTGTCATATCTCATTGAAAAAGCAGAAAAGTTCCCATAAATTAAATAATTTAATTTGTAAAATAAACTCATCAATACAAAAGAAATACGCGGATTTTTTTCTGAGGGCAGAGCGATCCAATAGCTGGTATGAATATTTTTTTTAACAAAGTATGATAATTTTCTTGGTGACGGTGATTCTATTATTACTTTCTCGCTTAATTTATTTTTTTCTAATAAATTAAGCATTTTTTCTACAGATTCTTTTGTTTTATCATCAGATAAAGCAGCAAGATTTTTGAAATCAAGCCAGAAAAATAACTTATCATGATACTGTTTAAAAACTTCTTTTAATGTAAGAAGTTTGCCTTCTATTTTTTCATAAGGAAAGTTATGCGAAACTATAAAATCTTTTAAATCGACATCGTAAAAAATATCCAGCTCGGTTCCTTTCGCGCTTGAAAGCACAGCTTCGTTAAAACTTAACAGCGAATTTTCAGGAATTTTTGCATTATTTTTTTTTGTATAACCTTTATGGGCCCATGCTTTTTCACACAGCGAATAAAAAAAATTCGGCTTAATTTTTGAAAATTCGGTTTGAATATAATCTGATAAAATTAAAAATAAAATTAAAAAAACAAATAAAAATATCAATGTTACTTGTATTCTTCTATTTCTTAAAATATTGATTCGCATTTTTATTTATTGAAGCGGTATTTCTCTTACGACAGGTTTGTGTAAAGGACAAAAATAACGCGGCTCGGTACCTTCATAAAAAACCTGATCTTTAATAAAATGAGGGCATAAATTTTCTGCTCGAGGAACTCCTCCTGTTTCGGCGCAAAAATTTTCTTTTGTAATGCCCTCCAGTTTTTTATTTTCTAAAAATCTAATCGGCGCAGATTCACTTCTTGCGTTTTTTATATATTCAATCCAAACTGGTGAACATAAAGCTCCCCCCGATCGCCCGCTGCCCAAAGTTATGTTATTATCAGCGCCAAGCCATATGATAGAAACTTCATCTGATGTTAAGCCGGCAAACCAGGCATCTTTATAATCTGAGGTCGTACCTGTTTTTCCGGCGATTTCAAAGTTTATATAATCGGGATTTTTTTCTCTTAAATCATATACCCAGCTGGCTGTACCTTCATTTTCAAATATTTTTTGAAGTATAGAAATAACAATATAAGAAGCGGTTGAATCAAACACTTTTCTTTCTTTTGGCGGTTCAGCTTCCCATAGTAATTTATTGTTTTTATCATCTACCCTTAAAATAAAACGAGGCTCTATGCTTATACCGTCATTTACCAGTGCAGAAAACAATTTAGCCATTTCTATGGGAGTAAAAACAGACGTACCCAGAGCGACACCCAGCTCACGAGGAATGTTTTTAGATACGTCATCATAAGACAAATGAAGTGCGTTTGAAATAACCTCTCTGAATTCATCAATACCGGCTGCCTGCAAAACTTTTATGGCGGGAATATTTCTACTTTGCTTAAGAGCTTCTGTTACAGTTATTTGACCCAAAAATTTATTGTCATAATTGTTATATTCGATATCACCTATTTTCATGGGTGAATCATCTATTATTGAAGCCGCTGTTATATTTTGCTGTTTTATAGCGGTATAATAAACAAATGGTTTTATTAATGAACCAACCTGTCTTTTCGCCAAAATTGCGCGGTTAAACTGATTTTTTAATGAAAATTCATTGCCCCCTATTAAAGCTAAAACATAGCCAGATTTCGGATGTATTACAATAAAAGCTCCGTTTGTTTTTTCCTGCGCTTCGGTAAAAATATCAGCTTCTTTTTTTTTGCCTTTCTTCTTTAATTCTTTAATAAGTTGGCTATAATAATTTTTTTGCCTTAATACGCTCTTTTCAAGGGCCGACTGAGCAATACTTTGCCTTTTATAATCTAATGTTGTATAAATTTGAAGACCGCCTTTCATGACTTCATCAAAATCAAATATGTTTAATAAACTTTGCATTACATAATCTAAAAAATGAGGAGCAAGATTAATTCTAAAAGCTCTGTCAGGAAAATCACCTATAGAAGATGTATATTCTCCGTTTTTTTCTTTTACCTTCCATATTTTTTTAAAACGCTTTTCTGCCTGTATTTTTTGATTATTATTAATATATGACATCTTCACCATAGAACTCAAAACAAGAGACTGTCTTTTTAAAGCTGTTTTTATATCATTTATGGGAGAAAACAAAGTAGGATTCGGCAAAAGACCCACAAGTATGGCGGCCTCGCCAAGAGTTAAATTAGCGGCCGACTTGCTGAAAAAATAACCGGCCGCCGATTCGAATCCGTAATTGCTGTGCCCCATAAATATTAAGTTTAAATACATTTCTAAAATTTCATCTTTTGTGTAATGCTCCTCTATTTCTTTTGCGCAAAAGTATTCAAAAATTTTTCTATCTAGTGTTTTTTCCTGCGTGGTAAAAAGAATTTTAGCAAGTTGCTGGGTTAAAGTAGACCCCCCTTGAGAGAACTTAAAAGAAAATATATTCGCTATAAAAGCTCTTAAAATTGCCGTATAATTAATTCCTTCATGCTCATAATATTTTCTATCTTCGCTGGCAATTAACGCTTTAGGTAAAAAAGATGGCATCTTTTCAAGAGGTAAAAGAGTTCTTCTTTCTGTAAAAAATTCGCCAATAACTTTACCGTTTATGTCATAAACTCTTGAAGGAATCGCCACAGCGCCTAAGGTTATATCTCCCCCGCTTTCTTCTGCTGGCATAGGATTTCTTAACCTATCTAACTGCTGTTTGTATTTTATTAATTTATTTAATACGGTTTCTTTTTGAGAGTTCCATTTTATATATATAATTCCAAAGCGTAGCCCTAAAATCATTACAATAAAAACAGGAACAAGCCAAATTAATCTTTTTAAAGGAAGTAATTTCTTAATAAATTCAATTATTTTTTCCATTTTATACGCATAAAAGGATAAATATATCTTAATATATTAAAATACTTTTTTATTGAAATGTATTTTGTAAATAATATTAAGCAGAAATAGATAATATTTCTAATTTTTGATAACGCTGCCGATGTCCCCAGCGCAAATGATAGTTTTTTCTTTTTTTGTACTTAAAACCTCTAAGTTTTGGACCTTTTTCTTCTTGTATGACTTTGGCTTTAACACTCGCGTTTTTTATATAAGGTTTACCAACTTGAATATTGTCTTTATCTTGAATTAGCAAAACATTCTTAATCTCAATCTCTTTGCCTTCTTCAGTACCGGTTAATTCGGCATAAAATATTTGTTTAGGGGCCACTCTATATTGTTTACCGCCCATTTCAATTACCGCAAGCATTCGCCAAAGTTTTATTTTTATACGCCGCGTCAATTAATTTCGAATAATAAATATTAAATTCAATATTTTTTAAATCTTCTCAAGATTTATAAGAAATAATAAATGAATACAATATTTCATTGACAATCTGTTTTTATTTCATTTTTTACCCTTACATTTTTTATTATTTTATAAAAAGTAATAAATTCCCCGATAGCGTAAGCTCGCGGGGCTCGCTTAGCATAAAACTTGGTATAGCCATAGGATATTTGCAAGAGCGATAACTGTTTGAAAGAAAAGAAATTCCCCGATAGCTCTGCAAGCAGAGAGCCCGGGGGCCGCTCAGAAGAAAGCTCGGCATGGCCGGCTCTCATCGGTAGAGTGGTGAATGTTTGAAAGAAAAGAAATTCCCCGATAGCTCAGTCGGTAGAGCAGGTGGCTGTTAACCACCGAGTCGCAAGTTCGAGTCTTGCTCGGGGAGCATAATAATAAATAAGAGTTTATAGCTCTTAATGTAGAGAATTTCTCGTCTTGCAATGCCTGCGGCATCACTTCGTGCCGGGGAGCATATAAAACCCGCCCTTGTGGCGGGTTTTTTTATGCCTGCGCGTCGAACTTGTCGAACTCGCTTTTTGCAAGTTCGATACGACCGCAGGGAGTAACGAGCGAAGCGAGTAGTCTTGCTCGGGGAGCATAATAATAAATAAGAGTTTATAGCTCTTAATGTAGAGAATTTCTCGTCTTGCAATGCCTGCGGCATCACTTGCGCGCCGGGGCATCAAGACAAATTATTTTTTTGATAATTTGCGATTCCTCTGGGGCAAACTGTGAAGTCTTTTCACGTGAAAGCCCCAGTTTTCATGTTATTTGGATGTCAGAGTCTCTTAACTAATTATTGCTCTATCCATGGTTCGCCATCATCTATTTGAGTACCATATTCAAAAGTATATTCTACAGAATCTGTAACAATCTTTAAGATATTACCGCATGAATCATACGTATAGTTGGTTGTTCTTGAAGAACCATTAAGTTCTATCTCTGTCTCGGTCAATAAATTTCCGCTGCTGTCATACATATAGGTAAAGGAACCCGTTTCACCGGTAGAACTTTCCAGTGTCGCTGTTAATACATTTCCACTGCTGTCATATGTATAATTGGTCGTAACTGACAAACCGGAAGAATATGTTTGTATCTCTGTTAACACATTCCCATTGCTGTCATACGTATACGTATAGTTAGTTGTACTTGACCAACCGGAAGAATTTGTTTGTATCGCTGTTAACACATTCCCATTGCTGTCATAGGTATAATCGGTCGCACCTGAATAACCGTATGAATCTTCAATTGTCGCTGTTAATACATTCCCATTGCTGTCATACGTATAGCTAATCGACCATGAATAACCGGAAGAATATGTTTGTATCTCTGTTAACACATTCCCATTGCTGTCATACGTATACGTATAGTTAGTTGTACTTGAAGAACCGTCAGCTTGTGTCTCTGTCAGTGTTAATATATTCCCGTTAGCGTCCCATGTTCGTATATCCTCAACAAGAAATGTGCCGTCAGGAGATGTATATGTTATTTTAACCGGCAAATATCTTGCTATACATTGGTCGCTAGTACTTGAAACACAATCTGCTGAACAAGTAGCATTACTTTCGTCGGGATCATCGCATGTAGCATCGCCGCATACACTACCTGTTAAATTTAATTCTGTATCGCAAGTTGCATTACATGCCGTACAGCTTGCTGTACCATAGGCACACCCGGTTTCTGTTGCTGTATTGCCGTCATCACAGGCCTCGCCGTTTTCAACTGTACCATTGCCGCATATCGATGTTTCAGTATTATTTGCATCTTCTTTCGTACAGCCTAAAAAAATCAAGCCTAACGACATTGAAAATATCATTAAGTATTCAATTAGTTTTTTTATATCCCTTAGATTCATTTTATTCACCTCTTTTATAAAACATTTTATTCAAAAATAAGACCCTATTTTTTTTTTTGAGAAAAAGTCAAATATTTTAACATAATTTTTACAACTTTATATAAAAAATCAAAACTCAAATGAATTGTTTTCTGCCAGAGGCTGATTGGGTTACCAGCCTGTCAGCAGGCTGT
>JAOUOS010000073.1 GCA_029880285.1 Spirochaetia bacterium
TTTGCCGCTGGTTAAAACCAACCTTACTGCTTCTTTCTTAAATTCATCTGTGTAATTTTCTTTCATGGTAAACTCCTCATATTAAGTTCACCTAAACATACTGTCCATTAAAACGGGGATGATTCAATGGTTCCCATCCTATTTGGTAAAAGAGGAATAATTGTCTTAGCTATAACAAACTTTTTACTTTGTTTTATTTTTAGTTGGTTAATTTACAATGGTAATTTTGATCAAAAGTTTTTATACCCAATCACATTAACAAATTCGATTCGCATTGGCATAGGTAGTTTTATCGGTAGTCTATTAATTTCCATGCCGATATCTTCATTAATAAACGCCTTGTTTTTTTTTCTCGAAAACAAAAAGAATTGACCAACTTACTTAGCAAAGAAACAGATATTCTTATAGAAACTCAATCTAAATTAAAAAAAACTAATGAAGAATTAGAACAATTTGCCTATGCCGCTTCACATGATATGCGAGAACCTCTTCGTATGATAACAAATTATATGCAGATGGTTCAAAGAAAACTTCATGGTAAGATAGATGATAAGATTAATCAATATCTTCATTTTGCCGCTGATGGTGGTTTACGAATGCAAAAAATTATAGATGATATACTAACATATACTAAAATTAATAGAGATGAATCTGCACATGAAAATATTGATATTTCAAACTTATTAATTGAGGTAAATAAAAACCTTGAAGTTCTCATAAAACAACATAGGGCAAAAATTGAATATGGCTCTCTGCCTATTTTAAAAGGCAATAAGAATCAATTACTTCGTTTGTTTCAAAATTTGATAGAAAATTCGATTAAATTTAGAAAGAAAGAAAATCCTAATATTAAAATAATAGCCCAGAAGAATAATAACAATTGGCTTTTCTCCATCCGAGATAATGGTATTGGTATGAATAAAGAATATTTAGATTCCATTTTTTTGGTTTTTAAAAGAATCAACAGAAAATCAGAATATCCTGGCTCTGGTATTGGTTTATCTCAATGTAAAAAAATTGTAGAATCACATGATGGTAATATCTGGGTAGAATCTGAACCTGAAAAAGGTTCTACATTTTTTTTCACAATCCCTTTAAAAAATGAAATATCCAATTAATACTTAGGTTTTTTTCTTTGCTGCCACAGCGACTAACTAATCTTTTAAGCTGCGCGCCCGACTGCGCGGGCTGCTCGGTTTTGCGTTTTTTTTTATACTAAATTTTGATTTACTTTTTATAGATAAATTGTAAAGTTGTTTATAAGGCGAGCCGCAAAACTCATCGTAAATCGTTTTTGCTTTACGGCCATCTTCGCGCATGAATTGAGGTTAATTCGCGCTCATCTGGCCTACAAAAACGATTTACGACGACTTAAAAGATCGAACGTTATCGGCAATAAGCATATTTTTTCTCTATATAATTTGCCCCTTCTTTATACAAATATATATTTAGATTGACAATTCATTTTGCTAAAATATTATTATTAATTATATTTATTAAATAGGTATCAGATGACTTTTGTTTTTATTATATGGGATGAAATATTTTCTGTTATTGGTCAATTTATTGCATTTGGTGGTGGCGCCATTGCAATTTCTTATTTTGCTTTTCAATTTCTTGGTAAAAAATGGTTAGAGAATATCTTTGATAAAAATTTAGAACGACTACGTCATGATCAGGCATTAGAAATTCAGCGATTACGTGTAGAAATTGATTCATTGTTAAGTGGTGCAATTAAATTACAAGATATGGAATTTAAAACGTTACCTGATGCTTGGATAAAATTAGATGAAGCATTTAGAGATATTTCAAGACTTACTGCACCAATAAAAGAAATACCTAATCTTAACAATATGACTAAAACTCAACTTTCTGAATTATTAGAATCATCGAATTTTAAAAATTCGGAAAAAGATGAAATAAATAGTTCCTCGGATAAAAATAAATCATACGATGAAATATCATATTGGTACGACTTAGCATCTGCGCATCGTTCTATTTTTGATTTACATACATATGTAGCTAGAAATGCAATATTTTTTCCACCCAAGCTAAAGTTATTTTTCGAAGAAGCATCCAAAATTGTTTTTGATGTTATGATAAAATCAAAAACAAGTCATAAATATAAAAAAGAAGAAATGGAAATAAACAACTGGAAAAGTGTTCAAGAAACTTTAAATCCTATACGATTAAAAATAGAAAAAGAAATATATTCCAGATTACAAGAGCATGGAAAAACTAAAATTAAAAAATAAATATATTTAACGCTTACTGAATTGGTCTGCCTAACATTTTTATTATTTATATGCTTACATGCCGATAACAACAGCTACCAGCTACGCGCCCGACTGCGCGGTCGCTCGGGTCGGCGCTGGAATATATTTTAAGAAAAGTATTTACGCTTTACTATCAATTTTCATAATAGAAATTAGTATGACGCTTGACCTAATTTTCAATTGCTTTTTGTTTAACCGCATGGCCTCGCAGAGCAATTGAGCTTAATTGCTGCTCACCATGCTGACAAAAAGCAATTGAAAACTACTGGTAGCCGTCGACGTTAGGCGAAATAAGAATATATAAATATATATATTCTGGTCGGGTTGTTGTATTTTTGCGCAATATATTTATATCACTTATCTAAAATGGTTTCCAATATTCTGCTATTATCTAACATCTCTTTATAACCATCTATATATTTAGATTCGGTATCGTATTTATTTGTAAATTTTGATAACTCATTACTTATTAAGTCTATGTAATTATTATTTTTATATTCTATATCATATTTTTTTAATCGATAATTTTCTATATGATGTATACTTTTTAATATTGTTTTAGTGTTTAGGCTTACAGTGTTTTCCACTTGTAATAATTCATTATATTTTTCTTTCCATAAAAAGGCTCTAACAATATAAATATTACCTAAGGATATTTCTATATTCTTAAGGTAATTATTTTGATATAAGTACTCTACGCAGAAAAATAATGTACCATCCTTAAAATAATAACATGCTTTTATAATATCTTCTTCTAGAATATATTTTATAAATCGACTATTTTCTGTTTGTATAAAATCACCTCGTTTAGAAATTTTTCTTTTTATATGATTTATTATTCCAGATTGTGTTTTACAATAATTTTCCAACTTGTATACACTAAAAATATCGTTAAGTGGGCTACATAGAGAATCAACTTCGTAACCATACCATTGTGTCTTGTAGTTACTAGTTTGAATTGATGCACATTTATTAAATATCGAAATAATACTTAATAGTAAAATCATTTTTACTGAGCATATATATTTATTTTCCATTATTTGATCCTTCAAAAAAAGGCTATATTCTCATTAATAAAATCGATTCTTAATTTGCAACATATTTTATAATAATTAGTACTTAAATATATAACCTTTTACAACCCGACTGTTTCATTTTCTAAAAATTTGTTATAATGAAAAAATAATTCTTACTTCGCCTAACTAATCTTTTAAGCTGCGCGCCCGACTGCGCGGGCTGCTCGGTTTTGCGTTTTATAGGCATCAAGAAAAGCTTTACTTTTTATAGATAAATTGTAAAGTTGTTTTTAAGGCGAACCGCAAAACTCATCGTAAATCGTTTTTGCTTTACGGCCATCTTCGCGCATGAATTGAGGTTATTTCGCGCTCATCTGGCCTACAAAAACGATTTACGACGACTTAAAAGATCGAACGTTATCTGAAAGAAACGGCTTTTTTATGTAAGTATTTTTAGTCTGCTGGTCTACTTCTTCTCATTCTTATTTGTTGGTACGTTCGGTTTTGTTATTATTTTATATTTTTTCCTTATATACTTTTCTAACCCAGCAATCTTTTGTAAGTTTGGTTTTGATTTTTATTTTTTTTATATTAATCCTTGAAGACTCT
>JAOUOS010000028.1 GCA_029880285.1 Spirochaetia bacterium
GTTCCGGCAGAAACCCAAAATGCTGCAGCGGCGCCCCCTGTATCGGCAACTTCATTATTTATAAAGGTTGTATAGCGAATAACGCCTTTGCCTCCGTTTGGCAATAAATAATTTAATCCGGCGCCGCCTGATCCTGTACCTAACCATGCATTATCTTTAATCAATGAATAATCAATTACAAGAGATGTTTCTACAAATAGAGCTTTTACAGCATACTCAATAACAACAAAACTTAAATAACTGCCGCCTAAATGATTATTGCTCATGTCAATATTTGAAGGTACTGATGAGGGCTTATAGTGAATTCCGTTCCAGTCGCCTTTGGCAGGTGTCGCTGAGGCCGATGTAAATAAAACCATCTCTTGAGCGTTACCCTCGGCGTTTAGCTGACCAATTTGTCCCGCGCCGGTAGTTGCCGGATCGTCCACAATAAGTTGGGTGCCCGATGAAAATAATACTTTAACTCCCGGTTCTATAAAAAGCCATGCGTCAATAGTTAAATTGGCGGTAACACAATAAGGGCCGTTTGCCTTTGTCCAAATTGTATCTGTTAAGATAGTTGCTGCTGTATCACCCGGTGTAACTATATTACAGTTATTAGTTGCTGCCTCAGCAAAAGCCGTACCAAGAAGCTGTGAAGCTACATCGTATGCTTCAACTTTATAATTATAGGTTGTATTTGTAGAAAGGCCGCTGTCTACCCAATAAGTAAAACTGGGACTTATTCTGTGTATTTCGGTATAAGGGTTTGCGCCTGTTTTTCTGTAAATTACATATTCAGTGGACGTTTCCATCTTTTGCCAGCCAAGTCGAACCTCTGTTGTGCTTATAGCCGCAGCCGTAAAGTTAATGCTGGCGTTACCCCCCACACCTGTAGCCACTCCAAAAGCATCAGAAATACCGGTTAAGGTTGAATTTGTTTGGTCTTCGGCTCTTATAATTAAATTCGGTGTAAGCGCACTATAAATTATATCAAGAGTTACTGTCCCACCGGCAAGCGTCGCTGTTAAAGGCGATATTTGACCTGTACCGCCGGTTGAAGTTAAATTAACGGTTCCTATGTAATCAGTAAATAACGCGCCATCAGTACCTACGGCATTTATGGTAACCGAAAAAGGCTGGCCGGTTAATGCCGGTTCGTTTTGAATAAATTCAAAGCCCGCCATAGAAGCCGGTTTAGTCGCGTTAAACGGATCGCTTGTACCGTTCATATTGGCGTCTAAAGCTGCTGTTATAATAAGCGCGATACTTTCTGTTTGGCCGTCGGTTAGGGTGTTGTTTGAATAATTTAAAGTTACCGTCTGCGTTCCCTGAATAAATCCCGGTTCAGAAATTACCGATAAATTTCCCGCGCCTGTAACGGTAAATATTAAATTATCAGAAAAGTTTTGCAGTAAATTACCGGTAATAGAATCTACTGCGTCTATTATTACATCAAAATCTTCACCCGTATTTACTACAGGCTGTACAATAATTCGAAAATGTCTTTGCACTGCCGAAGGGTCATATCCGGTAAAATTTATAGTAACTCCTTTTTTGCCTGCTTCGGTTCCGTTTTCTCCCATTATATTAAATACTCTTAGCGTATAAACTGTATTAGGAATTTGAGGGTCGGTTATTATATGAAATATTTTTTGGTTTGATAAATTTTGAGCGGCCGTATATATTTTTAATAGCTGCCCCGACTGATTTTCAATAATAAAATCTTGTGGGCCGTTAAAAGATTCGGGCCTGATATTTTGCTGAAACTGTACCTGAATGCTGGTAGAATTCATGGTCTCAATATTGGCAAAAGTTATGGACTCTTTATCGGGTACCTTGTCGCCGTTTAATATGTCTTCCTGACTAACTGAGCATGCGGTTAGTAAAAAAAGCGCTATTAGCCCACGGCGACCTGTGGTGTTACACCAGTTGGCGAAGCCTTGCAATGCCGAACTATAGCTGTGGGTCATATAATGCATTATTATGTTTTTCATTTTATCTATCCTACCATTTAAAATTAATTCCGCCTGTCGCGGTGTTTATGTATGTTATTCCTGGCTTTTCAATTTCGGCCATGCATCGGGCGCCTAGAATCACAGATAAAAACGGATTTAGCTTAAATGAAACCTCCGATCCGCCGGCGGCAAAGGGTATAATAATTGAGTTGGTTGTCTGAATCTCACCGTTAAAATTGGTCAATTGCCATACAATACCGCCCCCTATTTGTGGATGCAGGCCTAGAAATTTAAAATAAATTAAATCCCAGCCTGTGTAACCGCTAAAAACATAATTACTTGATGTTACGTCATAATGATCAATGCTTACGTTTTTTTCTTTAACAGGGCTATGTTTAAAAATACCTGTTTCAAATTGAAGAGCAAAAGAATTGTGAAAGCGTGAAAGATTAGTTTTTGCCGCAATAAAAAAAGCGGGCTGTTCGAGGTTAATTCTTTTCGCAACGCCGTATAACGCCAGAACAGGACCCGCGCGAAATCCTAAATTGAAATTTTCAAAAAAAGGAGCTTTTTCTACTTCGTCTTTAAGACCTTTTTTTTCCCATTCTTCGCGGCTGGGCAGTACTGCCTTGGCTTCTTCATTAATTCTCTCGACAATTTTATTTACCGATTCAAAAATTCTATTATCAGCCGGGCCTTCTTCAATAAATTCAGCAACTGGTTTTTTTGTCGCGATATTTAAAATTCTTACTTGTGTTGCTATAATAGGCAGGTCTTTATCTTTTTTATATTCAACATTTTTTGCATCGTCTGTAGATATTATCTTAAACCCTCCCGAAATTATAATGTCCTGCTGGGCCAAGAGACCCAAATTTGTTGCGACTGATTTTGTGTAATAGTCGTCTTTGTATAAAAAGTTAAGATCAGCGACTTCTTCCCATTTGGAGCGGTCAATTTCTTGAAAAACAAATTTTTTAATCATGCCTTCTCTTACCGCATCTGTGATTGACACTTCAAGATATTGAAAATTAGGTTTTTTTTCAATATTAATAAAATCAAGAATTATTACTTTTTTCATTTCAAGAGCAAGTAAAGATGAAAAAGTAAATATGAAAAATATTGCTGCTAGAACGAAATTTGTTTTTGTTATATTCATTTTTTTTATAATCTGATAAGTTATAAATCTATTCTTTAGTGCCTTCCATTTCTTTTCAAGCTTATCTGAATAGTAGCTTACACTATTTTTTTTGTTTGTCAATAGCCAATTTTAGCTATTTTTGTTTACTGATATTCGTTTTTATTTTTGAGAAATCAAATTTTCTTGTCAGTTTGAATAATTGTTGAAGTATAGTCAATTTAAAATAGTCTTACTTAGAAAACAAAAAGTTAAGCTATGAAGATATATTTTAAAAATAATTTTTTATATAATTAAAAATCATGAGAGAAATACTATTTATATTATTAGATATTTTTGTATATGTTGTTATTGCTGGTTTTTTAAGCTGGTTATACTATTACTGGCGAAAAAAAGATTTGTTGGGCGGTTTTATTGGCGGTATTGTTGTAGGTTTAGCGGGTTCTATTCTGGGGGCACTTCTTTTTCACAAACCTTTAGAGGTAGTTATTGATTTTTTACAAAAAGGAATAGGTTCTAATGTTGATATATTGGCGGCTTTTATTGGCGGGTATACGGCACTTTTTATTTTTAATAAAATAAATCACGATAGAACGCGGCAAGACTATTAATAATTTTCTTAATGCTTAAAAAAGCAATTATTATTATCTTTTTTTGTCTATTATTATTAATTGGCTTTAGAGAGGCAGGCCCTGAAGCAATCTTAAACTCAAGTATAAGAAAAACTGATTTATGGTTTCATAAATTCATGTTAGAAAGCACTTCAAAACAAGAGGTAAAGCAAAATGACTGGATATTTATGAGAAGATATTATTATCTAACCCGTTTTTTTTCGTCTATAGGTATAGAAAGATGTGATACTTATTATTCAAAGGAAAACTGTAACAATCAAGAGTATCTAATTTATCAAGTAAAAGAGAAAAATCCATTATTAAGAAATCTTGAAATTCATATAAATGAAAATCCACAAGTAATTTGGATTTTTAATAATGCGCCTCAAGAAAAAGAAAATATTCAAATTTTAAGTTCTTTTTTTGAAATATCTCATTATTATTTACATAGTTGCAGAGAATTCTTACCTGCCCGTTGGATATTTTTAAGTGATAATTCAAATACAAGTTTATTAGAAGATTATAATTTATCTGAAGATATTCAAAGCTTTATTGGTACAATATTAAAAATGAAGAAAGCTGTTTTATTGAAAAAAGAAAATAACGGCTGGCAGCCAAAAGAAGTAACTTTGGGTAAGGGTATAAATCTTGAGACAAACTTTGAGTACTTAAATAGTAATAAAGAAAAATACAAGGGATATTTTTGTTCCATATGAAAGATACACTTTATAAAAAAAAAACTAGAACTGTACCAAATTTTACATTTTCAAAAGAAGTAACTTTGGTATTTGATGATATGATAAAAAGATCGGTTCCCTGTTATCATGAAACTCTTTGGCAAATTTCACAGTTAATCAATTTAAATTTCTATAAAGATATTCAAATATATGATTTGGGTTGTTCCACAGGAAACTTATTATTTTTTTTAAGTGGAGTTCTCAAAAAAAAATCTTTTTCTTACACAGGAATAGACAGCTCGCCTTCTATGATTGAAAAAGCAAAACAAAAAAATTATAAACTCACAAAAAACCAAAAAGCTTCTTTTTTTACAGAAGATATACTAGCCTATGAATACGAACAGGCAAATGTTTTTATTGCCAATTATGTACTTCAATTTGTACCAATTAGAAAAAGAGCCGATTTTATCAAAAGCATATATTTGTCTTTGCGCCAAAAGGGAGTTTTTATATTGTCTGAAAAAATACAAGAAAAAGACAATATGATTTCAAATATACATACATTGATGCATTATGGTTTTAAAAAAAATGAGGGATATTCTGATATTGAAATAGAGCAAAAAAACAAATCTCTTAAGAATATCTTAAAACCACTAACATTAGAAGAAAATTTATTTTTACTAAAAAAAGCAGGTTTT
Organism: Spirochaetia bacterium; assembly: GCA_029880285.1. Lineage (GTDB taxonomy): Bacteria > Spirochaetota > Leptospiria > Turneriellales > JAOUOS01 > JAOUOS01. The sequence continues at coordinate 5,059 of JAOUOS010000028.1, forward strand.
AAAAAGATGGATGTTTTTTATAAATGGTGTAACTTTACATCCATAATAGCCTTTAAATAGAATGTTAGAAAATCAGCTTAAATATTTATATCCTTATGAAGATAAAATAGATTTAAGTTCTTTAAAGAAAATTATATCAAAAACTAAATTAACAAATGAAAAAAATAAAATTTTTATAGATGCTCTGGAAAGCGTAAAAAAAATTAAAACAGGATATAAAGATTATAGCTCTGCCATTGTAAAAATTGGGCACTATCAAGAAATTAATGATAAAGAAAAAGAGATACTTAAAAAATCGCTTTCGGCTTTTATACCTTATAGAAAGGGACCTTTTTCTATTTTTGGAATAGATATAGACGCAGAGTGGAGAAGCGATCTTAAATGGGATAGATTTCTTCCTTTTATAGATGATATGCAAGATAAAAAAATATGTGATATAGGTGCAAACAGCGGATATTATATGTTTCGAATGGCTCACCATGGGCCACAATTGGTTTTAGGTATTGACCCTACTTTAAGGTTTAAATATACTTTCGAACTTTTTCAAAATTTTGCGAAAGAACCAAACTTATATTATGAATTATTTGGCTTTCAACATTTAAAATATTTTAAAAGTTTTTTTGATATAATATTTTGTATGGGAATTATTTACCATCATAAAAATCCTTTAGAAGTATTAAACAATGTTTTTGCGGCATTAAAGCCGGGAGGACAAATTTTGGTAGAATCAATGGGTGTTGAAGGTAATACCTCGACTGCGTTTTTTCCTGAAAAAAAATATGCCGGAGTCTCTGGGGTTTGGTTTGTGCCCGATGAAAAGTGTCTGTATAACTGGCTTAAAAGAACGGGATATTCCGATATAGAATGTCATCATAATATTCTGTTAAGTGAAACCGAGCAAAGAAAAACCAACTGGTCGCCTTACAAAAGTTATTCAGATTTCATAAATATAAAAAACCGTAATGAAACAATCGAGGGTTACCAATTGCCCCGAAGAATTTATTTTACCGCCAGAAAAAAATAAATTATATTATTATATAGCAATAATAAGAATCATGATAAACAGAGTTAAAAATATATATTTTTGTTCACTTTTAAGTTTAAGTTTTGTTGTCTTTATTTTTCTATCCTGCGGAAAAACTCAAATTAAAAAATCATTAGACGTGTCTTCACAAGTTGACGAGTTTAAAAAGTTAAACTGGTCTTATAAAATAGACTTTATCCAGAGTATTCAACAAGTATCTGAAAATAAAATTGAAGAAAAAATTTTTAATATAGCACTTGAAGATTCCCATACCTTTGTTATTAAATATACATTAAAAAAAATTAGAGAATTAAAACTTGAAAATTTTAGAGAAAAAGCATATTTATTATCTTCGTATTATGATCCTATGGTTCGCTGGTATGCGCTTTTATATCTTGAAAGTATAAAGCCAGAAAAGGAAGATTTAATTTATATCTCGAAAAGATTTACAGATAGTGAATGGCTTGTGCGAGAGGCTGCTGTAAGAAGTGTTCAAAAATATGAATTAGAGCGAAAAAGAAAAAAATATTACTATAAACTGATCTTTCGATTAGCAGAAAAAAACCCTCTGGTTTTAAAGCAAATTTATTTTACCCTAAGATGGTACGATCCTAAAAAATCACTGCCTTATTTAATAAAAAGATCTTATTTGGCCAGAACCAAAACAGAAATGATACTTATTTTAGAAGAATTAAGTCAGTTTAAAAGCAGGTCAGCGCAAAGACGGGTTTTAGAGGTTGCCAGAAATCATAAAGATGGAGTAGTTCGTTTTCAAGCTTTAAGTCTTTATCAAAATATGTGAATTTCGCGATGAAATTATTTTTATAGTACGTGATAAATATTAAGATAAATTATGTCTAGAAAAATTCGACCTCGCCTATTTTTTCCATATTATCAAAAGTAATTTGTTCTGTTTTTGCATAAATTTCATGCGCCCTTTTTTCATTAATTTCCAATAGCTTATAGATATTAATTTCACCAATGCGGCCTCTAATATTACTTAAGTCAATTTTTTCTGCATAGATTACATCTTCAATTATATTTATTGTATTTTCTTCAATTAAAATATCTGTTTTTACCATTTTTGTTAAAGATTCAAGTCGGCTTGCCACATTTACGGGATCGCCTAAAACTGTATATTCCATACGGTTGTGTGATCCTATGTTCCCGGCGAAAATTTTTCCTGAAGCGATACCAATGCCTAAAGCAATAGGGTCTTTAATTTTAGGTGGACGGGTTTCATTATAGATTTTAATAAATTCTCTTATTTTAATAGCGCTTCTTGCCGCGTTATAGGCATCGTTGCTATAAACGACAGGGCAGCCAAAAGTGGCTAAAATTCCATCTCCCATAAATTTATTTACTGAGCCGTAATTTGAGTAGATAATATTTGTAATATTTTCAAAGATATCACATAAAAATGTGGCAAATTCCTGAGCTCCTAATGTTTCAGCCAGAGAAGTAGAGTTTCGAAGATCAAAAAACATAATTGTAGCAAAAGTATTAATGCCGCCTAATTTCGAAAAACTTTCGTCTTGTAAAATTTTATCCATAATATCATTTGAAAAAAACTTAGAAAATATTTGTTTCTCTTTTTCAAGTTGATTGTTTATTTTACTTAAAGCAGTTTGGTTTCTTTTTGATTCTAATATATTAGCCATTTTTATGGCTAGTTCTGTTTCACGAATTGGTTTATAAATAATATCTTTTGCGCCCGCCGCCAGACCTTCAATTGCTGTAGCTTCTGATGTATCTGAAGTTATTAAAAGCACTGGAGTATCGTCAAGCATATTATTGCTTTCAAGCTGCCGCAAAAGTTGAATCCCATGAATATCTGGCAAATGGATATCAAGAAAAATTAAATCAGGCCTAAATTGTATGGCTGTTTGCAATCCCTTCTTTCCGGTAGATACCAGTTTCGCGTGAAAAGAATATTTGCTAATTTTAGATAAATGAGTTAATATTTCTTTTAGTATTCTCCGTTGAATTTCGTCATCTTCTATAATAAGAATTTTAGCTGCATAATTTGTCCCATTATTCATATGTAAGTATATGTTACAATAATTATCAAAATATTTCTATAAAAAATAATTGATATACATCAATTATCTTGCGTAAATTCAGTTTTTTTTCACTAAATTATAAGAATTTTATATAAAAAATGAAAAATTCTGGACAAAATATGTTTTTAATTAGTTTAGGATAAATCATTTTCATCTTTGGAATGATAACAAATATAAATTAAATTAAATTAAATTGGAGGCAAACTACTAATGAAAAAAATAAGTAAACTAAGCATAATTATAATATTTGCTTTTTTATTAAGTGTATCATGTAAAAAAGAAGGTATAGGTATAGGGCCCGTAGAATCTGTTGAACTTGGGGAAGCTATTGATGACGCTAAAGTTGAAAAAGGAGCGGCTACATTTAAGTTAAAATGTACCCCTTGTCATAAAATAACTGTTAAGCATGTAGGTCCTGTATTAAAAGATGTGACAACAAGACGTAAGCCAGAATGGATTATGAATATGATTTTAAATCCTGAAGAGATGATCGCCAAAGATCCTACTGCTAAAAAGTTATTATTAGAAAATAATATGATGAAAATGGTAAGAACCGGTATTTCACAAGATGAAGCAAGAGATATTCTTGAATTGTTTCGTAAAGTTGACGAAGGTAAAGAATTGCCAGATTATATAAAAAAACTTGACGAAACACCAAAGCCGCCGGAAACTGCGGAACAGCCAGCTGCTGAAAAAAAATAAATTTGTGAATATACATTTTAATTCACAAAGATGCGGCTGATGATAAGTTAAATAATAACTTATCATGAAAAAGCTTTAAAAAATGGAGTTTTTTATTAAATATTTTAGTTTTGAACTAAAAGTAAATTAGTATAAAAAAACTCAGGAGGAGATTAAATGAGAAATTTAAAAAATAATATCCGATTTAGCGGACTTCTGATTGTTTTTACTGCATCACTCTTTACGTCTTTTTGTGGACTAGGGGGCGGTAATGGTGCAAGCAGTAAATCTGGAGGCGCCTGGATAACACCACGATACATGGACGAAGTTTACGCGTTTATGTCTGGTGGTTACAGTGGTCAGGTTTCGATAAACGGTATTCCTTCAGGAAGAATTATAAAACAGATACCTGTTTTTTCAGTATTTCCTGAGAATGGATATGGTTTTGATGAAGAAACTAAAGGCCTTTTGATGACATCACAGGGTTTTTTACCATGGGATGATAGCCATCACCCTGTACTTTCATTAACAAATGGTATGCAGGATGGCCGTTGGTTGTTTATTAACGCGAATAATACACCACGTATTGCCCGAATTGATTTAGACTGGTTTGAAACCAAAGAGATTATAGAGATACCTAATTCAGCAGGTAACCATGGTTCACCATATATTACTGAAAATTCAGATTATGTTTTCGCGGCTACAAGATTTTCAGTACCCATACCTCAAAGAGATATTCCCATTGAGAGCATGAGTAAGGGTGAATTTAACGGTACAATTACGATGGTTAAGCTTGATAAAGATGGCCATATGAGCATAGACTTGCAGGTAAGAGTACCCGCTTTTCATTATGATAAATCAGGTTGTGGTAAAGCTGTATCAAAAGACTGGTGCTTTTTTACATCGTATAATACTGAGCAAGCTTGGAAAATGATGGAAGCTGAAGCTTCACAAAATGATAAAGACTACATATTAGCCTTTAATTGGAAAGTAGCTCAGGGATGTATTAGTAAAGCTAAAACAGTTCCTGGTGTTCATTACAGAAACTATCATCCAGAAAATCAACCGGCTATTTCTGAAAAAAGAACTACCGTTAAAATGATAGACGCAAAAGATTGCCCAGGTTCTGTATACTATTTACCTACTCCTAAAAGCCCTCATGGTGTTGACGTGAGTCCTGATGGTGAGTTAATTGTAGGTTCAGGTAAGCTTTCTGCTCAAATAGCTGTTCATTCATTCAGCAAGCTACAAAAAGCAATTAATGACAAAGGCGCTATTGAAAAAACAATTGATGGTGTTCCTGTGTTAAAGTATGAAGCTACTTTATATGGCGAAGTTCAGAAAAAAGAAAAAGAAGCGGGCAAAGACTATCTTTGTTTAGGTCCTTTACATACTGAGTTCGACAATAAAGGCAGAGCTTATACTTCTTGTTTCTTAAGCAATAACATAATGGTTTGGGATAGAAAAACTCTTGATGTTATTGAAGGCTTACAAACATGGTACAATATTGGTCACCTTTCTGTAGTTGGTGGTAATACTGTTAAACCATATGGTAAATATGTTATAGGTCTAGATAAGCAAGCAAAAGATAGAATGTTGCCAGTTGGTCCAGAGCTTCATCATCTTGTTCAGCTATATGATATCTCTGGCGATAAAGGTGTTTTCTTAAATGAGTTCCCAACTATTGGTGAGCCTCATTACGCTCAAATGGCGCCTGCAGAACTATTAGCTAAAAAATCTAAAAAGTTTTATAACTTAAAAGACAACAAACATCCTCATGCTACTTTAACTGAAGATAAAGCAAGAGTTGAAAGAAAAGGTAAAGAAGTACATGCCTATGTAACAGCAACGCTCACTCACTTTAAGCCAGATAAAATTGAAGTGAAAAAAGGTGATACTGTTTATTTTCATGTTACAAACCTAACTCAAGAGTATGATATGCCGCACGGTTTTGCCGTATATGGCGCTGAGTTCCCTAACCTATTAGTTATGCCGGGACAAACAAAGTCAGCCATGTGGAAAGCCGATAATGTAGGTGTATATCCATTTTATTGTACAGACTTCTGTTCTGCTCTACACCAAGAGATGCAGAATTACATAAGAGTAAGTCCATAACAATATTATTAAAAAGCCAGAGAATTTTCTCTGGCTTTTTTTTCGCAATATCAATATATTAGAATAAATTAATTTTTTAATTAAACAAGAGGAGTTTATCGGCTTATGAATGAAAATATATTACAAAAACACAAATATTTCGTTCTTTTATCTGTGCCAATTATGATTTCGGTATATTTTGTTCCACTTTGGATTATTATAATGGGCGGAGTTCAGTTTCCTGATCCTTTAGAAATGTTATTATATGTTTATGATATAGTAGGCGGAGAAGAATGGAATATTTATACAATAAATGATTTTAATCATTATGTAGGTATGGGTAAAATAAATGCCGAAGCAATGCCAGAATTAAAATATATGCCATGGATTTTAGGTTATATAATTCTTTTTTCAGTTATTACATTTTTTCATAGTAAGGTTTACATGGTACTTATTCAATTGGCTCATTTAACTTTAGCAGGTTTAGCGGGTATGGTTGATTTTTACCTTTGGCTTTATAAATATGGTAAAAATATGGATACAACAGCACCCTTATATAATAAGGTATTTGATTACCAGCCTCCCTTATTTGCTTGTAAACAAATTATGAACGTTAGACCATGTAGCTGGCCGCATATAGGAACATTTATTATGCTTGGTGTTGCAGGCATTTTTATTTATATTGCCTATAAAGAAAGAGAATTGCATTTGAAAAAATAAGTTTTGATTTTTTCTATTAGATTTTTATGAAAAAAAGTTTACTTTACTTAGTATATAGTATATTTTTTTTCTCTTGTTCATCAAATGAACCTATTGAAATAAAGCCCGGCGATAAAAAATGTGAATATTGTTTGATGGGAATTGTTGATATGCGTTTTGACGCTCAAATAAAAACACATAAGCATAAATCATATTTTTTTGATAGCATAGAATGCGCAGTAGCATGGAAAATTAAAAACAAGAACAGTGTAAAAAAAATATGGGTAACTGATTATTATAAGTTTAATGAATCAATAAAAAAATATATTGATGGCGAGAAAGCTTATTATCTTCAATCTGAGAATAGGCCTTCTCCCATGGGTGCTTATTTGTCTTCGTATAAAGATAACTCTTTGCTTCAAAACGCAATAGAAGAAACAAAGGGCAAATCTTTTGACTATTTAGAAGTTGAAACATATATAAATACCAAATGGGGATACTTTAATAAAAAATAGTTTTACGCCATGTCTAATTTATTCTTTACTATCTTTATATGCTTTGTAAAATCAAAATTATAATATTTTACGTAGTTATAATTTTAAATCTATTTTCTTTTAATACCATACAAGCAAAAGACATAAAAATCTGTGATAATTGTGAAATAAAATCAATTACAAAGGCCATTAATCTTGCGGAAAATGGAGATATTTTAATTATTAATGGCGGTTATTATAAAGAATCTCCCATTGTTATTGATAAATCTATAACAGTGAAAGGTGTTGGCTTCCCTGTTATAGATGGTGAAAAAAAAGAATCAGTTATTAAAATTATATCTGATAATGTTATTATTGATTCATTATTTATAATTAATGGTGGCAGAAACCAGTTAAATATAGTAGGGGGAATACATACCTTTGAGGTGAACAATTGTGTAATAAAAAACAGTTTGTTCAAAAATAATAATTTTGCCATATATTTAGGTAAAGTAAACAATTGTCTAGTTGAAAATAATTTAATATTAGGTACGAATGAAAAAAGTGAAGTTTTATCTGGCAATGGAGTACACTCATGGTATTCAAATAATATTAAAATAAAAAAAAATATTATAAGAGGCCACAGAGATGGTTTATATCTTGAATCTTCAGAAGAAACCGAAATAACAGATAATTATAGTTTAAATAATAATAGGTATGGATTACATTTTATGTTTTGCCATGGGAGCATTTTGAAAAATAATCGTTTTTCTGACAATTCAGCAGGAGTGGTAATTATGTATACTTATAGGGTAGAAGCTCTTGAAAATATTTTTCAAAATAATGAAAGAAAAGGTTCTTTAGGAATCTTAATAAAAGATATAGGTGATAGCGTTTTTAAAAAGAATAAATTTTATAAAACAACCAGAGCCCTGGTAATGGATAATTCGAACAGAAATCACTTTGAAGAAAATATATTTTATTTTAACGGTATATCGTTAATTGTTTTAGGCAGCTGCGATAGCAATAAATTTATAAATAATAATTTTTTATTTAACTTTTTTGATGTAATGTCCAGTGCATATCAGAATTTAAATAATTTTACAGAAAATTATTGGAGCAGGTATCAGGGGTATGATTTAGATTTTGACGGCATTGGTGATAAACCGTTTCACCCTATGCAGTATTTCGGTTATTTAGTTTCAAATTATTCAGAATTAAGTGTATTATTATTATCTCCCATTATAGAGTTTTTAGAAGTAGCAGAGCGAGCTTTTCCTGTTATAACACCTATTAATTTGGTTGACAATAGGCCTCGTATGAAAGCAACTGCTTATGCTAAAGAGGTCGAAAATTTATAAAAGTATGATTGAATTTATAAATGTAAAAAAAACTTATGGAAATCATGTTGCTTTATATGATATTAATTTAAAAATTAATAGCGGTTTAATTTTTGCGTTATTAGGTCCCAATGGTTCTGGAAAAACAACACTTTTAAGAAGTTTAATGGGACTTGCGCCTCTTCAGGATAAAAGTGAAATATTAGTTAATAAAAATTCTATTAGAAAATCTTTTACTTATAGAGATGAGATCGGATATATGCCGCAAATTCCATCTTTTCCTAGAAATTTAAAAGTAAAAGAAATAATTGAATTTCTAATAAATTTAACTAACAAAAAAGCATTATATTTGAATAAAATAAAATCTGATTTAGGTATTAATTCTTTTGCTGATAAACAGTTTGGTACTTTATCTCAGGGGATGAAGCAAAAAGTGAATATTTTACAATGCTTTATGTATGATCATAATATAATAGTTATTGATGAGCCAGCAGCAGGTCTCGATCCGCAAAATGCTTACTATTTAAAAAATCTTTTAAGAGAAAGGAAGAAAAGAGGTAATACAATTTTGTTTACAACACATATAATGGCTGAAGTTGAAGAAATTGCTGACGAAATGACAGTATTAGTTGACGGTAAAATTAGTGTATTTGATAAGCCTAAGGTTTTTATTAAAAAGCAAAAAGCCAAAAGTTTAGAAGATGCGCTTGTAAAATATTGGATAAAACAAAATTAATAAATATATTTATGAGAGATATAGCAGTATTAAAAGTTATGAACTTTGTTAAAGTAAAAGAAAAATTTTCTGGTATGACCAGCCATCCATTCTTTATAATTTTTAAATTTGAAATTAAAGAAAATATTAGAAATAAATGGCTGATGATTTATGGTATATCATTTTTTTTGTTTAGTTCATTAATTATGTATTCAGGTTCAGATACACCTCTTAAGGCTGTAGCAAGCGAATTGAGCTTTCTTTTATTAATAGTTCCTTTATTCTCATTAATTTTCGGAGCAATTTCTTTTTCAGAATCTTTCCCTTTTATGGAGGTCATCTTAGCTAGAAAAATTACAAGAGTATCTCTATATTTTGGAAAATATGCGGGTTTATGCGGCGGCTTGATTATCAGTTTTTCTGCGGCCATGACATTGAGCGCTATATTATTTTTTCCTGCTGAGACCGGCGGTATAAAATCTTTTTCGTTTATGCTTTTTTTAGGTATAATACTAATATTTGTATTTTCAGCTTTTTCACTTTTTTTAGCGAATTATTTAGAAAAAAAAGAAACTCTAATAGGGGTAATGCTTTTATTTTGGTTTTATTTTTATATATTGTATGATTTGTTAATACTTTCCATAGGTTCATTGTTTGGAGATTATCCCATAGAGCCCGCCTTATTTATTATGATAATGCTTAATCCTATTGATATTGTTAGAGTTATATTACTGCTTCATCTTGATATTACAACTTTATTAGGGTTCACTTCTGCTTTTTTTCAAAAATATCTAGGCAGTAAATTAGGTATTTATATTAGTTTCTCAATGATAATGCTATGGATTGTATTGCCTCTATACTTTGGTTTTAGAAAGTTTAAGCATAGAGAAATTTAAGGAACCTATTTGTATAATAAATTAACAAAGTAAAACATATGGCAGAAAGTTCTTTTGATATAGTTTCAGAAATTAATATGCAAGAAATAACTAACGCCGTTGATCAGGCAAAACGCGAAATCGCAAATAGATTTGATTTCAAAGGGAGTAAATCTGATTTAACGTTATTAAAAGAAGAACTTGTTTTATTATCTGATGACGAAGGTAAAATGAAACAACTGCAAGATGTATTTGACAGCAAGCTTATTAAAAGAGGCATACCTCTTAAAGCTTTACAATACGGCAATATTGAACAATCTGCGGGACAAGCAGTAAGAAAAAAAGCAACTTTTGTTTCTGGTTTGCCTGATGATGTAATAAAAAAAATAAATAAACTTATAAAAGACTCAAAAATAAAAGTTAAAACACAGGTAATGGATAAAAAAATTAGGGTCACGGGTAAATCTAGAGATGATTTACAGCAGATAATTTCACTATTAAAAGAAAATGATTTGCCTGTTCCTCTTCAGTTTGTTAATTATAAATAATAATTTAATTTTTCGCTGCTGCTGCTATTTTTCTTAAATACGCGTCAATAAACGGATCAAAGTCTCCATCCATTACGGCTTGAATATTTCCGGTTTCGTAACCAGTTCTAAGGTCTTTAACTAGATTATAAGGATGAAAAACATAAGATCTAATTTGATTTCCCCATGAGATATCTTTTCTTTCACCTGATTTTGATTCAATTTCTTTTTGTTTTTCTTCCTGAGCTTTTTCATATAGTCTTGCTTTTAATAATTTCATTGCGGTTGCTCTATTTTTAATTTGACTTCGTTCATTTTGACAGGCTACAACAGTATCAGTTGGAATATGCGTTATTCGAACAGCAGAGTCAGTTTTATTAACATGCTGCCCTCCTGCTCCGCTTGAGCGGTATGTATCAATGCGTAAATCTTTTTCATTTATTTCTATTTCTATATCTTCACTCAATTCTGGGCTTACATGTACAGAAGCAAAAGAGGTGTGTCTTCTCTTGTTAGAATCAAAAGGAGAAATTCTTACTAAACGATGAATTCCGTTTTCAGCTTTTAAATAACCATAAGCATTTAATCCTTTAATTAAAATAGTAACGTTTTTAATGCCTGCTTCTTCTCCTTCTAAATAGTCAATTATTTCAACTGAAAAACCTTTTTCTTCGGCCCATCTTAGATATGCTCTATATAGCATATCTGACCAATCTTGAGATTCCGTACCGCCTGCACCCGGATGTATGTTTAAAAATGCATTTAAATTGTCATCTTGACCAGAAAGCAAGCTTAAAAGCTCTAATTCTGAGAAATCATTTTTTAATTTAAAAAATTTTAATTGTAATTCGCTGAGCATATTTTCTTCTTTTTCGAGAATTGCTATTTCAATATATTCTGTTAGGTCATTAATTTGTTTTTTAAGCTTATTCCATCCTTCTAGCTTTCTCTCTAAGGTTGCATTCTTTGTCTGTAAAGATTTTATTTCATCTCGATTTGTGTCATTGCTCCAAATTGCAGGATCTTCTAATTTTAAACGTGTTTCATTTAATTCATCTTCTTCTTTTTGAATATTCAAAGATTTATATAATTCATCTATTTCTATTTTAAATTCATGTATATCTGATTCTAATTCTTTAAGTGATTGATAACTCATATTTCTCCAGAGGTTTTGTAACTAAAGTTATTTCTTATTTAATAATGTATAATATTTTAAATATTATTGATTTTATTTTCTATTTTGCATATCATATTTTTCTATACAGGTTGTAAACAAGTATACATTTTACCGTTAAAAACATTTTTAAGATACAATTTATATATTGTTAAATTTTGAATGTTCTTAATTTAATAACCGATAATATATCAAGATAAATGTCAAAGAAAATTCGTTATTATATTTCATTAGGCGCGGGAAACCATCAAATTCCACTGATTAAAGCAGCCAAAGAAATTGGATACCATATAATAGGAATAGATCAAGACTTAAATGCTCCGGGTCTTTCTTTATGCGATATAAAAATTGAAGAATCTATTTATAATTATAGAAAAATTGCCTATAAAATAGCTTCGCTTGGGGTTGATGGCGATATTTCAGGAGGATTTTGCGCTAGTTATGGCAAGTCGTTACTTTCTTGGGCTTTTTTGACAGAAAGACTTGGCTTAATAGGATTAAGTCGAACACAAACAGAGCTTTTAATTGATAAACTCTTAGTGAGAAAAAAAATAGATCAGGCAGAGCCAGTACATTCTTATTTTGGGCAGCCAAAGTTTGTATATTATAAATCTAGGTTAAGGAAGGTAGATTTAGATCTATTAAATTATCCAATTATATTAAAATCTCGTTTTGGTTTTGCGAAAAAAAATATTTATATTTGCGAAAATTATGATGATTTAAAAAAGTTTATTTCTATTGAAAATTTAAAAAAGATAAATATGTCAGTACATGAAATTATTTTTGAAGAAATTATAGAAGGTGATGAAATTATTGTAACAGGCTTAATAAAAGATTTTGAATATAATACAATTTTAATCTCAGGAAAGAAAATATCTACTCTACCCCCTTTTATAGATTTAGAACACTTCTTCCCATCGCCATATTCTGGTAAATTAAAAGTATTACAAGAAATTCATCAAAAATTAGTCTATATTCTTGGAATTCAAACAGGTCCCTTGGTAAGCGAATGGAAAATAAAAAATGGAAAATTTTATTTAATTGAACTTAGTCCACAGGTACCCGGAGAATATATCGGTTCTTTTTTAATACCTCAGTCTATACAATATAATTTTTTTAAAAATTTAGTTAACATTTCAACAGGAAATGAAATTGAACCGGTTAAGTATCCTAAAAAGCCTAAAAAAACAACCGTAAAATATTGGGATAAAAAAGTTCCTATAGACGTTTGGGATATTAGTAAAGAAAAAGCGGTATTTAGTAAAGTTTTAAATAATAACCCTCCCGATATCATTAAAAACAATAATGATCGTTTTGGTGTTATGGGTTTTGTTGAAAAAGGTAAAAAAATTAAACTAGACATTTAAGTGAAAAAAATATATATATTAATTTATCTATATCTTATAGTTTTTTCAAACGAAGTTTTTGGTTCTAAATTACATGAACTTCGATTAATTTATGTCACTCAAAAAGACAATATATCATTTGATATAAATCAAAAGTTATATTACAGTAAAAAAAAAAATATTGCCTTAGTGAGAGAGCATGATTTATTTTTGCCGGTTTTTTTAAATACTGAAATAGGTTTTAGCTTTTCGTATCTTAATCAAGTTCAGCCAGAAATTACAATTTCAAGAGCCGGTGATATAAAATTATTTTTAAATACAAGACTTGATTGGGTAAAAAACACTTTTACGATGAATTATTTTTTGGAGTATAATAATGGTAGCGGTCCACAATATACTTCAATAAACGCGCATCCCATGGAATCTTATGGCTTTCCCGAGATAAGAACCGGATTTTTGTTTTTTAAAAATTTTAATTTCATTTCATTTCATTTAAATTTATTTTATGTGTTTAGAAAAGAGAAAATTATTAGAGAAAAAAATGAAAATAATGAATTTGTAAGAAAAAGTATAGAAGAGCCTGGTATTACAAATGGCATGACATTAAATATTTTTAGTAAAGATACATATTACAGAGTATTTGGTTTTAATTATAGCGATGAAAGAAATTTTTTTTATTACAGATATTTAAGCAATGATAATCTCGAATACCTTCTAGCGGCTAATACAGATTTAATTTATCCTTATGTTCCCTTTATTGAATTTACGTTTAATCATGATTTTCAAATTAAAAATAGAAAAGCGCGTTATTATAAATACGCACCGGGCTCCGGTTATTTTAAATTTCAAGCCGCAGCCGGATTTAAAATACTTCTTGTTGAAGATAGTTTAAGAATTAAATCTTCTTTTTTTATTCCTATTGGTGAATTAAAAAATGCTTATATATGGGGAACTTCTTTAGGTTTTCAATTTGAATTTTAAGCAATTTCATTTAATATATCCTGTTCTGATTCTGCGAGCATATCTTCGGCTGTTTTAGGGTAGGCTTGCTCTAAATAGATTTCACTTAGAATTTCAAATCTTTCATCAATTAATATATTATGCTTTCGACAATTTTCTCTATACCTTTGAATTAAATAGTTAACGGTTTCATCTTCAAGAGAATGTTGAATTTTATTTTTATTTAAAAACCTAATACACCAGTTTATATTAAATGTAGTATAATCCCCCAAAATTTCTAGTGCAGGCATTGTTGGTTCCGTTTTATGAAGTACTTCCATTAAATACAGAGCCTTTCTTATTTCCGTTGGATTATCACGCATTCCCTCTTGAAATGCTTTACTTGAGGTTTCATACATACCTATTTTAGAGGTATAATAATTTAAAATAGATACCATAAATTGAGGAAAAATATCCATAACTTTTATTACATCAATTGGTTCATTTATTTTAGAAAAGTAATTGAATATTTTTTTGTGGTTTTCATTTTTTGGTTGAGGATCATATAATTCAATGTAAAGCAATTTTATCTCATGGGCAAAACGGCTTTCTTTGGGTATGTAATATTCAATTGTTACAGGTTCAATATAATTATTAATTTCATCTTTTTCTTCAATTGTTGGTTTTATAGATAATGATTTAAGTTTACTTATATTATCAGTAACAACTTTTTTGCCTTGTATTCGAGTACGGTGTTTTTTTACTTCTTTAACCGCTTTTTTTGTTAGAATATCAAGATATCCCATATTTAGTTATCGGATTTATTTTGCATTGATCTGAATTTTAATGTATTTTATAATTTATAAATATTCAATTATTTACTTACAAATATAAAATGTATCTAAATCTTTCTCTATATTCAAGTGGGTACCAGACAAAATTGGTGATTTTTCTTCTTTTATTATTTCATTTATATATTGAGGCATTGCCATAACAGAAAAATGAGTATTTTCATTATAAAATTTTAAGTTTTGTATATTATGATTTTTTAATCTTGATATTATCGTTTCTTTTGTAATATCAGTTACATTTGTATTGTTGCTGGCCGCAGCAAATCCCCATAGAGAACCGTACATGGGTACATAATTAACCATTGGTGTTACGTATTTAAAAATGCTTTTTAAAGTCCAGTATATTCTCGCGAATACCTCTGGTCGGCTTATAGGCGATTCTATATGCAAGCTTAGAACACCCTGTGCACTCAGTTTTTTTGAAACCGTTTGATAAAACTCTTTGGTATAGAGTTCCGTAGAAGGACCAAACGGGTCAGTTAGATCTAATAGTATTTGATCGAAACTTTCATTTGTATTTTGAATATATTTAATTCCGTCTTCAAAACGTAGTTCTAATTTGCTAGAATCAAAAGCTCCATTTGATATATTCGGTATATATTCTTTTGACGCAGTAACAACATCTTCGTCTAATTCAACCATAACTACTTTTTCTAAATTTGGGTACTTTAATAATTCTTCTATGGCCCCCCCATCTCCGCCGCCTATTACCAGAGCTTTTTTAGATCCATTAATTGCAATTCCTGGAACATGAGCTAATAATTCATGGTATAAAAATTCGTCTTTTTCTGAGGTTTGAAATACTCCATCTAACCTTAAAATTTTGCCAAACATAGGTATATCGAAAATTTCTAAATTTTGATATTTTGTTTTTTTCTCATAAATTATATTAGAAGTTTTAAAATAGTAACCCATATCAGAATTTAATGGCTCTACTAAATAATTTTTTAGAATATTATTGCTTTTGTTTTCCATTTTTCTTTGTCATATTTTATTTTTTTAACATTTTGACGAGTTTTTTTAAGTGAATAATGCCGATAATTATTACAAAGCTATGATTTTTTTTAATAAAAAAATTAAAATTTTGTTGTTTTTTTTTTGACTTTTGCGTCTATATATTATATATATCTTTTATTAGGTGAAAAAGAATGAAAGTATTTAAATATAAAATAAATATCTTTTTTTTAATGGTTATATTCATGTGTTTACCATTAAATAATTTAATAGCTAAAGACGTTTTTACAGATCTTATGAAAGAAAGTGTGGCAACTTTTTGGGATGCAGCAAAACTTATTTATCATTCTTTTAACCCTATTGAATATATTAAAAACAGAGAGTTTGAAAAAGAGCGCGAAAATAATCTTTCAGAAAATCAAAAAAATAATTTATCTGTTGATGAAGTAAAAAAATATTTATTGGAACAGGGTTTTGAAATTCCTACCGATAACCAGCCAATTACCAGAAAACAATTTGCTAAAACACTTTTAACAAGATTTGAATTGCCTACAAGTTTATTTACTGATATTTTTGGTACAGATAATATGTACTTTTCTGATGCTATTAAACTTGGTATTTTTTCTTCAAATTTAAACGGCAATGAAAGTATTACTACTCGTGAATTGTTGCAAAGTTTTATTCGAGCTGAAAATATTTCTATAAAATAAATTTTTATAGAAATATTTTCAAAATTTAATTAACTAAAAATGTTTTTCTACTAAATTTGCGTAGTGTTCTTTAGGCGCAGCTCCTATAGCTCTGTCTACTAGTTCTCCATTTTTAAATATAATTAATGTAGGTATCGAAGTTACAGCAAATTTTTGCGCCGTAACAGGATTTTCGTCCACATTTAATTTTAATATTTTCATTTTATCACCCATTTCTTGAGATAATTCATCAAGAACGGGAGTCACCATGCGACAGGGTGCGCACCATGGCGCCCAAAAATCGACCATAACAACACCATCTTTTGTCGCCTCATCAAATTCATTATCTGTTACTTCTTGAAGACTCATTTTCTCTCCTATGATTATTTAATTGATACTTAAGTATATTAAGATAATCTAAAGTTGACAAAAAAATATAAATTTTTTATTTTTTTTTCAGTTGATTTAATTTATTTAGGGTAGTATTGTATTGGAATTATTATCAATTTCTATGTCACCCTGCAAAATTGGCTGGGTTATAGTGTCATCATCATTAGCAGGTAAAATTGTATATTCTAATTCAACAGGTTCATTTGAGGAATTTGTTTTAAAAATTGCTGGTTCTTTGGATATTTCTATTGATTTTTCATTATCTTTTGTTTGAGAATTAACAATATTTTCAGGTTCCATGATTAATTCACTTTTATCATGTGTTAGATTTTCTTTATCTATAAGAAATCTTCTTATTTCTTCTTCCCATTCTTTAGCTGTTAATGCCTCTTTAGTGTTAGGAAATTTTATTTGTGCTTCAGAAAAAATGGATGATGCTTTCTTATATTCTTTTTGTCTAAAAAATAATTCTCCTTTTAATAAAAGTGCCTGTGGATTATATGTATTAATATTATTATTAAGCAGTTCTTCTAATGCTGCTAATGCTTCATTATAATTTTTTTGGTCCAATAATATTTTAGAAGTTAAATATAAACTTTTTTCATTTTCTTCGGTATTTTTAAATTTTTTAGTTAACAGTGAAAAATAATTAATAGCTTCGCTATATTCTTTATGCTGGTATAATTTATTTCCCGCTTCGAAAATTTCTTGACGGTATTGTTTTAGAATTTCAGAAATTTGAGGATCTATATCAGAATAAAAAGCTAAATAATTTTCATATACCATATAGGCTTCATTATTTTTTCCAAGATCTATTAAAACGCGCGCTAAATTAAGTTGTGCTTCTTTTGATCTAGAATATTCTACAAGGGCGATTCTAAAGTTTCTTTCAGATGAATTTAAATCTCCAATTTTTTTATAATATTTTCCCAATTCATTATAAACTTCAGAACGCAGCTGTGGATTTTTTGTGCTTGATAGTAATGACATAAATCCATTTAATCCCTCGTCAGCATATGATTGCATAATCTTTATTTTAGAAATTTTAAATTTAATTTTTTCAGTCATATCAATGTCAGTGTTAAAGTTTTTTAGTTCCTGATATTTTTTTAAGGCTGCCTCATGAAGCCCCATTTTCTCATAAGCTTCACCCAAATAATACAGCGCGTCTTTAGCGTGTGGGGTTTTAGAAAAACTAGAAATAATTTTAGAAAATTTTTCTACAGCTATTTTTAAACTCTCTTTTGAAGATTGCTCTAAATATAATTTACCAGTGGATAATAAAGCTTTTGCTTCACGTGTGGGACTTAAGTATTCTTTGTTTATTGTAAAAAAACCTAATGATACACCAATAATGATAAATCCTGTTAATATATATAAATTTCTCATTTAATGTGCTCCAATATTCTTTCGTACCAAAATTTTGCCCGTTGCTTATAGGCTTTTACAACCAAAGGATTAACCAAATAATCTAAAGCAGATTCATATTTAGACAATTGATAATGAGACAATCCTAAGTAAAATAAGGCTTTGGCCCTAATTTCTTCTTTAGGGTGTTTTTCATATTTTTTTAGTTGAATTATAGCTTCATTGTATTCAGCATTTAAATATGTTTCTTGAATTGTTTTATTAATGTCACTATCAGAATCTACGCTTGTCTTTATTTTTTCTTTTATTTCTTTTATTTTATGTGATTTCTCTTCATTTGCGTAAATTAATCCCTTTTCTAAAGACGGTTCTATTTCTTTTTCTATAAGAGTAAAGAAAACAGGCCCTGTTACATTTTCACCTTGTATAAAATCGTTTGGTGCTAATCCTTTAGAAGTTTCTACAAATAAAGCATAATGATAATTCCCATTTTTTACCGGTAAATCTTCATAAAGTGATTCTGTAACAGGAACTCGGGCTATCATTTCGCCTTCAACAATATCTCTTAAAGTAATAGGTTGTCTTTCGAATCTATAAATTCTGATTTTAGATTTTTGACCAATTGTTTGATATTTTTTTGATATTCTCCATGATAATAGTATAATATCTTTTCTTAAAAAAGATTTAATACTGCTGAAAACTTCACCTTTGTCTTCAAATTCAGGAACCGTAGGTAAAGCTATATAGGGCATTGGTTCTGGCATATATGGTTGTTCAGGTATAAATTCAGAAGCTTGTTGTAACCCTTGTATAGTAACGGGCATAGTTGTCACATTTTGTGAAGCTAAAAAAGTTTTACTGGTTTTTCCCATTGAATCTCGGCTTACCAAAGCATAAAAGTACGTTCCCGCAGGCAAATTTTTATCATGAAAATTTTGTACTCCTATTGGAACTTGCGCGATAATTTTAGCGCTTTGTAAATCCTGTTCACCTGATATCATTCTATCAGATCTGTATAACATATAGGAATATTGACCGTATTGAGAAAAAGAAGCGTCATTCCATGTTATTTTAACCGAATTCGGGTCAAAAATTACCGCCTGAAGATAACGGGCAACAGGAATATCTGTTCTGTTAAATACAATTCCGGTTTGAGTAAATGATTGATTTGCTGTAAGATTTTTATCTTCTGCTCCATCTGAAGAACGTGCGGTTACCCCATAATAATAGGTACCATTTTGCATGAGAGTTCGGTCTACAAAAAATTCTGAACCGTCAGTTATTACAGCTATTCTAATCGCGCTGTCAACTCTTCTTGCGTCAGTTATTGGCTGTATGTCTCTATATACAATATAAGTAACAGCCGGATAATTTACGCCTTTCCATGATATGCGTACAGCTTCAGGTTCTATTAATTGAGCGTAAATTAGTGATACCTGAGGCGGGGCTTTTTTTTGTTCTGCCGATAAAGCAGATGAAGAGGACGACTCACCCGATATATATACAGGGTGGTTAGTGAAGTTTTCATCTGCGTATAAAAATAATTTTCTTTGACTTATTTGACTTTTACTTGCGATAGCATAAAAAAATTTACCAGGTCGTAAGTTTTTATCTAAATAAAAAGATTGATCAGCTGAAACCACTGCTACAGATTCTGCCATTAACATAAGATCTAGGGTTGATATAGGTACAGTTGATCTCGCTATTATATATTCTCCTTTTTCAGCGGGTGGATGCCATGATATTCGAACATTTCTCTCTTTAGGGTCTAATACATCTGCCTTAATACCTTTAACAACAAAATCTAACATCTCCTGCGTTTGCGCACCGATTGCTTTTTCAGTGCCCAATGAATCTGGTGTAATAAATTGTGCCCCTAAAAAATTTGGCATATTTATACATAAAATTAGCAGTAGAAATTTTGTGATTTTTTTCATTTTATAACCCCGTAAAAAATATCTGTATTTTTTTGCCTTATATTTATTTTTCGGTAAATAATTGAAGATGTTGTAGTATAAAATATCGATTAATTATTTTATACTGTAAGAAAATTTTTTTGTTTATATTTATTCAAAATCTTTATATAGCATACTTGGCTGAATACTTCTATTATTTTGGTATTTGCCGCTTTTATAATCTTCATAATCGCCTTCAACCGTATGATAAAAAATTTGACAGATTCCTATTTTAGGATAAATAGTTATCGGTTGAATAGCAAAAATTTCAAGTGTCCAGTAGCCTTTGAAACCAATATCTCCAAACCCTGCTGTTACATGAACAAAAAGACCTAATCTTCCTATACTGCTTCTTCCTTCTAGCATGGGAACTAAATTATTAGTTTCTGTATATTCTCTTGTTCTGCCCAGATAAAGTTTATTGGCTTCAAGCGTAAAGCCTTCTGGCGGAATGGTTATTTGCTTCGTAGGGTTTGGAATTTTCATGTCAAGAGGGCTACTAGTGTAAGTTAATAGCTCATCGTGCAATGTAAGATTGTATGAATTAGGATTTATTTTTTTAGGATCAAATGGATCTATAATAATATCTTTACCTAAACGTTTATTGATTTCTATGCCTGATAATATCATATTGTCTCAATTTAGCATTGAGAGTAATTGTCAATCTTTTGCTTTTGTTTTTTTAAGAAATTTAAAAAATCATCTCAAAAGCTTGACCGACAGAATAAGTTTATCTTTTTGTCGATTATTCATATAAAAAATTGTATATTTATTTATAATGTAATATTTATTCTTTTCTTAAAAAGAAAAGAAAAGTGTAATCATAAAAAAATTAAAGATCAGGAGAATTTATGTCGTTGACTCCCATTGTTATAGAGCAAACAGGCCGCGGAGAGAGGCAGTATGATATATATTCGAGGCTTTTAAAAGATAGAATTATATTTTTAGGATATCCTATTAATGATGCGTACGCAAATATCATAATTGCTCAATTATTGTTCTTAGAATCAGAAGACCCTGAAAAAGATATTTATCTTTATATTAATTCTCCCGGGGGTTATATTTCATCAGGCTTAGCCGTATATGATACAATGCAGCTGGTAAGACCTAATATTCGCACGGTTTGTTTGGGGCAGGCAGCCAGCGTTGCCGCTTTAATACTTGCTAGCGGCACTAAAGGCAAAAGATCTGCACTGCCCAATTCACGAATTTTGCTGCATCAGCCATTGGGGGGAGCTTCAGGACAAGCCGCAGATATAGAAATACAAGCTAATGAAATATTAAGAATCAGAAACGCCTTGAATAATCTTTATGTTAAGCATACAAATCAATCTGCCGAAAAAATAGAAAAAGAAACACAGCGTGATTTTTATATGGATAGCAAAGAAGCTATGAAATATGGTATTATAGATTCTATTATTGAAACTAGAGAAACTGACGATAAAAAATAATATAAGGCAATGTAAATTATATGTCAAATAAGAACAGAGATAAAGAAGCGTATCATTGTTCATTTTGTGGTAAAGAACAGGATGAAGTAGCAAGACTTGTCGCCGGTCCCGGAGTTTTTATCTGTGATGAGTGTGTTCAGCTTTGTAACGCTATTTTAATGGATGATGAAGATGTTAAAGAAGATCTTTCTTCTTTTCGAAGTCTTCCCAAGCCTAAAGAGATAAAAAATTTTTTAGATGAATATGTGATAGGCCAAGATATTGCTAAAAAAGCTTTATCTGTAGCCGTTTATAATCATTATAAAAGACTTCAATTTGACAAAAGGAAAAATGCACCTGAAAGTAGTTCAAAGAAAAGAACTAAATTAAATATAAATAGCGCGAGTGAAATAGAAAAATCTAATATTTTATTAATTGGGCCAACTGGTTCTGGTAAAACGCTTCTGGCCCAGACACTAGCAAAAGTATTGCAGGTTCCCATGGCAATAGTAGACGCTACTGCGCTTACCGAAGCAGGTTATGTAGGCGAAGATGTTGAAAATATTTTATTGAGATTATATCAAAATGCTGAGCAAGATTTAGCAAGAGCAGAGATGGGAATAATTTATATTGATGAAATAGATAAAATCGCGCGTAAAGGTGATAACCCATCAATAACTCGTGATGTTTCAGGAGAGGGTGTTCAGCAGGCGCTATTAAAAATCATAGAAGGCACCATGGCTAGCGTTCCTCCTGTTGGCGGTAGAAAACATCCGCATCAAGATTTTTTAACAATTAACACAAAAAATATTTTGTTTATATGCGGCGGCGCTTTTGAGGGTCTTGAAGATATAATAAGCACCCGCGTAGAGAAAAATGCGATGGGTTTTGATGCTGTTCGTAGAACACGTAAGAAAGATCGAAAAAAAGAATTTCTAGTTCAGGTAACTCCCGATGATTTAATGAAATTTGGGCTTATCCCTGAATTTGTAGGCAGAATGCCGGTTATTAAGGCACTTCATCCTTTAGAAGTAGAGACTCTTATAAGAATTTTAACGGAACCAAAAAATTCTCTTATTAAACAGTATCAGGCGATATTTGAAATAGAAAACGTTAAACTTACTTTTGAAGAAGAGAGCATTAAATCTATCGCGAAACTGGGTATTCAAAGAGAAACGGGAGCCCGTGGTTTAAGATCGATTTTAGAAGAGATCATGGGAGATTTAATGTATGAAATACCTTCAATGAAAGGCGTAGAAGAAGTTATTATATCATCAGATGTTGTTGAAAAAAATGAAAGAGCGAAAATCGTAAACTTCGGAGAAAAAGACGCTAAGAATAAAAACAAAATTACTGGTCAAAAAAATATAGATAATGCCGATGATATGTTAATTGAACCAGATGAAAAAATGGCATAGGTTTACTGATAAGATAAAGTGAAAAATATTAAAGATTTAAAAAAGAAATATCCTCTTTTAGCTCTAAGAGATACAGTAATATTCCCCCGTAATGTGTCGTCATTATTTGTCGGCAGAGAAAAATCAATGGAAGCTACCCGGCTCGCTATGGAAACAGATAGGTTCATGGTGCTGTCTGCTCAAAAAAATATTGAAACTGTTCTGCCAAAACTGGATGATATATTTGCTGTAGGGGTACTATGTGAAATTTTACAGCTTTTAAAAATGCCAGATGGTACCTTAAAAATATTAGTAGAAGGTATTCAAAGAGTTAAAATTTCTGACTATAATGACAGAGATTCTTTTATAGAGGTAGAAGTAACAAAATTAGAGTCAGATATTTCTGAAAAGCAGTCGAATGAGTCAGTTTTAGTTAAAAAAAATCTTATAAATCTTAGAGAAGGTTTTGAAAAACTAAGTCAGACTGCTGGTAATTTATCAGAAAGCTTTTTAGATGAAATTTGGGAAAAAGACAGTACTGAACAGATAATTGATTCTTTGGCGCATAATTTGCAAATATCATTTGAGCAGAAGCAGGATATTCTAGAAACATTATCGCTTGTTGAAAGAACCGAAAAAGTACGTATTGCTTTAAATGGTCAGCTGGAACTCGCAAATCTTGAAAGTTCAATTCATGATAAAGTTCGAAAACAGATGGACAAAATGCAGCGGCATTACTATCTTAACGAACAGATAAAAGTTATTCGTCAAGAGTTGGGAGACGGCGATTATGATGAATTTGAAAGTTATAAAAAAAAGATAAATGAAGCTGGTCTTAAAGAAGAAGCAAAAGCAAAAGCTGAACAAGAATTAAAAAAACTCGAAAAAATGCCGCCTATGTCGGCTGAATCAACAGTTGTGAGAAATTATTTAGATTGGATTTTAGATTTACCTTGGAATGAAACAACAGTAGATAATTCAGATATCCTTAGGGCTCAGGAAATTTTAGATAAAACTCACTATGGTCTTGAAAAAGTTAAAGATAGAATAATGGAATTTGTGGCCGTAAGGCAGCTAAATGCCCAAACGCGGGGACCAATTTTATGTCTTTTAGGACCTCCCGGTGTTGGTAAAACTTCATTGGCTAAATCTATGGCAGAATGTCTTGGCAGAAAATTCGCGCGTATATCTTTAGGCGGTGTAAGAGATGAAGCAGAAATAAGAGGACACAGAAGAACCTATATAGGAGCTCTTCCGGGTAGAATTATTTCAACTTTAAAAAGAGTTAAAGTAAAAAATCCGGTAATTTTATTAGACGAGCTCGATAAAATATCTTCAGATTACAGAGGCAATCCTGCCGCTGCTCTTCTTGAAGTATTGGACCCCGAACAAAATAAAGAATTTATAGATCATTATTTAGAGCTTCCTTTTGATTTGTCACAGGTCTTATTTTTGGCCACCGCGAACGTAATACATTCAATTCCTGAAGCTCTTTTAGACAGATTAGAACCTATAAAACTTTCAGGTTATACTGAGCATGAAAAAATAATGATTGCTCAAAAATTTTTACTGCCAGAAATTTTTAATAATAATGGCATAAAAAAAACCTCAGTTAAATATTCTGATAAATCATTGGCTTATATTATTAGACATTATACAAAAGAAGCAGGCGTAAGACATTTAGAAAGACAGTTGGATAAAATAGGCAGAAAAATTGCCAGAGAATTTTATGCACACATACAAAATGTTGAGAATAGCAAAGAAGAAAAAGATAAAACAACTTCTTATTTATTAGATAAGAAAACAATTATTAAATTCTTAGGGCCTTCAGTTTATTCTTATGGCAAAAAAGAAAAAGACGCAGCTGTGGGCAAATGTAATGGACTTGCATGGACACCCGCCGGAGGTGATATTTTAAGTATAGAAGCGGCTTTAGCTCATGGTAAAGGCAATATAACAATAACTGGTAACCTTGGTGATGTTATGAAAGAATCAACACAGGCGGCTTTAGGTTATGTGAGAACTCAAAGTCATTTAATAGGTCTGCCGGATGATTTTTTTGATAAAACAGATATTTTTATTCATATACCAGAAGGAGCGATTCCCAAAGACGGACCTTCTGCCGGTATTGGTCTTGCGGCCTGTATATTATCTGCTGTTACACAAAATGCCATAAAGAACACTGTGGCGTTGACTGGTGAAATTACTTTAAGAGGAATGGTTCTTCCTATTGGGGGTCTTAAAGAAAAATCTTTGGCGGCATTTCGCGGAGGTATTACAGATATTATCTGTCCCGCTGAGAATGAAAAAGATTTAGAAGATATTCCAGAGAGCATAAGAAAAAAATTAAGTTTTCATTTTGTAAGTGATATGAAAGAAGTAATTTCTATTGCTTTTACAGCATCAGAAAGTATTTTCAAAGATAAACCCGGTAAATATTCTTTTTACGCGAATCATTTGTCTGGATGGTCAGAAAACTTAGACAGCCCCGGGAAAAGCAATCCTAATTAGTTTTAAAACGGATTATCTTCTGCAATAAATTCAGTGTTTATTTTAAACTTTTTTTGTAAATGTTCACTTAATAGTTTTATGCCGATTTCTTCTGATTTGTTATGACCCATCGCAGAAAAACTTATTTCATTTTCTAAAGCCATTGAATAAATCCACTCTGTGCCTTCACCTGTAACAAAAGCGTCTATATTAAGCAATATTGATTCTCTAAAAAAATCAACCGCTCGTCCCGCAATAACCCCAACTTTTTTTACAATTTTTTTATTTTGTGGTTTTATATGTACGCCTTTGGTTTTATAGATTTTGCCAATTGTATTAAAAAATTCTTCATATGTAACTGGATGTTTTAGTATGCCCGTATAACCTATATTGCTGATATTTTCTTTTGGTACAGCACGCAATTTTTTTAATATAGGAAAGTTGTTTCCCCATTTTATGCTGGCGTCTAAAGGCAAGTGATAGGCAAATAAATTGATATTATTTTTGAATAGTAAATTTAACTTATTTTTAAATATACCGGTTATTTGGGGAGGATCATTTTTCCAAAAAAAACCATGATGTGCTATTATAGCGTTGGCTTTTTTATAGACAGCTTGTTCTATAATATTTTGACTAATTGATACACAGGTAATTATTTTATTTATTTCAGAAGAACCTTCTATTTGAATACCATTTACCGTGTAGTCTTGAAATTTTTCAATTTCTAATATTTTATTTAGATATGTTTCTAATTTGATTCTTTGTATCATATAATTTTTTAATTAAAATGATAGTTATATGAATATATGTATATAAATATAATTTATATTTATAATTATTTCGCTCGGTATGTTATTCGGCCCCGTGTTAAATCATATGGAGAAAGTTCTACAGTAACCCTATCACCTGGATTTAATCGAATATAATGTTTTCTCATTTTGCCTGATATATGGCCCAGTATTTCATGTCCATTATCAAGTTTTACATTAAACATAGCATTTGGTAAAGCTTTACTTATTACACCCTCAACTTTAATTGCTTCTTCTTTTGACATTTTGTTCTTATCTTTGTAAAAAATCTTTTATACGCGTTGTCAACGCTTTTTTTATCATAAAAAGAAGATGACATATGGTCTTTTTTTCTGTTTCTGTCATTCTTGTATAAAGATATAGATATGATAAAACAAAATTCAATTACAATTCTTTTTACATTCATTTTAATTGGGTTATTAAATTGTTCTAATAAAGAAGATACTCCAGGAGTTTGCCTTTTTACTGAAAGTGTCAAAGAAGAATGCATACGTTTTACAGGCAGCAGATGGACAGCAGACCTCGCCCTTGAAGAATGTGATTTAATTAATGGTACTTTCTCAGAAGATGATTGTGATACAGAGTGTGCCACAATGTGTATTGATAATGAAGGTTTTGAAACAGAAGTTACTGTAATTTATAATTATACCGACGCTACTTGCCGGTATGGGACCGTAAGTAAAGAATCTTGTCAGTAATATTAATTATATTTTACTAAGCTTTAAATAAAAATAATTTGGCTTAAATATTAATATATTAGTATATTCTTATGTATATGTTGTCAGTATTTTAAAAATAATTTTTTTAATACGGCTAAAAAGAATATTAAGTAAAAAATATTTCTTAAGTAATTCTTTACATATAAAAAATTTTTAATAAGGAGAAAAAGATGTCTTACTTTTTCAAGAAAGAAGTCAATTTAAAATTTGATGAAGCTGTCGCGAAAGTTCGCGAAGAATTAAAAAATGAAGGGTTTGGTGTTTTAACAGAAATTGATGTTAAAACAACATTAAAAAATAAACTAGATGTAGACTTTAAACCCTATTTAATATTAGGAGCATGTAATCCTCCATTCGCATATAAAGCCCTACAAGCCGAAGAGCAAATTGGTTTAATGCTGCCATGTAATGTTGTTGTTCAAGAAATAGACGGTAAAATAGTTGTTTCGGCAATTGATCCTGTTGCTTCAATGCAGGCTGTAACAAATGCAGAGCTCGTGCCTGTTGCTAACGAAGTTCAGGAGAAATTAAAAAAAGTTATAGATTCTTTATAAAAAAGAATGAAACTAATTTCTTGGAATGTCAATGGAATAAGAGCTGTTGAAAGAAAAGGAGAGATTCAGGCTCTTCTTGAAAAAGAAAAGCCTGAATTGATATTTCTACAAGAAATTAAGGCAAAATTTGATCAGCTAACATCTAATTTGACGAATCATAATGAATATTTTCAACATTATCATTCGGCAGAAAAACCAGGATATTCAGGTGTTGGTGTATGGCTTTTGAAAAAAAAATTCTCAGAAAATTATGAAATTATTTCAGGCATGCCCAAATGGAAAGATACTGAAGGCAGAGTAATTAGGGTAGATATAAAAAATTATACTTTTTTAGGTATTTATTTTCCTAATGGAGGTAAAAGTCATGAGGCATGGCTTGAGAAACTTAAATTTTATGATCATTATCTTAATTATATCAATGATTTAAGAAAGTTAGGCAGGACAATAATTTGGGCCGGTGATTTAAATGTGGCTCATAATGAAATTGATTTAGCGCGGCCCAAAGAAAATGAAAATAATATAGGTTTTCGTCCCGAAGAAAGAGAATGGATGAATAAAGTAACAAAAAATGATTGGATTGATTGTTTTAGATATTTTTATCCTGAAAAAGTAAGTTATACTTGGTGGCAGCTTCAAACGAAAGCACGCGAAAGAAACGTTGGATGGCGCATTGATTACTTTTTATCAGATAAAAAGATTATTAAGAAAATTAAAAATATACACCATCTTGAAAATCAAATGGGTTCAGATCATTGTCCTATTGTTCTTGAAGTTGATATTTTATAATCTATATAGCCGCCCAGAGAGTTAAAAATCCTAATAAAAGCATGCATAAAAAACCAGGAAAAACAATCGCAGAGAATTTTTTGGGCGAAAGCATAAGTACGAGTAATCCTTTTGTAAACGTGTTAGATACAGCAGCCAGATAAGTAGCTATAGCTGCTGTGCTCAAATTCATATTATCAGCCGCTGATCTAGCCATGCTTATAGTTATGGCGTCTACATCCGTAAGACCTGATAAAAAACCCACCATATAAGCTCCCCAATCGCCAAAATAAGTATGACCTAAATGAGATAAAACTCTAATTGCCAAGTATAAAGACCCAAAAATTAAACCATCTTTTAGGCGCATCGGATTTTCTATTATAACTGTGGCCGCGGGTTCTTTTGCTTCTTCTTTTGTTTTAATGTATACATATATGATATATAAAGCGCCGCCTAAAAAAAATCCAGATAGGGGCCAAAATAATAAACGGGCCAGGGGCATATGAAAAATTGATGCTTCTAACAACATTCTTGGTATCATTATCATATTAGCCATAATAATTCCCATTGATAAATAAGCTGATTTTTGCAGTTTTTGCGCTCTTCGAGAATAGTCCATTGTAACTGCAGTGCTGCTCACCAGCCCCCCGGCTAAGGCTGTAATTAAAGTTCCTCTTTTATCTCCTAATAGTCGGTTTATTACATAACCAAAAAAACCAATGCCTGCTACTAAAACAACAACAAGCCAAATTTCATATGGACTAATAAGCTTTCTGGGAAAATAGGGAATTAAATTCCAAAAAGCTTCAGGCAATGGTAATGCAGTTGGTAATAAAGGCAGAACAACAAGCGTGATTACAGCAAATTTTGTGGCTATTACCAGCTCTTCTTCTTTAACTTTTTGTACCCATTCTCTTACAACAGGTTTTAAAGAAAGAAGAGTAACAGTAATTACCATAATAAACGCCGACGCAAATACTTCATTTAAGGCGCATAAAGCGCCAATAAAATAAGTTACTAAAAAGGATATTTCTGTTGTAATACCAATGGAATCTTTTTCTTTATAGTGACTTACTAATATTAAAAACCCTATAACGAGCATTGTTACGGGAAAAATCCAAGTAAATCCTTTTTGATGAAAAAGCACACCTAAAAAACCTAAAATAGAAGCCAAAGGAAAAGTTCTGGCCCCCCCAAAAGATTTTCTATGTTGAGATAGAGAATTATCTTGCTTTTTATCTTTTCTAGTTTCATATTCTCTTTCAATACCTATTGCTGCTCCCGTAAGCACAGCAAATATTAAGTTATAATAACTGTTCAAATCCATAAAAATTTAATCTTATTTATTAAGATATACAATTTTATAATAATTGTATAATTTGTTTAACCTATATTTTATTTTCGGCTTATATTTTTGGGTACTTTTGTGCCAACTAAAATAAGTTTTAATTCATTTGCTTTTTTTATTACTTCTTCTGGGGTTACTATAAGTGTTTTTTCTGCTTCAAAAGCCAATAAATGGGCTCCACTTTTTTTCATAGTTTCAAGAGTAGTTATACCTATTGCCGGTACGTCAAATCTGCAGTCTTGTTTTTCTTTTTCAGTTTTACATACTACGGCACCTTTGCCTTTAGATAAAATACCTGCTCTTTCTATACACTTGTCAGTTCCCTCGATGGCTTCAACCGCAAGTATGCTTTCATAACGAACAACAACAGTCTGCCCTATGTCAAGTTTTCCAATTTTTTTCGCGTAATACATTCCATAGTTTATATCTTTTAAGTCTTGCGCAGAGGGTTTTTTTTTCGAATAAACTTTTACCGGTAAAAAAAGATTTTTTAGAAATATTTTTTGCGAGATAAATTCTATATCATATTTAAAAAATTCATCAGCTAAAGCGTAAAAAATTGTGTTATCTGATCTATTGGTTAAGTTTTTTAACATCCAAAGGGTTTTTAAATCAAATTTTAAATTTTTAAATAAATTTTCCTTTGAAATTTTACCTATCATTATTAAATGAGATATATTATCTTTCTTAAATTCTTTTAGTGCATGTCCCACTTTTGTTATTGATATAAACTTTGATATGTCTTTGTATTTTCTCGCTATATCAAGAGATTCAAAATTGCCTTCTTTTATTATATAGATTTTTACATTAATACCTTTTGCTATCGCTTCATCTGCGGTTATAGCAGGCAGAATTCCAGAGCCGGCGATTATTCCTAAGTTTTTTATTTTCATTATTTGTTTTTAGACATGAAATAAAAAAAGATTTATTAAGACAACTTTAATTTAGTTGACACGTCATAAAAATTAAATCAAATAAAATTATAAATTTTAGAATTTATATTTGAATATAGTTATTATATTATAAATTATGCATGATTCTGTTTATTCATCATATCTATTTAGAGATATACCACATGGGCAAATCTCTAAAATTTTATCGTATTTTGAAAAAATAAAAATTAAAAAGGGGCAGGCATTATACTCACCCAAAGAGGTTGTAATATATTTGTATTTGGTCTTAAACGGTGAATTTCGAATTGAAGTAAGAGAAGGTAATAAAAGTTTAATTTTAGGTTACTCGGGCCCCTCAGAAATTATTGGGGAGACTTCTCTTTTAGCCGGCGAAAAATTTCGCACGGGAAAGGTTACCGCTATATTAGATTCAGAGGTTTTAAGAATACATAAAGAACATCTTGAATTTCTTTTCTTAAAATACCCAAAACTTATTTTTAATCTAGGCTTTATTCAGGCGCAAAGGCTGCAGAAGAATATAAATGTAAAAGGATCGCAAATGCCTATTAGGCGATTTATAACACATTTTTCAGCATTTAACGAGTTAGAATCTCATTATATAGGTTTAAATCTTGCTGTCACCATTGCTTCTTCTCTTGCAAAACCCGTAGCATACCTGCACCTCTCAAATTGTAAAGAAACCCCTGTGAAAACATTAAACTGTAAAATAGAAAAGCCAAACAAAAAATTATTAATAAATAAAATGAGAAAGTATAAACAATTTAATGTTGAAGAGCTTTTTGAAAAACATGAATCAGGAGTTTCATTTTTGCCTTGCATAGAAAATAAACTACCAATTGAATACTTAAATACGGCAGATATTCCAAAATTGTTAGGGTTTTTATCTAAAAAATACGCGATAATTTTTATGGAATTAGGTTCGGAGGAATTAAGAAATAATAAAGTAATTGAAATATTAAAACAGTCAGATCAGATAATTGCCGGATTAACTGTTTATAAGAAAAGTGTTACGCGTTTTCAGAAAGACTATCAATATTTCATTTCGAAAATACCAGAATTAGAAAAAAAGACGGCCATCTATCAAAATTTAATTTTAATTGAAGAAAAAATTAAAAAGTTTAGTACTAATGTATATAAAAAACGAATTTTCTATGGTGAACTTGAAAAAGTTTTAAATCATCGAATCGATTTTAAAATATACGGCAGATTAAATAATATAAAAGAATATGTTCCTTTTTTCTTAAAAGACATAAATAACCAGGCTCTTCAATCTTTAAATTCTCTTGGCAGATGGTTAGCCAATAGAAACGTAGGCCTCGCTTTAGGCGGTGGCGGTGCCAGAGCCATGGCCGAAATTGGCGTTCTAAGAGTTCTTGAGCGTGAAAATATTCAAATAGATAGTATTGTGGGTACAAGTATGGGCGCCTTAATTGGAGCTTTTTACGCGATAGGAAAAAACAGTTATGAGATAGAAACCATATTTGCTAAACTTTTACCTAAAGATTCAGTAATTATGGATTACAATCTGCCATTTATTTCTTTTTTTAGAGGACGTAAAATGAATAGACTTCTTCGTAAGGCATTAGGCAGAACGAGGTTTGAAGATTTGTCCGTGCCGTTTACTTGTGTAGCGGTAGATTTACTTTCAGGAAAAGAAGTAAGAATAAAAAAAGGATTTTTATGGCGCGCGGTGGGTGCAAGTATGAGTCTTCCTGTATTGTTTCCGCCTGTTAAATATAGAAAATATTATTTAGCCGATGGCGGTATATTAAACAATGTAGCTGGCGATATTTTAAGAGAAGAGCAAATACATAAAGTAATAGGGATAAACTGTACTCCTTTTGAAGATGACTCGCTGGTTAATTATATTAAAAATAATAATCTTTTTGAATTTTTAAACTTTAGACATAAGCTCTTTAGAAATATATTTAAATTTTTCACTAAATGGCGCCCGTTTATAAAAAGGCCGCCTCTTTTACAGGTAGCAAACAGATCTATGATGCTTGAAGGTGCAGAGTTAGTTAAATCAAAAACAGCAAACTTTGATATTCTATTAAACCCTGACGTGAGATCTTTCAGCTTATTTGATTTTCATGAACGCAAAGCCATTATTCAAAAGGGTATTGAAGAAGCAGAAAAACAAATAGATGCAATAAAGAAAACGTTACACGTTTAGCAAACTCTGTTCTGGTGAAATTGTCTGCAATACTTTTTTTCCAAACGCCACATCGAGAGCGTGTCCCGCGCGGCTGGCAATAACATGCGCCCTTAATGGTCTGCCAATTAAAGCTAGATCTCCAATTAAATCTAATATTTTATGATATAAAGCTTCTTTTTCAAATCTAGGTTTATTAAGAGTTGAATCATGCGTGAAGATTAAAACATTTTCGATATTGCCGCCTTTGCCTAATCCGTTTTGCTTTAGAATTTCTACTTCTTTTAAAAAACCAAATGTTCTAGCCTTGCCTATGTTTTTCTTAAAATAATTACTATTATAATTTAATTCAACCGATTGATTTTTTAATAAGGGGTGCTGATAATCAATACTATATGATATCTGAAAATGCTCACTAGGCATGGCGGTTAAATAACGGTTTCCATCGGTTACCATAACCGGTTCTTTAATTTCAATTGGCTCTATTTTTGTGTCAAATTCATGAAATTCAAGATTTTCCAGAAAATCAATAAAAGGCAAAGCTGAACCATCCATAATAGGTATTTCTGAACTGCCATTTACTTCAATAGCTAAATCAGTTATACCCAATACAAATATCGCGAACATTAAATGTTCAATTGTCTGCATGTAAAATTTGTGTGCCCCGACTGTTACCGCTAATGAAGTATCTATAACATTTTCGAGTTTTACCTCAAGACGAGCCGTATCGAATCCTTTTTTTTTGAAAAAGTATATTCCTTCGCCGTTTTTAGCTGGATGAACAGTTAATGAAATAGGCTCACCAGAATGCAATCCTTTGCCTTTTAAGGTGCCTGAATTTTGAACGGTTTTTCTAAATAAGTTATTAAAAGAACTTCCGTTTAGTTTTTGCTTTTTTAAAGCAAACATTTGGTTATTTTTTAATTTTGAATCATAGTTACAATTTATTTTCTAAATTTTAATAAGATAAAAACAATAGTTAATTTAAAATATTTAATATATAATTAATTATAATACCGACAATATGAGAAAAATTGTTAATATTTGTGTATTGTTTTTATCAATTATTTTTTCGGTGATAAAAGCAGAAAATGTTGTTAAATTGAAAAATAACATTAGCAAAGAAAATGAATCAACAAAAAATATATCTGATAATAAATCTTTAAAGCAGGCGGATGTATTAAATGATGCAATTAGTGATAAAAATACACTTAGCGAAAAAAATAATCAAATTAACGCGGGAGTTTTACCGGGTATTGTATCTATATTTCCGGGGTTTATACTGCATGGCAGCGGACATTTAGCCGCAGGCGATACCGATACTGCTTTAAATTTACTACTTTTTGAAGGCATTGGGTTAGGCTTATTTTTTGCGGGAGGAGCGGCCTTAGCAGCTTCAGGAGCATCAGATAAGCTTATTTATTTTACAGCGCCTGTTATAATGGCAGGATTTGGTTTGTTTATTTTTTCATCTCTTTCAGATATTTTTGGATCTTTTATAGGGGGAGTTCAATATTCAAATATAAAACATAATAACTTAAAAATAAGTACAGGTTATATGTATATATCTGATGATAATTTTTTGTATGAAAATTTTCTTGTTTTTGAACCATCTTTTCATCTCTCTCATTTTACTTTAATACCTTTATTATGTTTTGCTTTAGATGATAAAAACCAGAATTATAAACTTACATCAGATTATGAGCTATTCGGCAGCGAAGGTTTATATTCATTTGAAAAAATTGACCTTTCTAAAATAAATATTCTCTCTGCTTTTTCTTACTATAATTTTGATACAGAAGAATTTCAAATAATTTCAGCAGAAGTAATGGTTAAAGGCAGGTATGATTTATTACGGTTTTCAAAAAGTCTTTCGGGTACATTTGTAGAATCGGGCCTGGGATATAGTATAGATTTTACAAAATACAATCATAATAGCTTTAATAATGAAGACGCTAATGAACAAATGTTGCTTTATATGGCTTATGGTATTTTATATCAAACAAAAAAAGCCGATTTTGAATTTTTACTTTTCTACGATCACAGACGTGACGGTTACGCGGGGGGTATGCAGGGAGGTTTTACCGGCAGTATGGGAATTTCTTTATATATTTATAAAGAATATTTTGGGTTTAAATTTAAATTTGTTAAGGGTATTGCTTCAATATTTAATATAAACGCTGAATTCAGGCTGTAATTAAAATGAAAAGAAAAATAATAGGTGTTATTATATTTTACATAAGTTCTTTATGTTGTAGCAGTGAAAATGAAAATAGATACGAGTTAGATTTATTAGTAGGCAATGCAGAAATTCCAGAAGCATCTGTTTCAGTTTCTAATGGTTTAGCGGTTGTTCAAGCATTTGAAAACGGAAAGCTAAAACTATATTCATCAGCGCCTGATTATCAATTTGAACTGGTTTTAAAACAAGGCAGCGCTTTTTTATGGAATATAGAAATTTCAAACGTAATTAAAAATTCAATACTTACGGCTTTTAATGACAAAAATAAAAGTCTTGCCGTAAATTATGAAGATGAAATCTTACCTGATAAAGTAAAATACAGTGTTGAAACAGCAGATTTAAATAAAATCTCTTTTTCTCTTAGCGCCCCTAATTCAAAAGAAATGACTACTTTTAAAATAGCCCTTGTTAGTGATATTCAGGACGCTGTTGATAAAATTCAGGATATTTTTTTACTCATGAATAACAATGAATCTTTAGATTTTGTTATCTCGGCCGGTGATTTAACAAGCCAGGGTAGTGTTGAAGAACTTGAATTTTTTCAGGGCGAGTTAAATAAATTAAATATTCCCTTCTACAGTACATTGGGTAATCATGAAACTTTTAATGATTTTACGGCTTACACCAATATTTTTGGCCGCGGAAGTTTTCAATTTTTATATAAAGGCGTTTACTTTACTTTCGCAGATTCATCAAGAGCGGGTATTGAGCCGGTAGTTTACGATTGGCTCGCAGGCTGGCTTGAAGATTCAAAAGATTCCACAAATATTTTTATTACCCATTATCCGCCTTTTGATCCTTCGGGAATAAGAAACGGTTCATTTGCCAGCCGAATAGAAGCTTCAAAGTTATTAAATATGTTATCAGAATATAATGTTGATTTAACATTATACGGCCACATTCATTCGTACTATGAATTTACAAACGCTGGAATACCAGCTTATATATCAGGCGGCGGCGGAGCCATCCCTCAAAAGTTTGACGGCATCAACAGGCATTTTTTAATACTAGAATTAGACGCAAGTTATGGCGTTAAAAATGTTGAAGTTGTAAGGGTAGATTGATAATTTCTTTTAAGATTTAACATTACAGAAAAATAATTCTGTACAGAACAAAATATCAAACATAATTATCCGTTAAAATTAAAATTTTATGCGTATAAATGTGTTTATTATTATAAATATTTTTTTTCTTGCTGTTACCAGCATAGCAGCTGACGAACTGCTTGTTAAAGGTGAATCACGCGGTTCAGGTTTATTTTATCGAAAAATCTTACCTGATTATACTTTAAAAGTCAAAGTTGTAAAAATCTTAGAAAATGAAATTCAGTTTATTGAAGAAGGTAAAAATACTATTGAAAATATCTCTTTAAATAAGTTAATTAAAATATCCTATGATAGTGGCGAAGTTATTATTGTTAAAAATCTTTTAGAAGAGAAAAAGAAAGAAAAAGAAAAAAAGAAAAAAATTGAAATTATTAACGAGATTGAAAATTCTGATTATTTATTTTTACCATATATTTCAACACCATTAAATATTCTACCCCAAGTTGGCTTAGGAATTGGTCAAAATACAAATTGGGTTCTTAATTTTGGGCTGAGAGCGGGAATTTCATTGAGTTTAACCGATTTTTTTTATGCTGAAGCTTCAGTGTATATGAACTTAAAAGTTTTTTCCATTTTATTAGATATGCCTTTAAGATATATAGGATTAAGTGTTTCATCTAAATATATTTCATATAGTAAAGATAGCAGTAGAGGTGAAAGTAATCTTTCTGATATATCAGTTTATTTGGGGTGGGAGAAAAGTAGGTTTAATATTGATATTGGTTATTCAATTTCTATTAAAAGACATGATAAAAAACCCTATTTTGAAGGTCTTTCAGATGAGAGACAAAAAGAATATCAATATAAAATAAAACAGATAGAAAATAATATGAATATTTTTTATAAAATATCAAGATTTTATTTTTGTATTTCTTATAAAATTCCAATAAGTTACGGTATTTTATGAAAATTGAAATATTAAGTTAATTAAAATTGTAAAAATAGTTGCAATTTAGAATATATATTTATCTCTATCCGCATAATGAAAAATTATGCTAAAATTGTATTTTTACTAATTTATTTTTATAATTTTAATATTTTTGCGCAAGATAAAACTGAGTTAGATGATAAATCGTATATCATTAAAATTGTAGATGACGAAGCTTTTCTTGATAAGGCATTTTCAAAAATAACTATCAATCAAGAAGTAGAAATATACCAGCCCGGTGAAAGAATTATTCATCCTGTTACCAAAGAAGTTATAGAAATTGACACCGTTGTTGGTACAGCTTCCATTAAAAGTATAAAATCAAATTATAGTATTGTGGCTTTACCCGAAAATTTAATTGGTAAAGCAAAAGTTGGGCAATATATTAAATTTAAAGGACCGGTTTTAGAAAGAGAAGAAAAAAGATACTTACACTTGTACCAAACAGAGCCAGCAAAAAAAGTTGAAAATCCAAACCTTATTAATATAAGTAACAGGGGTTTTTATTTTAATGAAGAAGATTTTTTTCAAATAGCGCGATTTTATTATAAAAGAGAAATAAGAGAGATTTTAGGCGGTATGGCATTAGATTTTATAAGCTTTGGTTTTCAAGGAGGTCATGGTAAAACTTTTATAGAATCATGTGAAAGTGATTATTTGCAAAAAAAGGATATTTGCGTCAAAGAAAAATTAAAACCTAACTTTATACAAGGTTTTTTTCAAATTGGCCTTCGTACTGGCAGTTGGTTTACTATTTATACCGGTAATGGTATTGGCTTGGGTGATACAGATGGTGCGAACTGGGGTTTTATTTTAGGGGCCATATTAGGTAATCCAAAATCTGTGTATTTAGATTGCGGGTATTACAGGTTTGCAGATTTTATTCAGTATACAACTATAGAATTTAACGGTTTGAATCATCCCCGTTTTAATGGACAGTATGTTTAGGTGAACTTAATATGAGGAGTTTACCATGAAAGAAAATTACACAGATGAATTTAAGAAAGAAGCAGTAAGGTTGGTTTTAACCAGCGGCAAA
>JAOUOS010000074.1 GCA_029880285.1 Spirochaetia bacterium
ACCTTGCCGCAAAACTCATTGCAAATCGTTTTTGCTTAACGGCCTTCTTCGGGCAGGAATTGAGGTTAATTCGCCCTCATCAGGCCTACAAAAACGATTTGCAACGACTTGTAAGACTTTCGTTATCTGAACATTTGCAATTTAGTTTTTTTACCTCATATATTTATTTATTCAAATTAGGTATTAATATCTGAATTTTACATAAATAATAAATTTTATAAGAAAATATTCTATATATTTTTTTGGTTTTATTGTCATTATTATTATAATTATAAAAAGAATTCTGAACCTGCTTAATTCTATTTAATTTTTTATTGACGCCGCACGAAACTCGTGCTATATTGTAAATATGAAAAATATTACATTCAAAGCTGATGATGCTTTAATTGAAAAAGCTCGTTTAAAAGCTAAACAAGAAAATCGTTCCTTAAATGATGTATTTAATGATTGGTTAAAAGTTTATATTTATCCCTTTGAGCATGGTAATGACTATTTTGGAATAATGAAAAAATTGTCATACACAAATTCTGGCAAATCTTTTTCTAGGGATGAGATGAATGAAAGATAAATTTTTTATTGATACTAATATATTTGTATACTCGTTTAATCAAAAAGATACTGACAAAAAAAGAAAATCCCAAGAAATTATAAAAAAAGCTCTAGAAACCAGGCAAGGTTGCATTAGTACTCAAGTAATACAGGAATTTGTTAATGTTGCAACCAGAAAGTTTAAAACTCCCATGAAAATTTCTGATTTGAATTTGTATCTTCATGAAGTTCTTTTTCCATTATGTACTGCATTTGTCAATTTTGATATAATAGAAAAAGCCTTGAAAATTCATGATAAATATAAATTTTCTTATTACGATAGCACAATAATTTCAGCTGCTCTATTCACATCATCAAAAATTCTTATTTCTGAGGATTTTAATGAAAATCAAAAAATAGAAAATCTAACCATTTTAAATCCATTTACTGTATAAATTGCAAACGTCAGATAACAGCGGCTATCAGCTGCGCGGCCTTCGGCCTGCTCGGCTCGCCGCTCTTAATTTAATATAAAAAAGTATTTTACTTTATAGATTCATTCTAAAAAATAGATTTTAGCCGTTCGCTTGAGCAAATTTGCAATCGTTTTTGCTTAACCGCTATGCTCGCAAGGCAATTGAGGTTAATTGTTGCTTGCATAGCTGACAAAAACGATTGCAAACTTCTTATAGCCGCATAACGTTGTCGGCCATAACTGAGGTATGTATTCAATTTATTTAACATAAATAATTTATTATGATATTCAAATTTCCAGTAAATATATTATATTTTTTTCGACTTATCCTGTTTTTATATTTTGTCTCTATAAGTTATTGTTCTCAAAATAATAATAAATCTTCAACTCCTGAATATCCATGTACCGACTTAAAGAACAGTGTTGACAAAAAAGAAATTATAATATCTAAATCTGATTATAAATATTTGTTCCGTAGATTTTTTGGCCCTGAATATCTGGATATTTTTGATGGCTTTCATTATGGCCTTTTTTTAATTGACTCTAAGCCGTATGGGTACAAGATTTATATAAAAAATAAATCAACAAGACTTGTAAAAATATTATCCATACAAAATAATGATATTATTTGTAGCATAAATGATTTTAAACTCCTTTGGCCACCATTTGGAGAATTTACTCCTGAAACATATAATTATCATAGAAATAATATTAAAAATAATTATCAAATGGTAGATAAGTTTAATTTTTCGATAATTAGAGATAAAACATTAATTAGTAATATAGTTATTGTAAAATAAGTTTTTAATTATTTGCTTTTTATGTTTTCAAATTCTTTTTCTTCCCTTAGTTTAGTGGACACTATATAACAC
Organism: Spirochaetia bacterium; assembly: GCA_029880285.1. Lineage (GTDB taxonomy): Bacteria > Spirochaetota > Leptospiria > Turneriellales > JAOUOS01 > JAOUOS01. The sequence continues at coordinate 1,876 of JAOUOS010000074.1, forward strand.
AAAATGGCGGTGTATGTTATTGTTAGACATAATTATTTAGAATATTTTAAGAGAGATGTTAAATCTTTTATAATACTTTTTCAGTTACAGCCGACAACTAATCTTTCAAGCTCCGCTCCCTTTCGGTCGCTCGGTTTTGCGACAGATTCACTTTAAAAAAGATTTACTTCATATAGTTTAATTGTAAAGAGGGTTTTGTGATGTGCCGCAAAACACAATTAAAAGCGTTTTTGCTTAACCGCTATGCTCGCAAGGCAATTGAGGTTAATTGTTGCTCACATAGCTGACAAAAACGCTTTTAATCGTCTTGAAAGACTGAACGTTAGGGGTAATGCCAGCATTTGCTTGTCATGTATGCAACTTATTTTTTTTAATTATAAGTTGCACTAAATGCAAGAATATATGCTATATTACTAATATTAAAATTGTTATCTGTAATAATACCATCAGTCGTTTTAAATGAAACATCTATATCTGTTAAGTTTATATTACTATATAAAAATGTTACTGATGGGCCAATAGCCCAATTATCCGAAACCCACCATTCTTTACCAAGACTAAAACCAAATCCAAAACCATTATTTATTTTTGTTTTTTTATATTTATTACTATAGATAGCATTGGCAACGGAAATAGAAACAGATCCAAAAGAATTAGATTCTGTGTAGAAAGTCATTCCTAAGCCATAAGATGATATAATAATGCCTTTATCAGTTAATTTATTTTCTATAAGTATATTGGGATCTGTTTTTATATTTGGCTCAGTTAAAAATGTTCCATTTTTATTAAAACTTAAAATAAATAACTTATTTAATGAAATGCCATATTTTATAGAAATATTCATAGGTGTGCCTTCAAGTTCAACAGAATCAAATCCACTTATGCCTGAAGCATTTGTTGTTTGACTTCCAAATCCCGGGAATTGTATATTAAAAAAGAAACCATCATGCGAATGATATGTAACTTTATTATCACCCGATTTATAATGTTGTATTATCGTTTCATATGTTGATAAAATACTTAAATTAGTTACGTCGATAATTTTAGAAAGTACTCTGATTTTAGAATCATCTATTCTAAACACAGTACCTGTTATTAAATAATTAATCTGTTTAGTTTCATAAAGGGTTTTGTCTTCCTGAGTAATAATTCCTACTTGACTTAATTGTTTTTCATTTAAGATTAATGACAAATCATCTCTTTCATATACAGAAACTCCATTTTTATTCAAATGTAGGAGAATTTCACCACTAAGTATTTTTGCTAAATTTGAATCTTTTTCTGAATCTGGCACTTCAAATTTTAATACAGCTATACGTTTCTTCAATATTTCTTTTGGTAATGATTTTACAATTTCTTTACCAAAATCTGTCATTTCAATAGAAAACAATGAACTTGCTAATAAAAAATAGCATATTATATAATAAATATTTTTTAACTTATTATGTACTCTATTTATCCAATAATTTGATTCATTCGATTTCATAATCCATTTTTTGCAATATGAATATAATATTTTTAATAAATATGTCGTCAATATAAATTGTCTTTTTTTATAATTATATATTATAACTATTTATCTAATTTAATAAAATTATTTATATTAAAATTAATATATTTTCGTTGGCACTACCCCTAACTAATCTTTTAAGCTGCGCGCCCGACTTCGCGGGCTGCTCGGTTTTGCGTTTTATGGGCATCAAGAAAAGCTTTACTTTTTATAGATAAATTGTAAAGTTGTTTTTAAGGCGAAACGCAAAACTCATCGTAAATCGTTTTTGCTTTACGGCCATCTTCGCGCATGAATTGAGATTAATTCGCGCTCATCTGGCCTACAAAAACGATTTACGACGACTTAAAAGATCGAACGTTAGCGGGCATATCAAGGCCAGTGTATTTTTTTAAATAAATATTATGATACCTTTTTAAATTCTAACCGGTATCCCAAAACTGAGGTTATATCATCAAGTTTTTTCAATGTAACATTGCTGGT
>JAOUOS010000029.1 GCA_029880285.1 Spirochaetia bacterium
TTTTTGATTTCATATTATACAATTATATTCCTTACAAAAATAATATAATGAAAGGAATATATGTTGACAATATTTTTTATTTTATCTCTCCGGTTATTTTTATACTATCTGCCTGCCTCCATCGCCTAACTAATTTTACAAGCTGGCCGCCGTGTGCTTTCCTTCCCACACGGTCTGGCGGTTTATTCGCAATATTAGCGAGCCTATAAATCTGAGCCTTGCAGCGCGCCTTGAGTTCTGCTTACTAGGTCGTACCAATAGACCCGATTGCTTCTTGGTAGCGGCGGGTTACCTGGTCCATTATCGGTTCTAGCTTATCAGGATGAATGACCACTAGGTCGCCGGTCTGGGCCCTGGAAAAAATACGCTCAAGAGCATCATCCTTATTGGTAATGAGCTCAATCTCGTTTGGATCAAACCCGCCTAAGAGGAAACCTCTTCGTAATAGTTCAGCAGTTTCGCCAGATGGGCGATCTCGGGGAGCCAGATCGGCAATCACAACAAACACATAGAGTGCCGCTAGAGCCTTGCCATACCCTATGATTTGCTCATTGCTACGGCTACCTGTACCATGGCAGAGCGCGATTTTTCGCCCCTTAGAGAGGCGTGGTAATAACTGGCCTAGCGCACGTGCAGCCTCGACGTTGTGGCCATAGTCTATCAACACCTTATACGTCTGAAAATCGAAGAGATTCAGGCGCCCCGGATTTTGATTGGGAGATGGATAAAAAGTAGTCAAACCGCTGCGAACTTGTTCGGCTGTCAGATTTAGGCTAAACAGAGCCCCTATTGCAGCCAACGCATTTTGGGTATTGAAATCGACAATGCCGCCAAAAGTAATCGGAATTTCTTCGAGCGCACAAACAACGATGTCGAGTTCACTTCTTCTATAAATGACGTTTCGGTTCTCTAGGGTAACAACGCTACCACCAGCGGAAACATGTTGTATCAGATGAGGGTTACTTGCTTCTAACGAGAATAACGTAACCTCACCCCGGGCTCGCCCGATTACGCCCATTACAAAGCTATCGTCGGCGTTTATTATCGAGCCGCCCGACATTTTCACTGACTCTATTACTGTCGATTTTACCAAGATCAAATCTTCTTGCGATTCAATCCAATCGGTACCGATATGATCACTACCGATGTTCAGCAAAACGCCGACATCCAATTCTTCGACCCCTAACCCGCGGCGTTGTATTCCTCCTCGAGCTATTTCGAGAACAATGTGATCAATCGTAGGCTCCCGCAGGACAATCTTAGCCCCTTCCGGGCCGCTAAAATCGCCGGAGATAACTGCCATTCCGTCGATCTCGACACCAGTGGTACATGCCAAACCCACGAGTTTACCAGCATACTTTAAGGTGTGGGCGATGAGTTTGCAGGTGGTAGTTTTTCCATTGGTTCCAGTCACGCCCACAATAGGCGTTTGAACGTAGCCATCCGGAAAAAGCATGTCAACCATCGGCTTTGCTACATTGCGCGCCTGACCGTTCGTGGGTTCAAGATGCATTCGAAAACCTGGAGCTGCGTTGACCTCGACAACCTTAATCCCTGATTCTGATAAAGGTAGAGAAATATCTTTAGTCAGGGCATCGACGCCAATGCAATCTAATCCGATAATTTTTGATGTGCGTTCGGCCATCATTCGTATTTCAGGGTTCACTTCATCTGTGACATCGGTGGCAGTACCACCTTGACTGAGATTGGCGGTGGCTTTCAGGTAAATGATTTCACCTTTTGTGGGAATCGAATGACGATCAAGAGTGTTACTTGCCAAAACTGCTTGGGTCATATCGTCGATGATGATTTGCGTTAGAACCTTTTCGTGACCATAGCCTCTTCTTGGATCGCGATTAACCTGATCAACCAGAGTCTCTATCGTAGAGAGGCCGTCACCAATTACATGAGCAGGCTCTCGTTTCGCTGCAGCAATAAATTTACCGTCGATGACCAATAGTCTGTAATCGTGGCCTTCAACGAATTCTTCAACAATTACCTCTGGGTACTTTTCAAATGCGAGGTGGTAGGCTTTTTTTAGGTGTTCTAGATCTAATACGTTGATTGTCGCGCCTTTACCATGGTTGCCCACGTTCGGTTTCACGACCACCGGTCCGTCGATTTCTAGATAGGCAGCAACTGCTTCTTCTTCTGAAGAAGCCAGGCGGCCTCGAGGAACAGGAATGCCCGATTCTTCTAGATGGCTCTTTGATCGCGACTTTTCATCTGCCTCTTCGACGGCAATGGCCGAGGTCTGGCTGGTGATCGAAGCCTGAATTCGTTTTTGAGACGCTCCGTATCCTAATTGAATATGGCTATCATCGTTTAGTCTTATGTAGGGAATGCCTCGCGATTGAGCCTCTTTCACAATACTCCAAGTGGTTGGTCCCAACATATCTGCTTCTCTTAGTATTTTTAGATCAAGAATTGCCTTATTGATATTGAAAACACAATGTTCGGCTACCGATTCAAACAAGGTTATGGCCTCGGTTGCGGCCCTCAACCCTGCCGATTCTACCAGATAACGAAAAACTACGACATAAACACCCTCGATAGAGGTACCGAAAGTTTTGCCAAAGCTGACCTCCATACCCGCAAGACACTGAAGCTCCAGAGCAATGTGTTCAATAATGTGACCCGCCCAAGTGCCGTTGTTTAATCGTTGTACAAAGCCGCCTGGGGCTCCTATCGAACACTCGTGTTCTCTAAGGGTGGGCAATATCTCTAGCAGTCTCTCAGTGAAACCGGGTATCTTATCTGAAGGTCGTTGTTCATAATCTTTGATATCAAGAACCATGAAGATAGACGTGTGGTGCGAGTAGCGATTGGGCCCACGCAAGGCTCTGAGTTCTTTCATTTCGATCATATTTGTTTACCTTTTTGAGGTGGGCTGATGAAGAGCCTATTTTTAAAATCGTATTGGTAGCCATTGACCAAAGAATGAATAATAATATTTTCTACTGCAATTGAAGCTCCAGGTTCGATTTTCATCATGTTTGAATGACCGATATGGCTACCGTCTACGATAATGATTTGTCCACTGCCAATTACTTCGACGGTGCCTTCTCCCTTCAAAATCACTCCGGAATCTTCTCCGATACCAACGCCGATACAGGCGGGGTTGGTCGATACGATTTGTATTAGGCGACCAATGCGCCCCCGAGCCATGAAGTGGGTATCAAAGATCACATTTTCAACAAAACCAAAACCGGCGGTCGTAAGCACTTTGCCCTTAATTAATGCTTCTTCACTTTTGCCTTCGTAGATCATCACATCTGCAAAGGCGGCGGCGCCCGCACTAGTGCCGGCAATGAGTGCACCAGCTTCTAAATGAGATTTTATTGAACTCAGTACCTTAGAGCCGCCGACAATTGTTGTGAGCCTTAGCTGGTCACCGCCGACGAAAAAGATCAAGTCGACATTTTCAAGTTTGCTGAGATTATTTGGGTCATTGGCCTCAAACCTTTGTTGAATGTCGAGGGTTTCAACCTCATATGCCCCAAGGTCGGTAAATATCTTAGAATACTCTTTGCCCCGTTGTTCGGGCACTTCGCTTGCCGTGGTAACGACGACGACCTTATAAGCAGATTTTCCAATCTCTTGTACCACCCTTTTAAGAACTACAAGGTTATTCACCTTGTCTTCGTTGCCGCCGATTGCGATCAGTCGGCCTTTGAAATTTGGCTTTAGCATGCGGCTAATTGCTCACCGTAGCATGGGACCAGGCCATACCATTGCGCGCCCGTGCGCTGAAACCCGTGTGGCCCAATACTATGATGCCTATGTCAACCGTATCATCGAACAAACTCAAGGCTTCATTCGCAGCTACATCGGCATTCATGTTGTCTTCGAGTCGGCTATATACCTGCCGAGCAAGAAGCTTGAGAGCAATGCTCTCGCCATCCCCGGTACAGGCTATCGCGCCCATCGGCCCACAAAACAAGCCACACCCCGGCAAGGGCACATCGCCGACTCGACCAATGGGCGCCCCACTTAAACCGCCAGTGCTTAGAGCGGCCGCATATATCTTGCCATCAAAGGCCACGGCGCCTACTGTATCACAAGAGGGCGTTTCATAGTTTTTTTTTGTTGTTAGGGTAGCTTGGGGAAGGGTTTGTAACTCAAGAGCATGTTCTTGGGCAAAAAGGTGAACACCATACCCGGTTATTAAAATTACAGCTGTTTCGAATAGCACTTCTTTGGCTACTAGAATGGGATTTTGCAAGTGCTCAACGCAGGCCACGGCCCCAAATTTCCCATCACTCGTCATGCAAGAGGCATCCATTTGAATTGTTTTGCCGTCGGCTCTCAATCGCGAACCCAAGCCGGCATTAAAGCGATGATCGTCTTCGAGGTTTCGTACGGCTTCAACGACCGCATCGAGTGCTGACCCGTTCTCGTTCATCAAGCTCATGCCCGCTGCGGCGGCGAATGCAGCCCTGTCGGAATCTGCGACGTTTGAACCCGCTCCGCCGTGAGTTACGATTGCACGCTTAAAAGCATTGGTATTTGGCATTCTAAGACACGTCAGCAAGTACACACCACCAAGCAAGCACATTACTTGCACCTGCTAAAATTTGCCTGTCGCTCTAAGAAACCTGGCATCGTTTGATCATGAAATGGTTTTTTTTGATAGTGATTTCAATAGAAACAAATCAAGTACCTGTGAGAGAAGGCTTCTTATTAGTAGCAAGTCGCGCCAAGATTGAGGTTGATCTTAGAAAGCTTTTTATGATAAACCGAGCTGCCGATATTAATGATTTAAAAGCACCACCGAGAAATAAATTAGAAATATTCATCCGGGAGAAATTTTACGTGAAGAATTTATGCTTCCGTTAAATCTTACAGCATATAAACTTGCTAAAGATACACATATCCAACCCGCAAGAATTAACCAAATAATTCATGAAAAAAGATCTATTTCATTTGATACTGCATTGCAAATTAAATATCAAGACAAACCAATTATAAACCATAATTCAAATTTTGAAATCATTGCGCATCCTCGACGGATTATTTTCTAAATTTATAGCTCCATTAATATATATAAGAAGCATTCTTTTTTGAGGCTCTCTCCATTTAACTTGAAATGAACTCAAAAAGCTGTTTCTTAAAACCGCAAGGCCATGAATTAACGACCAGTACCCTAATGCTAATTCTTCTTGTCTTTCTTTTCTTAGTTTTGGCTGAATCTTTAAGAATATATCAAATAATAGTTTATATGGAGAGTTGAGGTCATGCGTTTCATAAATAGATTTTCTATTGGTTTCGAAGTTTGAGAAGAATAATTGAAACAACTCTTTTTCATCCATAGAAAATTCAATATAACTTTCACCAAGATATAAAAGTTGTTCTTTTTCAGTTTTTTTCATGGCCAAAACTTTTTTCATTTTTAAGTATAATGCTTCTAGGCATTGGTTTCTTAGAGCATTTAAAATTTCTTTTTTATTTTGATAATGCTCATAGATACTAGAGGCTTTTATACCTAATGCTTTGCCCAGCTTTCTTAAGGTAAAAGCAGAAATGCCTTCATTTAAGATAATATTTCTGGCTTCGAGCAATATTCTATCTTTCGTTTTACTTCTTAACTTCATTTATCTCCTTTTCTTAAAAAGTAAGGATCAATGTCATTTAAAAATTCTTTTACGTCGAAAAAGTTTGAGTTTGCCATAACTAAAGTTCCAATTTCATTTTTTGGATAATATCTTATTTCTGAGTGAAATGATGCTCCGCCACCTTCTTTGTAATAAAAATTCACACTTCCATTTTCATCAAATTTGACATGAAATCCATATGTCATCGGAAGATATTTTCCCGTTGAATCTTTCTGAACATCAAACAATAACTTCTTTGTCTTTGCTCCTAATAACTTTGAATGTGATCGAACAATCTCTGTCATTACTTTGGCCAACGATTCTCCTGAGGCAATAATTCCGCCCATTCCCTTCGAATATAAAATATGAGGTTTAATCAATTGCCAGTCTTTTTCTTCACTACCAATAAAACTTTTTTTCAGCAGAAAAGGCAGTACCAATTTCATGAAAAAATTCTTTGAGAAATAGCCCTTAGCAACGTTATCTTCTTTGTACTCATAACTTATTTGACTCTCAGTTAACCCGGCTTTATTAAATAACTTTTCATACATTACATCTTCAAATGGTTTGCCTGTAACCTTCTTTATTAATTCTTCCAGTAGCCAATATGATAGGTTTGAGTAGGCGTATTTCTCTCCCGGTTCAAATTCTAAATCTGCGTTTTCAGCTAACAATTCATATAACTTTGATGTAGAATCAAAACCTTCTTTAGTATGATGTACCCATTTTAATGGCATAGGGTTAGGAATTCCTGATGTTTGGCATATCAAATGGCGAACTTTCAATGAAACAGGATAGGGTATCAAAGGCAGATAATCTCTTACTGGCGCGTCTAAATCAATTAAATTTTCCTGAGCGAGAAGCAATACCAAGATGGCTGTATAAGTTTTAGACATTGAATAGGCCATCATTCTCGTGTTGGTTTCCATTTTTTTTTGCTGCTTAATATCACTTAGGCCAAAAGCTTTTGAATACAATATCTCTGTTTTATTAAATACAACATATTGTAACCCAATAAAATTTTTATTTTGTTGTAAAACATCTTCCATTTCATTCGGGTTCTGTGGGTTTAGAGTTTTGCAGCCAAATAGTATTCCTAATAGAAAAGAGCTTACCACTTTTGATTTCATTGTTTTATCCTTTCACATAATGCCTAACATTGTTAGGGTACATATAAAAAATAATACTATTAGACATAAACGGCAAATATTTTATAAGAATATATCTGAGTGACTGCCTGTTCTTTCTAAAACAACTCTACTTTTTTCTTTTTTATATATTAAAAGCCAATCAGGTTCAACATGACACTCTCTTCTGCCAATGTAATTTCCAGTTAGTTTATGGTCTTTATATTTTTTGGGTAATTCTTCGAGATTTAGAAAATGGTCTATAATAACTTTTTAATTTTTCTAAGTATTTCACTCTGCGTTGAACTTTTTTATATCTTTTTTGAATTGATTAGTTTTTCCGATTTCAATCGTGATCAACGACAATTAGACTGTCCACTCAGCGACAATTAGAATTACCGCTCGTGAAATTTTTACGAATTCCAATTAAACTTTTATTTATCTTTTAGTTTCAAACTTATGTTTTCCTCACTGGCCTTTTTATAAATCGCAGCCTCTGTTCTACCTAGTCCTTTTGCGATTTTTTGCGTTGATTCTTCTCGGTTTGCCAGAGATTTTAGTTTTTTCAAATCTGCATTGCTCCAAGATTTATTATGATTTTTTGGCATCTAGCACCTCCTGAATTACATAGTACTTTACAGATATATATACAACAAAAGCCAAAACATTAAAAATTATTATGTCTCTTTATATTTTTTTAAGAGATTTCTAATTACCCACGGCTATAGCCGTGGGCCAGTGAATTAAAATCCCAGCTCCCCCTTAAAAGCCCTCTGACTCAACGAACCATATAAATTCTCCAGTTCATTTAATCTTTTCTGATACCCCGCTTTCATCGCCTCGACTTTTTCGACAATATGTTTTTTGGGGTATTAACTTTTTTTGAAAAAGTTATTCAAAAAAAGTTAAAAAGTGCAACTTAAATAATTACACTATTTGTTCAAATACGTTTGACAACATACACTTTTCGGGTGGCCTTTTCGGTCTTCATTATTATATTTATCGGTCTTCTTTTTATTAATCCATTGTAGCTTCTGTCATTTGACTTTGGCCCAATTCAGTTAATAATGCTTCATCAATAGTTAATTTACCGCAATCAGGACAATTGATATCAATTTCAAAATCAGGCCGCATTGTTTGCTCATTGATAGAAATCTTACCAACATCTGAATCAAAGATGCCATTGCATTTTTTACATTTGAAATTTATTTCCATATTATTTTCTTAATATTAAAAGATTTTTTCAAAATAATTATCTTTTTCATACTCTGAAATTAATAAAATCTGCCTGTCAATTATTTTTACATAGCGCAAATCTAATTTTACACTCATATATAGCCATTAGGGCGCTACTATTGTTTATTTTACAACTCACATCTCGCCGAGTGCGTACAAGGATGCCTAGCCACCTTAGCGACTCTGCACACGCCTGTCCCGTTACTTAGTTGGCGACTTGTGCTCGCGAAGCGGGTAAGCCATGCGAAGTCGAGGGGATGAACAGCGGAGTTGGTGCTAACTTTTTTCATAAAAAGTTTTAATCCCCCCACTACTACCCCTAATCATACTTTAGTAGGTTGACGATCATACTTTTTTTTGTGTATAAAAGTTTCATGAAAAGAAATGAAAATATAAAAAAAGAACATCTTTATCAAATTAAAATAAAGGGTCATATAGATTCAAGCTGGGCCGGATGGTTTGACGGTTTTCATATTAATACTGAAGAGAGCGGCAATACTATTTTAACCGGCGAGGTAGCCGATCAGGCCGCGTTGCATGGTTTGTTAAAAAGAGTACGCAATTCAGGAATGACGCTTCTTTCGGTAAACCAGATAAATCTGCCAGAAGCTGCCGAAGCCAAAAATCAAAAATTAAAAAAAGAAAAGGAGAAGAGTTAAAATGAAAATATTGCAATTCGGAGAATTCGTAGAAAGTTACAGTTTTCCTGTTTTAAATGAAAGAGAAATAAGAGCAGCCGCTGGAATTATATTCCTGTTTATGTTTCTTTCTTTTCTATTATGTATTCTAACGGGAAACTTTGTAATGCTGAAATATGTAATTACAATTTTTCTTGCAGATTTAATAATCCGTGTTTTTATAAATCCCCGGTTTTCTCCTTCGTTAATACTGGGCCGGATAATTGTTCAAAATCAGGTTCCTGAATATGTGGGCGCGAAACAAAAAAAGTTCGCGTGGATTATTGGCATTTGTATGGGAGCACCCGTATTTGTTTTTCAGGTTTTACTTAACGCAAAAAGCCCCATAACGGGCATAACGTGTATGATATGCATGATGTTTTTGTTTTTTGAGGCCTCGTTTGGTATTTGCTTAGGATGTAAATTTTACCCTTTGTTTTTTAAAAATAAGGCAGAATTTTGCGCGGGTGAAATATGCGATAAAAAATTAAAACAAGAAATTCAAAGAATATCAAAAACTCAGGTTATAGCGCTTTTTGTATTTATCATTCTAATTATTCTTACGGCATATTTTGCTAATGAATTTTATCTTCAGAAACCCTATGACTTGTTTGGGGTATATGAAGAGAAATAACAACAAAAGGTATTTTGAAAATTACAAGAAAAGGAGATAAAATATGAAAACGATTTTAACGGTTCTGGTAGTTTTGCTGATGATAAACTGTAAATCTACTGAAACAGAAAGAATAAAAGAAGGGGCGGCAAATTGTAACGCGATTTGCAAAAGCAACCCCGAAATAAACGAATACTCTCAGAAAAGTGGCGGCGGCATGCCTCTTCTGTTTATGGGAGGTTTCGAAATAAAATGCGGATGCGCCGAAAGGGGCAAGTAATAAAGAAAAAATCATTATGCCTTCTTTAAAAAACATGGGAGGGCATAATGATTTTCAAACCTAAAAGGAGAAAAAAATGAATATTAAAAAAGTTCAAAAGAAAATAGCATATACTATTTACGCTATCATGACAATTTTAGCGGCAAATACATGGGCACAAGAAAACGGAAGTTTTTCTTTAAGCGGAACCATTACAGATAGTATTTCGGGAAAGTCTATAGAATTCGCGACTGTCGCCATAGTCGAGATAAAGCAAAAAATAAACGCCAATGAAAACGGCGAATATACAATTGATTTACCCACAGGCGAATACACAATGATTTTTAATTCACCCGGTATGAAAAGCGTCACAAAAAAGGTTAGAATAACCGGCGCCATTGTTCTTGATATAGCTTTAGAACCGACTACCATAGGAGGCAGCGCCATTACAATACAAGGCGAAAGGGATGTTCAAAAGGTATCGCGTTATACAATGCCTAAAGAAGAAATTAAAGAAGTGCCGGGTACTTTTGGCGATTCTCTAAGAGCCGTTGAGACAATGGCGGGCATTGAACGCGGCCAAACGATGGGACCCTTTGGCTGGCTGGCCATAAGGGGCTTGGGCCCTGACGATCATCGTTTTTATGTAGATGGTATTCCCGTTCGAAAGGTTCAGCATTTTGGAGCCTTGCACAGTATTTTTAATAATGAAGTTCTGCGCGATATTGATGTCTTTTCTTCAGCTTTTCCCGTCATGCGCGGGTCGGCAACGGGTTCTGTTTTAGAATTTAATTCTATAGACGAAGTTAAAGAATTTCAAATGGTTGCCGATATCAGTTTGCTTTCGGCTAACGCAACGGTACTTTCGCCTGTACAAATAGAAGAGCAGCCGGGTGTTAATGAAAAAGAAAAATCTGCCAAAACAAAAACAATCGGTTACTGGATAGCCGGCGCCAGATATGGATATTTATCTCTTTTCGCGCCTAAACTGGCAAAAGCAATGACCGGCGATAAAGGAATCGATTTCGACATCAGCTATTATGATTACCAGTTGAAAGGTAAGTACTTTCTAAGTACAAATCACGCGTTAACTTTGTTTTTATTTGGCGGCGCAGAGGGGTTAGACTTTGATATCAATTTTGAAGTGAAAACCAAAGAAGAATTAATTGATGATGGCGCCGACCCTTTTGCTCTTGACGTGGCGGCTGTTCAAGAGTCATATTTTCACACACAGTCATTGATGCACACTTATTTGCCCTCTTCTAAAATAAAAAATGACTTCAAAGTATATACCTCATTAAATGAAAGCAAGTTAAGATACAACAATAAAACCGAGGGCGTGGCAAGCTGGGCCGCGAATCATGGGGTAATCACACAGCCAAACATGTACGGGGCAAAAAATGATTTCAGGCTTTCTGTTTTTGAAGAATTTTACATTTTAAATACCGGCCTTGAGCTTACTTATTATGATTTTCTCGCGCAGGGCATAACAATGGTTCCAAAACATTCAATTAACGGCAGCGGCTACATTGATTTAACAAATCCTACTGACGAAAGTAAATATGAAGTTGTAAATACAAATCAAAAGAGTAATAGTTTGGGAGCCGGAGGGTATATGCAAAACCGGCTTCAATATGAAGGTTTTGAACTCGCTGGGGGTTTTCGGGTCGATCATTTGAATGAACAAAACCTAACTACCATAGATCCACGGGGACGCTTTACTTATACGTCTCCTTTTGATACGAGCATTTCTTTAGCGGGGGGGCAGTATAGCTCTTTTGTCCAGACTAATGTATATTACTTTGAATTTTTTCCCCAGCTTTTTGAAACGAAACTAAAAGCCGAAAGGGGCTTTCATCGCTCTTTTGGTATTGAACAAAAATTCAAAGAAAAATATTCGGTAAAGCTTGAGGGCTATTTGAATAATTTTGATCGTATGCTTGAATTTGTGGGGGATGCAAATACTCTGGCAGATAACCTTGGCGAGCGTCGAATTCACGGTATTGAAGTTTCTTTAAAAAAAGAAAGTACATCAGGTAAATTTGATTGTTATGGATGGATAAATTATACCTATGGAAAATCTGAATCAAAGTCAAATATGCCCAATGATCCGCTGGGCAATGAATGGATTTCAGGCGATTTTGACAGAACGCATTCATTAAAACTGGTAGGCGGTATTCGCTATGGGTTAAATCTGTTAGGTTTGCGTTTTCAGTATTACAGCTCATACCCAGAAACTCCCATCATTGGTGATGACGGCGGTATCGCTTATACTCTTGACGATGTTACAAGCCGAACGCGTTACGCGCCCACATATGGAGAATCGAATTCACGTTTTCGTTCGCCACAGCACCAGCTTGACGTTCGCTTTTCGAGAACGTCACAATATGAATGGGGACACATTAAATGGTACATTGAGTTTTTGAATATCTACAATTTCAAACCCGAAGATTCGCAAAACTGGGCCTATAATAAACCGTATGCTGATGGTAAAAATCCTACATATGGTTCTACCGCCGCTTTGGCGCTTATACCAAATTTTGGGGTTGAATTCAAATTTTAATTTTAAGAAAAGGAGTACAAAATGAGAAAGCACGTTAAAAAAATATTGAACTTAGGGTTCACTTTCTGTTTTCTTTTTGCTTTTGGGCTTTATGCCCAAAGTGAAAAAACAGAAAGCATAAAAGTAAAAGACGAAGTTTCAAATATGAATAAAAATTCAGAAACTTTAGTTTCTGAGAATGAAAACCAGAAAGCATCTTCAGCTTTAAATACAAATGAAGCTGAGGCCCTGCCAGAACCAGAAAAAGAAAATTTGTTTACAACCATAAAGCAGGGCGGATGGATTATGTATATTCTTTTGGGAATGTTTCTTTTGGGCATGACGCTTGTGTTAGAGAGAAGCTGGTACTATCTTAAAAAGAAAGCCTGGCAAAAAAAAACGGTAGAAACAAGGCTCTATAAAAAATCGGTAAATAATAAGAAAAGATATAAAGAAGAGCTTGAGTCTGACCTTCGCGAAGACATGCAGCTTTACTTTAGCGATCTTGAAAACGGATTAAACCTCATTCACGGCATTGGCAACCTTGCTCCTTTAATCGGTTTTTTTGGTACCGTTATCGGTATGATAAAAGCCTTTGCCGCCATTGCCACAGCCTCGGTCGTAAACGCTAAAGTTGTGGCAGTAGGCATACAGGTGGCTCTTATAACAACAGCAGGCGGGCTGGCCGTTGCCGTCTTAACACTCTCTTTTTATCACGCGTTTGCCCATGTGGTAAGTAAACAATATGTTCACGCAGATAAACTGATAGCCGCGTTAACCGAAAAGCTGCCGCCTTATTCAGAAAAGGATTAAAAAATGATGAACCTGTATTTAAATAAAGAAAAGAAGTTTAAAAGTTTTTTGAAAACCGACGAGCTTGAAACATCGGCCATTGGCGATATGGCTTTTTTACTTCTCATTTTCTTTATCGTGACGAGTTCATTTCTAATGAGAATGGGGATCTTTTTATCGCTGCCCTCAAAAGAAGGCGGCGCGTCAAAGGTAGAAGAGTCGCAGCTTTTTGAGATAACACCGCTGGCAGATAAATATAAAATAGGCAGTGAAAACGTAAATGAGCAAGAAGCCGTTGAACTTTTAAACGCGAAAAAAGAAGAAACAGAAGATGTGATTTTCGTGGTTTATATGAACCAGACGGTACGGTACGAAAGGCTTATTGACGCCTTAAGTATAGCAAGCCGCGCGAAAATAAAGAAAATATCGGTAAAAAACGCAGAAGAAATAAAAGGATAAACCATGATAAAAAAAGAATTTAAAAAGATAAAGGTAAAGTCGGTTTCTGTGGGGGCGGCCATGGCCGATATGGCCATGCTGCTTCTGATTTTTTTTATGACAACCACGACAACAGAGCCTCCACAGGGGGTAGAACTTGACCCGCCAGCCGGAATTGTAAAATCTGCCGAGCAGGAAAGTTTATACATTACCGTATCAAAGTTCGGCCAATATTATTGCGACGGCGAGCCGGTTACGCTTGAAAGAATAAAAGATATTCTGGCCCTTAGATCTTATGAAAAAGAAACACCGGTATCGATAACGGCAGATAAAAATTTGAAATATCAATATATCTCTGAGCTTTTAAAAACGCTTCAAGAGGGCGATTTTTTAAATGTAACTTTTATGGCCGAAGAAAAATCAACAGATCTTTCAATGAATTCAAAAAATGCAGGAGAACTATAATGGAACTACTGGTACCAGCAGAGAAAAAGAAGATAATAAACTCAATTCAGTTTTCTGACAAGCATCCGTTTGTTATTTCGTTTGTAATATCTTTTGTGATTATGGCCTTTTCACTTTTTTACACGGCATCAGAAGGCACAACTGAAATGAAAGAAAAGGTAGAAACTTTTCAGTTAATGGATATCGATAAAATAGTTTTACCGAAGCATGTCACAAAAAAAGAGATAGATATAAATTCTGACGATATTTCACCCGAACCCGAAGTTGACCGCGCCGAGGGTTTAAGCGAATCTGATGAAGCAATCGATCTTTCTTTTTATCCGAATATTGTGCCGCCAAGGCCAATCGGACGCTTAAAGAAAATATATCCGCAAGAAGCAAGACAGCGAGAAGTTGAAGCCGTTGTTTTTGTAAGTATTGTGATAGGCAAAGAAGGTAATGTTCTGGGCGTGAATATTTTAAGAACACGTTTAAGCAAACCCCTACCCGATGATATCGCGACTTCTTTAAAAAATAAATTCGCCAATGCCGCTGTTACTATCATGAAACAAGCTCGGTTTAGCCCTCCCATTATTGATGGCAAGAAAGTATCAATTGTTATGGAGATGCCATTGAAGTTTGAGTTAAGTTGAGAATTAAGAAATGTACCACAATTACACTAACCTATAGCAAGACTTTAGGCTAAAAATATGAAATTAATCGGTTATACACTTTCCGCTGCTTACAAGAACCGCGCTGCCCCCTACTTCTATTTTACTTAAATGATTATCTTTTTTAAATATAGAAACTTCAAGTCGGCTGGGACGTCCTATTTGAACACCCTGATGAATAGTCAACTCAAAATGACCATTTGTTTGCTTGCGTATTGCGGCATCATAATTCGCGAGAACCATAGCCAAAGCTGCCGCTGGGCTCCTGTGGCAGGATCTTCATATACGCCAAGCTCAGGTGCGAACATTCGTGAAGAATATTCTCCTCTCTTGCCTTTATTATTTTGATTAAATAAATAGAGTACTTTTATGTTTTGACTTGAAATTACACTATCCCATTTCTGGTGGTTTATTCTTGCTCTTTCAAGAGCGGCAATACTTTTAAGAGGCACCATTAACATTACGGCTCCAAAATCTATTTTAACGGGCACGAGATCTAACGCGTCAATATTATTTTTTTGTAAATTTATGGCCGAAGCGATTTCACCATTTGTTAATAACGTTTTTTCAGAAATAGCAAAGTTATTAAGACTAAAGCGCATAAAAACCGGTTTTTTATTTTCATAATTAACCTGAACCTTTACGGGGCCAATTCCCATTTCAAAAGTAATTTCACAGGTCTTACTTTCAGATTTTATCATCATGTTGTTCGCCAGTATAAATGCAGTACCCAGCGTAGGGTGTCCGGCAAAGGGCAGTTCTTCAGCCGGCGTAAAAATTCTTACCTTAAAATCGCAGTCAGGCTTTTCAGATTTTGTTACAAAAGTTGTTTCAGAGTAATTAAACTCCCGCGCGATTTTCTGCATAGTCTTACCATTTAGACCTTCAGCGCATGGTAAAACCGCAAGCTGGTTACCGCAGAATCTTTCATTTGTAAATACATCGCATGTATAAAATTCATATTCACGATTCTTAAGTTTTTCGAAACACATACTTTCTCCTTTTTTATAAGCAGTTAACCATTTTTTTTGCCCGGTTTTCATGTATAATTTTTTCGTAGGTTTCTTTTAATACAATTATGCCGCGTTTTATATTTTCATGCGACGCGTTTGAAAAATTAAGCCTTATAAAATTTGATGGCTCATCGCCATCATAAAAAGCTGAACCCGAGATTACGGCAACGCCTTTTTTGAGAGCCTCTTTTTGAAAGATTTTTATATCAATATCGTCTGGCAAATTTCATGATAAAATTATACACATCTATTATGAAAAGTAAAGATACAGTTTTGCAAATTGTTATCATAACAGATTATATATAATATCTTGATATCATAACAGTTGAAATTTCTTTGGATGTATGAAATTAAATACGCGTCTTCAAAAACTTAGGTATGAGATACTCGCTGGAAAAATAAGCGATAAAATTAACGAGGGCAGTCTTTTGCCGGGAGACAAACTACCATCTGTGCGCCGTTTAAGTACGCAGGAAAAAGTAAGCGTATCTACAGTTCTTGCCGCGTATGAATTATTAGAAAAAAAAGGATTTATTTTGGCGCGACCGCAAAGCGGGTATTTTGTTAAAAAAATGCGCGAGCCGATGCCTGAACCTAAAACTCACCATCTGCCTTCTACAGCTTCATTTGTAAATATTGAAAACACGGTTTCAGAAATTTTATCTGGCGTAAATACAGAAAACATTGTACCCTTTGGGGCCGCCTTACCTTCTGCTGAACTTTTACCCATAAACGCGCTTAATAAAATAACCGGCGAGTTGTGCCGCAGAAGCGATAATGCTCCCCTTAAATATGAATCGCCTACAGGCTCTATTAAACTGCGCAGACAGCTTAGCCGATATGCGGCCGACTGGGGATGTCATTTAAGCCCTAGTGATTTTATAATCACAGGCGGATGTACAGAGGCGTTAAGTCTTTCTCTTCGAGCGGCGGTTCGTCATGGCGGCACTGTGGCAGTAGAGTCGCCCGCTTATTACGGGGTTTTAATGACTATCGCTGGTCTGGGATTAAAAACTTTAGAGCTTCCCACGCATCCGCGCGATGGCGTGATACTTTCTGAACTTGAAAAGCATCTTAAAAATGGAAGCATTGATGCCTGCCTTCTTGCTCCTAATTTTAATAATCCTCTTGGTTCTCTAATGTCTGACGAAAACAAGCAAAAACTATACGGGTTATTAAAACGTTATGACAAACCGTTTATTGAAGACGATATTTATGGCGATTTATATTTTACAAAATCGCGCCCCTTAACAGTAAAATCTTTTGATAAAAAGGGGATCGTTTTATTATGTTCCTCTTTTACAAAATCAATTGCGCCGGGCTACCGAATAGGCTATACATCTGCTGGAAGATATAAGGGCCAGTTAGAAAAACTTAAATTTATGAATACAGGCTCTACAAACACAATGGGTCAGCTTATTATTGCCGAGTACCTTTCAAGAGGAGGATACGACCGGCATTTGCATAAACTTAGAAAAATTTTATTGGAACAAATACAAATAGCGCAGGAACTTATTAACCGTTATTTTCCTGCTGGTACGCGCGTTAGCCGTCCGCAGGGAGGTCTGGTTTTATGGATTGAGCTTTCAACCGGTACAGACACATTTGCATTATACAAACGAGCCTTAAACAAAAACATAAGTTTTATACCGGGCCATATTTTTTCAAACACAAAAAATTACCGGCATTGTCTTAGAATTTCATGCGGAACTCTCTGGTCAGAAAAAAACCGAGCCGCCTTCGCTAATCTGGGAGAGCTGGCAAAGGAACTCTCAAAATAAAAATATTATGAATAAAAATTACAGAAACCTTTTTGACATACCAGAAGATATTGCTTACTTTAATGTTGCAGGTAATTCGCCCCAGCTTAAAAAATCAACCGAGGCCCTAATTAATGGCGTCGTTGAAAAAGCAAATCCATGGAACAAAAAACCCAGCCAATTTTTTGATCTTGCCGAAAAAATAAGAGTTCTCGCTTCTAAAACTTTCGGCGGCAAGTCTCAAGGTTACGCGATAGTTCCATCGGCCAGTTATGGCATAAGTACAGCAGCCAGAATTATCGAGAAAACAATTAAGCCGAATGAAAATATTATTCTAATGGAAGAAGAATTCCCCAGTAATGTACTGCCGTGGCGACGGGTCTCAAAAGAAACCGGCGCTAAAATAAAAACCATCCAAAGGCCCAAAGATAATAACTGGACAAGAGCAATATTAGCCGGCATTACAAATGAAACTAAAGTAACCGCTATTTCACCCTGCCATTGGACAGACGGTACCATTGTAGATTTACACAAAATCAAATTAAAATGTGAACAGATAAACAGCTTACTGGTTCTTGACGCGACACAAATGTTAGGGGCTTCACCTATCGATATTGAAAAGATTGATCCTGATTTTTTAGTGGCTGCGGGATACAAATGGCTTTTGTCGCCTTATGGATTTTCGCTGATGTATGTTAGTAAAAGAATGCGCGGTGAAAGACCTCTTGAAGAATCTTGGCTGGCCAGAGAAAATTCTGAAGATTTCGCGAATTTGATTAACTATAATGATAACTATTTACCCGGTGCCAGAAGATATGACATGGGCGAAAAAAATACGGCCACAATTTTGCCCGCGGTAATAACCGCGTTTGAGCAGATAAACGAATGGGGTATAAAAAATATCAGCAATCATCTGAAAGCTATTAATGGGCAAATCATTCAAAAATTTGAACAAAAAGGATTTATGGTGCCCGCCAGAAAATATTTAAGTACGCATATGTTTGGGGTATATACCGAAGAAGACCGAATCTCTGGTATTATAAAAAATCTGACAGAAAACAATGTATTCATATCGAGACGGGGCAATGCCCTAAGAATTTCACCCCATTTGCATATTACAGAAAGAGATATTGAAACATTTATTCGTTGTCTTGATAGAATATAAAATTCTGCTTGTTGTTATGGATTTTCCGTTTGAACCATCTCGCGGCGCATAAAAATTTTGTTATGCCCTGCTCCGTTTGTGAAAAATAAGCTGGAAAACATATAGAATAATGTAATTGACATTTTCATAAAATTAATTTAATAGTATCTTAAAATAGAATTATAAAAGGTGTTTATGAAAAAGAAAGTAATTACAATTTTGATACTTTCGATGACTCTTGTATGGTGTTCAAAAAAAGGTCAAACCGACGCCGAAGCGATAGCCGCCGACAAAACAGAGCTTGATTTTACAGATTTTACCTTTGCCGCGGGCGACAGCGAAACATCTGTCACGCAAAATTTTACTGTACCTACAAGCGGTTCAAACGGAACGACTATAACATGGGCGAGTGATAACCCCGCAATTTCATTTGCAGAAGGTACTGCAACGGTAACAAGACCGGCTTTTGGCAGCGGCAATATCTCTGTTTTTTTAATTGCGACAATAGAAATAAACGGCGCTTCAGATACCAAAGTTTTTCTGGTAACCATTATTGAAGCGGAACAAAGCGATACCGAACCGCCTGAAGATGTAACTTATATTAGCGCCAATGCCGAAGATTCTCAGGTAATTTTAAGCTGGATCGATCCTGTTGATAGTGATTTAGATTATATAGAAATAATATGGTCAAACGGCACAGATGTGGCTGCAGATATGGCAACTGCTGGTACGCAGACCTTCACAGCGACAGGCTTGACCAACGGCACAGTTTATACATTCTCAATCTCGGCGGTTGATGCTTCGGGTAATGTTTCAGGGGGTATTACAAGAGACGCTCAGCCTCATTCAGTAGTTGCCGCCGCCAGTAAAAGAATTCATTCTTTAAATGGTATACGACTTGCTGAAGTTTTCGTGCCGTCTAAAAGCTTTCCTACACGCACAAATGATCTTGGTGGAACAGCAACTGTTTCAACCGGTTATTTAATTAACGAAACAGAAGTGACCTATGAACTTTGGTATACGGTTATAAACTGGGCATATTCCAATGGATATAATGTTGCAAACCCGGGAAGAGAAGGCAATGATGGTAGTATTGGTGCTTCGGCAACAGAGGCAGATCAGGAACCAGTAACACATATTAATTGGCGTGACGCGATGGTATTTTCAAACGCGCTTACAGAATATTACAACGCGCAAAATGGTACTTCTTTTGAATGTGTTTATACAATAGACGCGGCTTATACGACTTGCAAAAAAGCAAGTACAAATGGAGCATCTACATATGGCACCTTGGGCAGTGAAGATGATCCTTACGTAAACCCGAACGCGAAAGGTTTTAGGCTGCCTACAATGAACGAATGGGAACTGGCGGCAAGATATGTTGCCGATGCAAACAACGACGGTGATATTCTAGATTCAGGAGAATATTATCTGGGCAATTACGCAAGCGGAGCCACCACCGATTACAACAATGCAACAGCCACGGGGCTAGTCGCGTGGTATTATGATAATAGTGGCATAATTACCCATATAGTGGCCGCCAAAACAGCCAATACACTGGGTTT
Organism: Spirochaetia bacterium; assembly: GCA_029880285.1. GTDB lineage: Bacteria > Spirochaetota > Leptospiria > Turneriellales > JAOUOS01 > JAOUOS01. The sequence continues at coordinate 19,876 of JAOUOS010000029.1, forward strand.
ATATGATATGAGCGGGAATGTTTGGGAATGGGTGTTTGACTGGCATTTTTCTTATGTTGGGTCTAAACGTATGATACGCGGCGGTAGCTATGGAGCTTCGGCTATTGCGTTACAAGTTGGCGATGTGATGTTTAGCCTTTCACCAAGTTTAGCATACCCCGATCTAGGCTTTCGCCTTGCTCGTACACCGTAGAGGTGCGAGGCACCCTTTCTTTTTAGGCTCATAGTTGGGCGAATAAAAAAGGCAAGCTGAAATTTAAGCTTGCCTTTATATTGTTTTTAATTCTTTCAGACAATTATTATTTAGTATCCACAGCTGGTTACGCTGTAATTTGTTCCATTGATAATGAAATCAAAGCTTTCTGAATTTGCGGTACATGGGTCATACCACGAGCTTGAATTACTTGAGCATGTTTCATTGGCACCAAAATAATCTTTACTTAACATGCCGCCAATTGAGAAAGAGCCGTCACATGTAAATACAGCTAAATTATTACAATCTGCCTCTGGTACATTGTTCATACAATATTTAATTCCACTTTCGGTTGGGCAGTTTGAGTCACCTGTTACTCCCGACACAATACAAACACCAGTTGCGGCAGTAGTCGTTGTTGTGGTTGTTGTGGTTGTTGTGTTATCTGTCGTACTTGTGGTATCTGTATTATTTGTATTTTCAGTAGTTGTTGTGGTTTCGGGTTCGCTGGCGCAATGCCCAACAACTAAAAGAATACAAATAACCAAAAGTTTTACTATATTTTTGTTTTTCATTTTTTTATTCTCCTCTTCTTTTCTTCTTTTTGATTTATTTAGTTTACTATTTAGTAAACATTCTATTGCTTTTTATCGCAACAAATTTATAGCATATTTTTTTCTTGTTGTCTTCCGTTTTTATAAAAGTGAAATAAAAAACTTTAGAAATTGCCTTTGTAATGAAATTATTAAAAAGCCTTAGCCTGAATACAGTAATTAATATTTTAATGTGCTTTTTAACCAGTCTTTGGGAACCATACCAGTTTCTTTTTTAAAGGTCTTATAAAAAACCGAGGGACTGTTAAAACCAGTATCATAGCATACATTTAGAATATTGCTTTCAGGTTTTTCTTTTAAAATTTTTATAGCTTCTTCAATTCTTTTGGTATTAATGAATTCTGCAAAAGTTTGATTTAGATGTTCATTTATAAAAGTTGATAGTTGATGAGTTGTAATTTTTGCCGCCTTGGCGACATCGCCCAATTTTATATTTTCGATTCTATGTATTTGTTTTTTTTCAAATAATTCGCTCAAAGATTTTTCAATATGTTGAATATCCGCTTTTTCTAAATACTGGCTAAAATATTTTTCAAAATGAAAAGTTGTTGTTGTAAGGTAAACCCTGCCATACTTTGCGTAATATGGCCAAGCCTGATAGTGTAGTTCGAGAAGAAATAATGAGGAATAAAGAAAAATAAATTCACCTGTAGAGATATTTGTTAAATCAAATGAAATAAACAGAACCTTGTAAAAAAGATATGTTAAAAGAAGAACTAAGAAATATAGAAGTATTATAGCAAATATTGCTTGTTTTTTATATTTTGGCGCTGTTTTTGATGGACGATATTTTCTAGAAATCATAAATGTGCCATAAGTCGTTAACGACATGTTTCCAAATAAACTCAGATATTTTACAGTTGAAAAATAATAATAAGTAATCTGTTCTTTAGAAATAACTTCTCTTATTATTTCAATTTGAGTTTTCTCGTCTAAAAACAAATAAGGAAAAAATAATAATATATGTGCCAAGGGGTATAACAAAAACAGCAAGTGTATTTTTTTCCAACTATATTTTGGTATAAACATACTTTGCAAATGTAAAAAAAGAGAAATAATAATAATAGATACAGCAATAGTATCTGTTCCCAAAAGGTATGGGACCTCATAAATAGCGCCAGATTTTATAAGTACTATATAAAAAATATTATACGCGAGAAAAAAGAAATATACGCCTAAAGTAAAACCGGTTATATCTCTTATGCGCCAAAAATAGAAAAGGCTATTCATAAGAAAGAAATATGCAATTACGTATAAAGCGCCAGAATACATTTGTAAATTCTAAAATTATATGTTATTAAATAAATACTTGATAATCAGCACATCTGTTAACATAGGTCAAGTCTTTTTTGGTTTTCAGGAAGATATATTTTAACTCTGACCAAATATTTTTGCTTTCACTTGTTTTTTTTTAACCAGTCTTTGGGGACCATACCGGTTTCTTTTTTAAATGCCTTATAAAAAACAGAGGGACTGTTAAAACCGGTATCATAACATACATTTAGAATATTGCTTTCAGGTTTTTCTCTTAAAATTCTTATAGCTTCTTCAATTCTTTTGGTATTAATGAATTCTGCAAAAGTTTGATTTAGATGTTCATTTATAAAAGTTGATAGTTGATGAGTTGTAATTTTTGCCGCCTTGGCGACATCGCCCAATTTTATATTTTCGATTCTATGTATTTGTTTTTTTTCAAATAATTCGCTTAAAGATTTTTCAATATTATGAATATCAGTCTTATTTAAATACTGGCTGAAATATTTTTCTAAATTAAAAGTTGTTGTTGTCAGATAAACCCCTCCATGCTTTGCGTAGTATGGCAATATTTGGTAGTAAAGATATAAAAGAAATAAAGTAGAATAAAGAAAAAAATATTCGACCAAAGATATTTTGGTTAAATAAAAAGAGATTAACAGAGTTTTATAAAAAAGGTATGTCAGAAGAAAAAGTATAAAATAAATAACAATACCTGCATAAAGAGCGTGTTTTTTATGCTTTGGCGCTGTTTTTTCAGGTCGGTATTTTTTAAGTATCATAATTGTCGCGTATATTGTTAATGATATATTTCCTGTTAAACTTAGATATTTTATAAATGCAAAATTGTAATAAGTAACTTGCTCTTGGTTAATGGCTTGTTTGATAATTTCAATTTGAGTGTTTTCATTGAAAAACAAATAAGGCAAAAATAGTAATAACTGTGCCAGAGGATATAAAAAAAACAGCCAGTATGATTTTCGCCACTTGTATTTTGGTATTACAGTTGCCTGCAAATTAAAAAATAACAGAACAACAATAAAAGATACAATAATAGTATCTGTTCCCATCAGGTATGGAACACTTAGAATATGACCAGAGTATATTAGAGCGGTATAAAAGATATGATATGCCAGAAAAACATAATAAAATCCTAATGTGGTACCTATTAAATCTCTAACGCGCCAGATATAAAAAAGGCTGTTCATAAGAAAAAAATATGCTATAACATATAAAGCGCCAGAATACATCTTCAAGTTCTAAAATTATATATTATTAAATAAACACTTGACAATAAAAATATCTCTTAACATAGGTCAAGTCTTTTTTAAAATAGGAATATTTATTTATAGGCCCCCTTCATCAATGCTGTATAGCGTTTATTTCATTCTAATACCGTTTGTTTGATATCAATTGACTTTTGTTTTTTTGTGCCGTACAGTAAGAGCATGAAAAGAATAAAGTATATTCTTTGCGTTTTAAGAAGCGCGATTTTTACATAAAACATGATGATTAGTTATTTTACGGGTATAATAATATTTAAAATACTGCCTTTGTTTTTTTTGCCCTGAATATTAATTTTGCCGCCCCACGAATGAACTCTTTCGCGCATACCTGTTAGCCCTACCGAGTGAATGTTGTTTATACTGCTTTCTTTAATACCTATGCCATTATCTTCAATATTAAGAGTTATACTATTTTTATCTTCAGTGAAAGAAGCTGATACTTTATCAGCTTTAGAGTGCCGCACGATATTAGTAAGAGCTTCTTGAAATATTCTAAAAATATCTATAGATAATTCTTTATTTAAATTAATTGTTTTTTTATTAAAGTTCATTTCATATTTTATACCCGTTTTTTCCTTAAAATTATCGCACTGCCATAAAAGAGCATCCTTTAGGCCTAATGTATCTAACATTGTTGGCCTTAGTTCTACAGCTATTTGTTGAACAGTTTTTATGACGCCTTCAATAAGATTTAAAGATTCATTCAAAGTCTCATGAGAATTTTTTTCAGACGGTGGGATATTGCTTTTTACCATAGAAAGATTTAATTTTAATAAGGCCAGAATTTGTCCTAGATCGTCATGAATATCTCTTGCAATTTTTATTCTTTCGTTTTCTCTATCATTTTGACTGGCTCTTATCAGATTTCTTAGCTGCTTTTGTGTTTTTTTATGCTTTGATATTTCTTCTGAAAGTTTTTTTACAGTAGCTGATAAATCAGATGTTTTTTCTTCTACTATTATTTTTAATTCTCTCTGGTTTTTAAGCAGTTCTTTTTCAGCCGATATTCGCGCATTTATTTCTTGCTGTTTTGCGTACGCGTTTCTTAGGGTGTAAGGTAAAAATTCTAAAAAATTTAATTGGTTATCTTTAATAATATAATCAGAGACACCCGCTTTTATGGCAGATACAGCGACTTCAAGAGTACCTTTGCCGGTTAGTATAACTATAGGAATTTCGAGTTTTTTTTCTATAATTATTTTGCAAAACTCAAGACCATTTTTACCCGGCAGTAAATAATCTACCAGCAAAACTTCAAATTCTTCAGGATTCTTTTCAATAATACTGATTGCTTCTTCTGCCGACCGGCAGCTTCTTATATCAAAAATAATTTCTGAGCTTTTAAGAGTTTTAGAAATAATTAGTGTATCATGTTCATTATCTTCAATTAGAAGTAATTTAATAGACTTTTCTTTTTTAGGCATAAAATTATACTATAGGAGGTTTTTCTACAATTTGCCAAAAAAGATTTATTTTACCTATTGCTGCAGAAAGATTATCAAGACCAACCGGTTTTACTATATATGCGTTTACCCCAAGATCATAACTTTCGGCCACGTCTTTCTGATCTTTTGATGTCGTGAGCATAATCACCGGTATTCTTCTTGTATTTTTATTTTCTCTTATTTCTTTTAAGGCGGTTATACCATCCATCTTGGGCATTTTAATATCTAATAAAATAAGATTAGGTGTGGGTGAAGTTTCGGGATCTTCGTATTGGTTTTTTCTAAAAAGAAAATCAAGGCATTCAAGACCATTTCTAACTACATACAAAGGATTTGTAATATTATTTTTTTTAAATGCCCGCTTTATAGATATAATATCGTGTTCATTATCTTCAGCAAGTAATATTCTACATATATTTGTCTTCATTTTTTATCCTTTGCTTTCGTTTTTTGGCAGTATAATGATAAACTTCGCTCCCTCGTTAATTTTCGATTCTAATTTGATATTACCGCCTAATTTGTCTATCGCTTTTTTAACTACAGCCAGACCAATGCCGGTACCTTCATATTCATCACTAGGATGTAAACGCTGAAATATACCGAATATTTTTTCATGGTATTCGGGTTCTATACCTATGCCATTATCGCTTACTGTAATTCGTATATTATTTTCGTCATAATTTATAATTTTTACTTCTACAATTTTTTCATTAGATTGATTATATTTAAAACCGTTTGAAATAAGATTTTGTAAAATGTGCCGCAAAAGAACAATTTCAGAATTTAATGTTTGAATATCTGTTTCAAATATAATTTTTTCTTTTTCTGACGGATGAATCATGGTTTTCAACTCATCAAGAAAAGTGTTTACATTAATGTTATTTATTTTTACATTTAATTTACCCAGTCTGTAATAATCAAGCATATCATTAACTAAGGCTTCAGATTGTTTAACCGCCTTACCTAAACCCAATAAATAATTTTTTTGTTCTTCTTCGAGACTATCTATTAAATCTTCCATTAAAAAATCAGAATAACTATGAATGGCCCGCAAAGGAGTTTTTAAATCGTGAGATACGACCGAAGCATACTGCGAAAGTTCATAATTGGCTTTTTCAAGCTCTTCGTTGTTTTTTTCCAGTTTATGTCTTAAAATATCAAGGTTTTTTAATGATTTTTTTAATCGATTCCCATATAGTAAAGACAGTAAAGTTATAATACAAACTAGAGCGGTTATAAGAAAATAAGTTTCATAAGAATGTCTGTATATTTCACTTTTGTCTACCTCTGTTGCAATACCCATATTTAAATAATTATCCCAAAGCCATGTTCCTACTACCATTACTCCTCTATAGTCACGATAACCTTCAAGATTTATGCCCGATTTTTCAGAAAGAGCGCTTTTTACCATCTTCGTAAAAGATTTCACGCTGCCTTCATGACTTTTTTCAGAATTTTCAAGCAAATTATAGCCAGGGTCCTCAATTTTTATATTTAATATCCCTTTTTCATTTTCTTTAATAAGACCAATTTTTCTTAACTGATTATTAAACCGGCTTTCGCTAATTAGTTTGCCGTTTCTATCAAAGGCATAAGTTTCGCCTGTCATAGCAACCTTGCCCAGTTGCAGAATTTGCGTAAATTCATTTTCAGGAGGAACTAAAAATAACAAGGCGGCTATAATATTACCAGAATTATCTTTTATAGGCGTTCCCAAAATCATTTCTGCTTTTTTTGAAAATTTTGAAAAATAAGGCGTTGTTAATATAGAATTACCCGTAAAAATATTATGTATTTTCTCTAATTTTTCTTTATTAAAATATTCTTTACCAATAGTACCGGTATCAAACGAAGCAAGATTTACCAATGTTGGCGAAAGAATATAATAATTATCATCGTTAAGTTCATTCAGCTTTGGTTGTAAATAAACCTGTATTTTATCTACTGCCGATTTATAAATTTTACTTTGTCTCGAAGTTTTAATTAAAGTTTGAGTTAATGATTTTATTTCATGGGATGAAGCGATTATTTCAATTTTGTAAATACGGTGTTTTTTCCATCTGTTTATATTGTCATGCGTTATTCTTAATATAGATTCAAGATTTTCTTTAATCTGGTATGTTTCATTTTTTTCTATATGCCCCAGAACCAGATAAACAGAAATAATGATTATAAAAAACAATATAAATAAGTAATATAAATCTGAATATTTTTTAAATTTAACTTTTTTCATTTAGAAGTAGGATAACAAATTCTTTTATGAATTCAAATCAACTGTTTTTTAATTTTTGATATCAAATGTAATGACATACTGTAAAATCGGTTTTTTTAGAAATTGAATAATAAAAAATAAACAGATAAAAAATTATATACAAATTAATTTTTTATTATAATTAATTTGTATATAATGAAATAAGAGACAATATGAAATACAATTTGGCAAAAATATTATCATCTAAAATATTTTATCAGATTACAGTGTGGTTTCTGATAATAGGATTAATTCCGTTGACAAGTATCACTTATCTTACTTATAATAATGATCGTGAAATTATAGCTTCACAAATAAAATCAAATCTTGAAGTTATTGCTCAACATAAAGTAATACGTATTAATGAATATATTTACAGCAAGTTAAGAGAGGCAAAATTTATGTCTATGAATTCTACCATAGTCGAATATTTCAGTACTCTCGAAAAAGCAGCTTCTTCAGAAGGAATATTGTCTAAGAATTATCAAAAGACAGAAAACATAATCAGGCCAATTACTGAAGATTTTATTAAATATCATGAATATTATGATTTTTTTCTTATCTCAAAAAAGGGTGATATTATATATACGGTAGCTAAAGAAAACGATCTAGATAAAAATTTGTACGATACCGATTTTATAAATTCTGGCTTGATGAATGTTTTTAAAAATGCTCTTTTGAGAAAAGAGCCAAAAGTGTCTGATTACAAATTTTATGAACCTTCAAATGCAGAAGCTGCATTTATCGCGGTGCCTGTGTTAAAAAATAATCAAATTATAGGTGTTATGGCAGTTCAAATAAATATAGTTGAATTGTTTAAGATAATCAAAGACTATACCGGTTTAGGTTTAACGGGAGAAGTAGTAACAGGTGTGCTTAGAGACAACAAACCGATTTTTACAACTCCACTGCGATACCATTCTGAAAAAGAAAAACCAATTGAAAATTATGCTACACCTATTCCTCTATTACGTGCTATACGCGGCGAACGGGGTATTGTCGTTGATCACGATTACCGTGAAAAAGAAGTTCTCGCCTTTTTAACAGAAATACCTTCATTAAACTGGTTTATGGTAGTTAAAATAGATATAGATGAAGTTTTTTCTCCTTTAGAACGGCAAACGAGATTTGTTTTTTTCCTGTTTTTTCTAATTGGTTTTATAATACTTTTTTTATCATACAGAGTTTCACGAACATTAACACGCCCCTTATATATGTTAACACAGGCGGCTAAAAATCTTGCCGAAGATCGTAATCACGGTCAGATATTTGTTGATAGTGAAAACGAAATTGGTATTCTTGCAAATACTTTTAATGAGATGAGTTCAAAAATAAAAAATAATATTGAAGAAATTGAATTACAGGCGAGTACTCTTAATGTTCAGCGTTCTGAAATTGAAAACTTAAACTTAAACCTTGAAAAAAAAATAAAAGAACAGACCGAAGAACTGCGTAAATCACGGGATCAATTAACGGCACTTTTAGACAATACAGAAGCTGTTATTTTTATAAAAGATATCGAAGGTAAGTATTTACTAATTAACAAACAATATGAAAAACTATTTCATGTCGCTAATGAATGGGTCATAGGAAAAACTGATAATGATATATTTTCACTAGAAATTGCCCAAGATCTTCAGAAAAATGATAAAACAGTACTTGAAGAAGGTAAATCATCTTCTTTTGAAGAGGTATTGCCTATTGACAATAAATTATATCAATACCTCTCATTAAAATTTCCGCTTTTTAAACCTGATGGATCTGTTTATGCATTATGCAGCATTTCAACTGATATTACTGAACGCAAGAAAATAGAACGCAACTTGAAAAGAGAGCGTGACTTTTCTACGGCTATAGTTGATTCTGCGGGAACAATTATAGTCGTTTTAAAACCAGATGGAAAAATAATTAGAATCAATAAAACCGCCGAAAAAATAAGTGGATACCAGCAAGAAGAGATAATTAATAAAAATATTTTTGACCTCTTTATTTTAGAAAAAGAGAAATCTATAGTTAAAAAAAACTTTGATAACCTATTAAAAATAAAAAATACCGTAGAATTTGAAAGTTATTGGCTAACCAAACAAAAAGAAAAGATATGCGTTTCTTGGGCAGGTACAAGTATTCGCGATGAAAATGAAAAATCAAGTAATATTATATGTATAGGTGTTGACATAACTGAAAAGAAAAAACTAGAGAAAGAAATTAACCGAACCCAAGAAAGTCTAACCCGTGCTCAAAACATCGCTCATATAGGAAACTGGGACTGGAACATTATAACAAATACACTTTGGTGGTCCGATGAAATATATCAAATTTTTGAAATAGAACCAAAATTTTTCAGCCCTAAATATGAAACTTTTTTAGAATTTATTCATCCTGACGATAGAGAAAGGCTAAAATCTGCCGTAAAAGCAGCACTAGAACAAGATATACCCTACAGTATAGATCACCGTGTTAAGTTAATAAACGATAAAGAAAAAATTGTTCATGAGATGGGTGAAGTAATAAGAGATCAAACAGGAAAACCACTACGTATGATAGGTACCGTTCAAGATATTACCGAGCTTCGTCAGATACAAAAAAAACTGGAAGATTCTTATATTACAATGACCCGCTATCTTGAAATAATCAATCAAAACGTTCTTGTTACAACCATAGATGAACATGGAACTATTCTTTCGGCCAGTGAAGCACTTTGTAATATTTCAGATTATAAACAAGAAGAATTAATCGGCCAGAACCACATTGTTCTTATTCATCCTGACGTTCATAAAGAAACACTTGTTGAAATACGTAAAACGCTTGAAAAAGATACAATTTGGCATGGAGAGTTAAAGAACATAACAAAAGAAGGTGAAATATTCTGGACAGATGTTGTAATTACACCCAATTTGAACAATGATAATAAAACAAAAGAGTATACCATTATTCGTCAGGATATCACAGATAAGAAGAAAGTAGAAGAACTATCTATTACAGATGAATTAACTGGTCTTTTTAACCGTAGATATTTTAATGATATTTCAGATCGTGAACTTCGCCGGGCCAAACGCGAGAAAAGCGTGGTCACTTTCATTATGATTGATATCGATCATTTTAAACTTTACAATGACACATACGGCCACCAAAAAGGTGATAAAGTATTAGAAAAAGTAGGCTCGGTAATGCGCAAGACTGCTTTACGCGCAGGTGATTATGCGTTTCGTCTAGGCGGCGAAGAGTTTGCCTTTCTTTTGCTTAATTCAGCACCGGAACAAATTGAATTTTTTTCTAAGAAACTTAAAGATGACATTGCGTCTTTAAAAATAGAACATCAAAAAAATTCAGCTTCTAAATATGTTACAATTTCTATTGGCACCGCTAAAATTAATGATAAATACGATCTAGATGAGATGATAATGCGGGCAGATAAAGCTCTTTATCAAGCTAAAGACAAGGGACGAAATCGTGTAGTATTCGGATGAAAAATAAATTGTATTAAATAAATATATTCTAATTTGTAAAATGATGCAATAAATTTATAGACAAACCTGAACACAATAAAAATTTGAATTAAAAGCGAAGCTTTATGAAATCAGATTTTGCAAACAAGTCATCCATTGAAGAAATTCGCGAAAGATTTGATAATGATGTTGATCGTTTTTCAAATCTTGAAACCGGACAAAGTTCAACTGTTGACGCTCCCCTTGCAATGGAACTAATAACGCAGGCCGCTGTCTCGTGTACGCCCAATATAAAAAATGTTTTAGATATAGGATGCGGCGCAGGAAATAATATAATAAAACTTTTACAGTATGCTTCGGTCTTTGATGTTGATCTTATAGATTTAAGCCTCCCTATGCTTGAAAAAGCCAAAGAAAGAATTACAAAGGTCAATTCAGGCAAAATAAAAATATATCAGGGTGATTTTCGTGCCATAGAACTTGAAAAACAAAAATATAGTGTTATAATCGCTGCGGCTGTTTTGCATCATCTGCGCGACGATAAAGACTGGGAAACTGCTTTTCATAAAATTTATGAATTAACAGCACCCGGTGGCAGCGTATGGATAACTGATCTTGTGGCGCATGAAACAATAGGGGTTCAAGAGCTTATGCAGCAAAAATATGGGGAATATTTAAAAACGATGGGCGGTGAAGAATATAAACAAAAGGTTTTTAACTATATAGAAAAAGAAGATTCGCCGCGACCGGTAACGTATCAATTAGAATTATTACGAAAAGCTGGGTTTAAGCATATAGAACTCTTGCATAAAAATATCTGCTTTGCCGCTTATGGGGCAGTTAAAAAATGATAAATCCATTTATATGAAAATAATTCATGAACTTAACGAAACCCATATTAAACAATTACACGTTCTATACCAAAATGAATGGTTTACAAAAAATCGAACATTGGAAGAGACGAGATTATGCGTTTTAGGTTCACAAATATGCCTTGCTTTAATAGATAAACAAAACAATTTACAAGGTTTCGCGCGGGTTCTTACAGATTACATTTTCAAAGCGTTAATTTTTGATGTAATTGTTTCTACACCCAATCGAAAAAAAGGATGGGGAGATAAATTAATGATAGCCATTCAAAATCATCCAAAACTTTTGCACGTAAAACATTTTGAACTTTATTGTCTACCAGAGATGTTTGCTTATTACGAAAAGCATGGCTTTTCTAAAAACGTAGGCGATATTAAGTTAATGAGATATATGAATAAATAATAAATGATTAAATATAAATCATTTTTGATATGGGTACAATTTCAAGAAAGCATGAGTATCAATGTACTAATGAATATATTATTGACAAGAGAAAATTATTTTTTGTTGAAGATATATAGAAAACTATCATGACATTAAAAAAAGTATAATCTATAAAACAAAAGCCACAGAAGTAGAAATTTTATCATCTGTTTGTACCGGAGCACTTCTTTTATTTATACCTCTGCGAATATTTCTACTGTATTATTCATTTGACATCATGATATTCTTTCATTGCTCTGTTTATGAATGAAAAAGACTCGTTCAATAGATATACAAAAAATAAAATCTTTTGTCGGAGAAATTGAAGAAAACGAGCTTACTTTTGTAGAAAAATTTGTCTCAGAAGATATGGCGGTATTTATGCCAGCAGGCGGGTATTGTGGATATTCCATCACAAAAGATCATGTGCATCCAACGGTAATGTTTACCGTTCATTTTGATGATTTGGGGATGATTGAATTAAATGGAGAAGTTTTTTCTTCAAAGCCCAATACTATTTTTTTTCTAAGGGAAAATATGCCTCATCATGAATTGATTTCAAAAAGGCCGTCCCGTTTTTTAGCTTTGTTTGTACCATTTGAATTTTTGCAAAAGATAGCTGCTTTATACAATCGTTCATTCAAAGACCTAGCAGCATCAAATTTATTTTCTACCCCGCCAAGGTTGTTAGACAGCATAAAAGTTTTTACCGAAGAGGTAAAAAATGAAGCGCCCGGGAAAAAAGACATTATTTATGGAATTAGTCTTCGTATAACACATATTCTTATCAGAATGCTTTTTGAAATTAATTTGGACCAATCGAAAAAAACAGAAACGATAACAGAAAATTTTCATGTTAATCAGACCATTGATTACATTTACAAAAATTTAAGCAAAAAAATTACCGTTGAAGAGCTGGCCTCAATTGCTCATCTTTCTGTTTCACATTTTTCGCAGATTTTTCGCCGTGAAACAAAAGAATCTCCGCACAGATACCTTTTAATAACAAGACTTAATCAATCGCAAAGACTTATAAAAGAAGGCAAATTAAATTTTACAGAAATAGCATATGAATGCGGATTTTCAAGCAGTTCTCATTTTGCTGCCGCTTTTCAAAAAGAATTTTCAATTTCACCCTCTGATTTTAGAAAAAAAAGCGGTTTTTAAAAATGAAGCATTGTTTTTTAATTCTTTGATCATTTAAGGCGCGAATCCCCGACGGATTGTATTTTCAGAAACAACCCTTGCGTTCATAAAATTTTTAAGATAATCGCTGCCGCCTGCTTTTGTTCCCAATCCTGACATTCTAAAACCTCCAAAAGGCTGACGAGAAACCAGAGCACCCGTAATTTTGCGGTTAATGTATAAGTTACCCACTTTAAAATATTTTCTGACCTTTTCAATATTTTCCGGGCTTCTCGAATAAATACCTCCTGTCAAAGCATACTGGCTGTCATTTGCTATTTGTATGGCCTCATCGATATCTTTGGCCTTCATTACCGATAAAACAGGACCGAATATTTCTTCTCTTGTAATTCTTGCTTTCGAAGTTACATCTGTAAATACAGCGGGCGATACATAAAAACCTTCTTTGGGCATTTTCATATTTGAAAAAATTAATTTCGCTTCTTTTTTACCGAATGATATATATTTTTTTACTTTTTGTACCGCGCTTTTATCGATTAAGGGACCAATGATATTGGCGGGGTTTTGCGGATTTCCTGCCGGTAGTTCTTTTATAACTTGAATGATTCTTTTTATAATTTCGTCATATCGGTTTTCAACAATAATCAGCCGTGAACAAGCAGAACATTTTTGTCCCTGAAAACCTAAAAATGAACTGATAATGCCTGAAACGGCCTCGTCAGAATCAGCGCTGTCATCTACGATTATGGCATTTTTACCGCCCATCTCTGCAATCACATTTTTAACACCTCTTTTGGGGTTGTTTACGACAGAAGCTTTCTTTTTAATATCAATGGCCGCCTCTTTTGATCCGGTAAAAGCAATGCAATCGATATCGGGATGAGAAGAAAGAAAAGAGCCAATATTAGAACCCGAACCGGGAAGATAGTTTAATACTCCGTCAGGCAAACCGGCTTCTTTGAAAATTTCATAAAGCACATAGGCTGTTACCGGCGATAAAGACGAGGGCTTTAATATAACGGTATTACCCGAAACCAATGCGGCCGTTGTCATACCTGTTGTTATCGCCAGCGGAAAGTTCCACGGCGATATAACGGCACAGACCCCTTTTGGAATATAATCGATATAATTAGATTCTCCCGGATACTGTTCCAGGCTTTTTCTTTTAGACAGAGCAATCGCTTGTCTGCCGTAATATTCTAAAAAGTCAACGGCCTCACAAACATCGGCATCGGCTTCGTGATAATTTTTGCCCACTTCAACAAGTTGAAGGGCAGCAAGATGAAAGCGTTTTTTTCTCATGATTTGGGCTGTTCTAAAGCATATTGACGCTCTCTCTTCAGGCGAAAAACTACTCCAATTATGATAAGTTTTGTTTGCGGATTCAACTGCCATTTGGGCTTCTTTTCTGGATGCGGCAGATACAATCCCTATGATATGTTCGGGATTAGCAGGATTAACAGAATGAAACTTTAGTTTCGTTTCAATTTTTTTGCCATTAATTACAGGTGAAATTTCATAATGTTTACGATGCATTGTTTTTTCGACGGCTGTTTGAAATAATTCTCTATTTTTGAAAATAGTAAAATCAAGCAAGGGCATATTCGTAAAATCATTTTCTTTTTTTTCCGTTACTTCGAAGATTTTTTTTTCAACAAATATTGATACCGGTTTTTGAAGCAGAGTTTTTCTTTCTTTTTTTTCAACAAATGTATCTCGCAAAAAAGATTCATTCGAAGTGTTCTCAAGAAGTCTTCTTACAAAATAAGACATCCCCGGTAAAAACTCGCCCACTGGCACATATTCTCTAACCCGGTAACCCATTTTTGTAAGAGCGGCTTTGACAGGTTCAGCCATTCCGTATATAGTCTGAAATTCAAACCGGTTTGCCTCTATTTTTTTGTACCGCGCATAAGCAATGGCATGAGCAATGCTTCTTATGTTATGACTGGCAATGGCTGTATTTATTGTTTCACTATTATCGAGAAGAAGGCGTGTCAGCTTTTCATAGTTTGTGTCAGTCTCATTTTTTTCAGTAAACAAGGGTACCGGCCAGCCGTCTCTTTTATGCACAACATTTTCATAATCATAGTAGGCTCCCTTCACCAGACGAACAGACAATGCCGGATTTCCCTTTCTCTTTCTATTCTCTGCAATTGAGATAATATTCTTCAAATCTTCTTCTGCGTCAAGAGTGTATGCCTGAATGGCAATGCCGACATCATGAAACTCGGGATATAAATATAAAATTTTCTGAAATACTGATAACGTAATATCTTTTAGTGAGTATTTTTCCATGTCTAACGTTACCGAAGTATTATGTTTTATCGCCAAATCAAATACATCTCTCAACGAAGACACAATTTGCTCTACAGAATCTTTGAAATTACAAACATCGATGCGGGAAAAAAATGAAGAAATCTTAAGAGAAATATCGGCAGGTAGAATCTGTACATCTTTTCTGTAGTCTAAAAGTCCGTCTCTCTGGTATTTTGAAGTTTCTTCTGAAATCTTCAAAATGAGCTCTAAATATCTATTTTTATAAAGTATAGATTCATGTTCGCTTAAAACGGCTTCGCCGAGAAGATCAACAGTAAATGCTCTTTTCGATTCTCTTATTTTTCGTAGGGTTTGCAGAACCGCAGAATAATTTGATCCGCCGATAAAACTTTTCGACAAAGATTCAATGGAATCTCTTATTTTACGTCCGATTGCCGCCTGAATAATACCGCCTTTTGAAAAGCCTTCAGTAATAAAATGGGGCAGCGGCGAATCTATTTCACGAATATATTCAAAAAATAATTTTGAAACATCCTTATCATTTCTCAGTGAAGGCAGAGCGTCAATAAAACGAAAAATGGCAATCTTGAAATCTTCTCTTTTCATGGTCCAATTCAAGAGTTTACCGGCCCATGTTTTTGTTTCAAATACAGAAGGAACATTGTCTTCTATCAAATCATAAATTTCATTGCCCGTCTTAAAGATTTCTTTTTCCAGAGCTTTCTCATTCATGAGGCAACTATCCTAAATTATTTTGGCAAATAAGATCATATAGTTATGTCCAAATTTTTTCAGACACCGCGGACAGTAAGCATAATGCACATAATAATTTTTAGCCTTTTTTGATTTTTCTTCCAGATATTTATTCATGATTTTAACGAACTTTGGTATTTGGTTATAACCGCCGTCAAAAACTTTGGTTATAAAAGTTCCCGTCAATGGAGCGTTATTGGCGCCTTCAACTTCGCCGGTTACTGAAATATAAATTTCTGATTTAAAAGGAGTAGGATCAGTAAACATTATGAGAACCTTTTCTTTATCGTTTTCTTCTTTATTTGCCTTTTCAGCCAGAGCCATCATTTTCTTTATCTTTCTTCCTATCATCGGAGGAAAGGGAATATGAAAAAACGCGGGAATACTTTCTTTAATAAACGGTTTATTTTTCCATTTGATAGTCTTTTCATTCCATTTTTCAGGGTGAAATTCGGGACAACATATGTCATCCTGAGAACTGTTTTTATGTTTTGTCATCAGATAACTCCTTCTAAAATGGATGTTTAATCTTTATATTATTAAGTTACATTCGTTTTTATTTTAAAGCTATTATTTTGAAAAACCAACACAGGCATGTGTGTTAGGGCGTACTAACTTTGAGACCAACGGTGCCGGTAGATCCCCCGACGGCCGGGCTTATGTGTATAAATACAGGACCATTTTGGTTTGCTGTAAAACTCTGGCCCGTGATATAACCAGAATCTACTCCTGAAAACAGCACAGAACCGTCATAATAATAGGCACTAACCGTTGCATCAAGGCTATATGTTCCGCTTCCCTCAATCAAGTCATCCCAGTATACGGTATAGCTGGTTCCTGAAGTTGCCTCAAGCGATATGTATATTCCCGCATCAGAATTAACATTCAACGGATTATCAAAATTATTATTATATATTCTACCGGTTGCGTCAGTGGGAAGAAGTTTTATGGTAAAAGTACCTGTATTGTGGGATTGAAAACCCTCGACTAAAACATAAATTGTTTCAGTCGATACCGCGTTAATAACGCCGGGTCTTGCGTATCCGCTGTCATAAGCAACAAAAAAAGGACCTGATGAACTTAAAGCTGAAACCCTAATATCGCCGGTCTGTGTACCATCACCCTTAAATTCATCATTCCAGAAAAGAGCATAGATTGACCCCGCGTTCGCCTCAAACGAATACCATATTTTATCTCCGGCTGAAATGATTTCTCCTGAAGTAGCTGTCATACTTTCGGTTATTGGTGTTACAGGCGCAGGCGGCCATGACACCGCTTCAAGATAATGGATTGCAGTATTTGTCTTATTCCCACCGGCGCAAAGGCCTGTATCATCGGTTACTGTCAGCAGAATCTCGTAAGTTCCCGCAAGATCAGGCGTAAAACTTGCTGAAGCTAATGTATCATTTATTATTGACGCTGAAGAACCCGCTGGCGCGTTTATAATTTGCCACTGGTAGGCTGTGATACCCGATCCGCTGCATATCTCAGAATCTGAATCATATGAAGAAGTACCTAACAGTGAAGCGGAATTACCTACTCCTACGAGCTTCATTGAGCCGGTTGTACTAGCAGTCGGACTGCCATTTGAGCGAGCATAGTCATAGACTTCAAATACATAATTGCCGGTTTCGGTTCCAAATCCTTTTGCTTTAATATAATAGGTACCCGTATTTGAAAACTGGTAAACAATCAGAGAGCAAGAACCATAACCACCATAACCGGAATCATCATCAGATTTCAAAAGCGTTGTACCATTAGTATCATAAAGGTAAATTATCGTATCCATGTCACATAAGCCTGTTCCATCGGTAGTTTTAAAAGTATATACTTTGCTTGTGTCTGTAATTACTACACTAATATAGTCAATATCTCCGCTTATATGTATTGTGTGAAATTGGCTGCTATTAAGCGCTATTGCACTGGCAGTAGCCGGGGTGTTATCTGTTTCGAATACATCAGGTTCTGTAACAGTAATTGCTGTACATGCCGCGCTGCATCCATCGCCGTCTATGTTATTATTATCATCACAAACTTCACTAATATATTCATTAATTATACCGTCTCCACAAACAGGCAGGGTACAATTGGCTTCACAGGCAGCACTTTGAATACCACCGTCATCACAATCTTCTAGTCCTGCCCAAACATAATTGTCGCCGCAGAAGGCCGTGACACAGGTACTTAAGCAAGAATCTGTGTCATCTGAATTGCCATCATCACAATCTTCACCTGCATCAAGAATACCATCGCCGCATGTAGGCAGCGCGCAGGTTGACTGGCATGTGTCTGCGTCTATTAAATTTCCGTCATCACAGCCTTCACCTGCATCAAGAATACCATCACCACATACGGGTAAAAGGCATGTTGACTGGCAAGTGTCTGCGTCTGTTAAATTTCCGTCATCACATTCTTCTACGCCAGCCTGAACATAATTGTCACCGCAGGAAGCCGATACACAGGTACTTAAGCAGAAATCTGTATCATCAGCATTGCCGTCATCACAACCTTCACCGGCATCAACAATGCTGTCACCGCATGTAGGTAACGCACAGTTTGATTCGCATCCGTCACCATTTGTAACATTACCGTCATCACAGCCTTCGCCTATATCAAGAATTCCGTTACCGCATCTGGGTAAAATACAGGTTGACTCACAACCGTCACCGTCTGTTAAATTGCCGTCATCACATTCTTCTATACCGGCTTGAATATAATTGTCACCACAGAAAGCTGCTACGCACGTGCTCAAACATGAATCAGTTTCTACGGTATTGCCGTCATCACATTCTTCTACGCCGGCCTGAACATAATTGTCACCACATGAAGCCGCTACGCACGTGCTCAAGCAAGAATCAGTTTCTAAGGTATTTCCGTCATCACAGGCCTCACCTGATTCAACGATTCCGTTTCCGCAGATTTTGGGTGTTTGTACATTGGACTCTTCTGATGGCTCGTTGGTACAACCTGAAAAAATGAGAACGGTTGAAACTAAAAATAATAACAAATATCTAAATAAGTTTTTCATTTTTTCACTCCTGAAAACATCGCGAAAATACCATCTTTATGATGACAGTCAACATCTTCAAAACCAATATTCTCAAGTAAGTAAAGCTGACTTTTTAAAGTTGATGGCTTATTTTCTGTTTTATTTTTATAATTTGATGGTAAATTTTCATGTTTTTTTGATTCATCAATATTATTAGTTTTTTCTATAATTGAATTTTCCCACATCATGAAATGAAAATCTTCAATATCTTTAGTTACCGGTTTAACTACATCTATATTTACAAATAGACCATCATATTTTAATGCTGTATATATTTTTGTAAAGAGTTTATTTTTATTATAATAATCCAGATGGTGTATTGCCATTGAAGAAAATATAAGATCATATTTTTTCTCAACATTTAGATTCATCCATTCATTAAAATTCATATTTATAATATTTGAATTATTACTTTTAAATTTATTTTGAAGTATTTGAATCATCATATTTGAACCATCTAACAAATCAATTGTATTATTTGGAAATTTTGATTGAATTATTTTTGAAATACTTCCATCTCCACAACCAAGGTCTAAAAAATTCGAATTCTTAGTTTTGTTATAAAAAATAATTAATTTTAATAAAAGATCAATATGGTATTTTCTACCAACTAATATAATATCATTAGATTTTATAAAATATTCAATTTGTTCTTCATTATTTTCAAGCCAATTATTCATTTTTTTCCCTAAATAGTTAATTACATATAACTAAATATAGTGACAATCTCTTTTTGTAGCTGCTTAACCTGAAGTTTTTGTTTTGCTTTCTGATTTTAGAAAAAAAGCGATTTTTAAAAATAAATCATCGATTTTTAAAAGCTTTTAAAATTAAGTATGATACAATTTTTCTTTATAGAAAATATATTATATTAATAAAAAATGAAATTTAAATTAAAAAGCATCGTCCCCTGGGGTAGATCATATGAAGAATATATAAAAATGTTTTCTTTGAAAAAAGATGATTTAAAGAAAAATATTTTAGGCTGCGCAGACGGGCCAGCGAACTTCAATAGTATTATGACAAAACATAAAAAGAGTAGACTATGAATTTCAAAAAGGGGCCAATGAAATGTTACAAATTTCTGCCGCGTAAAAAATTATGAAAATAAAAAAAATAGGTATTATAGGTACGGGCGCAGTTGGCGGATACTTTGGAGGTAAGATATGTCATTATATGAAAAGCAACAAGGCTATAAAAGTTTTTTTTATTGCCCGAGGCGATCATTTAAAAGAAATTCAAAGAAATGGTCTGCATCTTTCAACGCAAACTGACGGCGATTTTGTTTGCCGGTCGGCTGTGGCCACAGATAACATCAATGAACTTCCTGAATTAGATTTAGCCATTGTTTGCGTAAAATCTTATGATTTAAAAGATATTATGATCTCTGTTGATAAAAAACTACATTCAAATTCTATCGTTTTGCCTTTACTTAACGGAATTGATATATATGAACGTATAAATGAAATATTAAAAAATAGAATAATTATACCGGCCTGTGTTTATGTGGGAACCCATATTGATTCTCCCGGTAAAATTATTCAAAAAGGCGGCGCATGCAAAATATTATTTGGTAATCATCCTGATAATAAAATAATTTCATTAGATAATATGATCAATCTTTTTAATCAAAGTATGATTAAATTTGAAAATACTAATAATATCTATAACGAAATCTGGAAAAAATATATCTTTATCGCGGCTTTCGGATTGGTCACCGCCGCCTATGAAAAAACTCTGGGTGAAGTACTAAAATCAAACGAATTAAGTTCAATGATACATTCTGTTATGAATGAAATTTATGAGCTTTCTAAAAAGAAAAATATAAACCTGCCTTCTGATATTATAAATTTTTCTTTTAATAAGGCAAATGATTTTCCTTTTGGGGCCAAAACATCTTTTCAGAGAGATTTTGAAATACAGAATAAAAAAGATGAAAGAGACTTATTTTCAAGTTCTATAATCAAGCTGGGAAAAGAATTCAATATTCAAACACCTGACACTATAAAATTACATGAAATTATACAAAGAAGAAAACCGCAAAGCAATATTTAATGTGAAGAGAAATCTGGCAATTATTACCATTGATCTTCAAAGAGACACTCTTAAAGGTCGAAAACTTGAAATACCGGGTACCAATAAAATATTGAATAACCTAAAGGCTATTTTAAGTCTTGCGCGAAAAAAAAATATACCCATTATTCATATTGTTAGAATTTATCTTGAAGACGGCTCTAACGCAGAACCGGTAAGAAAAAAAATAATAAAGGCGGGCAATAAAATACTTTCTCCCGGCGATGAAGGCACAGAGATTTTTAAAGAAGCTCTTCCCAATGAAAATATAAATTTAAATTGTAATCTATTGTTATCAGGTGAACCTCAGAAAATCAGAGACGATGAAATAATTTTATATAAACCGCGCTGGGGAGCTTTTTATAATACGAAACTGCATAAAATTCTTCAGGTAAAAGGTATTAAATCATTATCCTTTATGGGCGTAAACTTTCCCAATTGTCCCAGAACATCTATTTATGAAGCCAGTGAAAGGGATTATAATGTTTACGCAATTTCTGACGCGATATCAGGAATTTATCAAAGAGGCAAAAAAGAGCTCGAAAGTATAGGTGTACAGCTTTTTACCGCAAAAGAATTTATAGAGAAAATAAATTGAAATAAGGAGATATCATGGCGCAGATAAAAATATACGGATTAAAAGAAAATATAAATAAAAATAGAAAGGCTATTTCAAAAGCGATTCATGACTCTGTAATAACGGCTCTTGAATATCCTGTTGAAAAAAAGTTTCACAGGTTCATATCTCTTGAAAAAGAAAATTTCATTTTTTCAAAGGAACGAACTGACAATTATATAATTATTGAAATATCAATGTTTGAGGGCCGCTCAAAAGCGGCAAAGAAAAAACTTATTCAGACAATTTTTACCAATATTAAAAATCAGGCCAGCATTCATCCAAATGACGTTGAAATAACTATTATTGAGACGCCAAAAGAGAACTGGGGTATACGAGGCTTTTGCGGCGATGAATTAAAACTTAAGTATAAGGTAGATGTATAATTTGACTTCAAAACCGGCCGTGCGATTGTGGCTGCGATGGAGTTTTTTTGAGATAAAAAATTAGCTTCATTTATATCGATTACATTATTATCTCCTTTTTGTTTGTGTGACCTTTGGTCATAGCGATTTTCTATTGTCTTTCAAAAGGGTTAATCGGCAGGAATGTTGTGCGAGTATCGGGCGATTTCGGAATATAATCTTTTCGGTATACACTCATCTAAAAGAATTTTCAAATTTAACTCACTGATAATAAAGATTTTTCTGCCGATTTTAAAAGATTCAAAGCCTGCTCTTTGCTAACAGTCGGAAAATCTGCCAGAAAAGTATTTATAGAATCGCCAGCCTCTAAATAATCAAATAAAGCTTGAACAGGCACTCTGGTGCCTTTAAAAACAGGAGTACCCCCAAGAATGTCTTTATCTGTTGTAATTAAATCTTTATCCATAATTATATCTGTCTATATTATAATATTAAATATACAATACAGAGTCAAGTAAATACAGTGATATTTATTTTGTCGCCTCGTTACATTTTTCGCTTCGCTCAAAGCACAAGCCTACAGGTAGCGTCGCTAACGGCGACCATTCGATTAGAGATTTTATCTCTCATTCTGTTAGCCACACGTTTAAACGTATGGCTAACAGAATGAGAAACTTGAGGCGGGTTGCTCGTACCGGCATAGCCGGTGAAACCCGCCTCTAACAGAATAAAAAATTACGGCCAAAAAAGAGTTGCCAAAGTATATTTTTAAAATTATTTTGTTATTAATGAAATTAACGTTAGAAATACCAGATGAAAAATTCTCTATTATTGAAAACAAAGCATTAGAACTTGGCATA
>JAOUOS010000003.1 GCA_029880285.1 Spirochaetia bacterium
TATTATTCAAGATAGAGAACCAACAATATCAAGAAATATATTAAATTTTTTGCCTTTTCGTATAGACCATTATTTTGAAAATATTCCAATCGCTTCAGGGGGGTACCATCCTATTAACTCTCCCTTAAATTATTAAATTAGTTAGTTATAAAGGGTCGCCGTTTGAAAATTTATTTATTTTCCCTGTTTTTTTGAACACCTACCGGTTATAGATTGAAGAATCTGTTACCGATAATTTAAATAAAAAAATCCTGAGGTTAGAATGCAAAAGTCGATTGATAAAATAAATCAATTTATCGAATTTTTAAGAGTTTCGTTAAAATTTTTACTTTACCTGCTTCCCGTATTGTATTTATTAAATATTATATTAGGAAAAAAATTTATTTTTTTAAACAAAATAGGCAGTGAGGTAAAAGATTTATTAAAAACGGGTACTTCATCTCTTGAGTTAATTATTGCTTTAATATTATTTACTTACTTAATAAAAAAGTAAAAAACATACTTAAGGCAAAATAAATAAAAAAATTTGTTTGTTTTTCATTTGTTTATGCGTCTATTATATAAGAAACATAACATTGTTTCTTAAATGCCACCTTAAATAGCCTCCAATATCCCCTTTTTTACCGCCCCTTTTTAGGGGCGGTTTTTTAAGAAGCAGGTGGAAAATAAGAAATATGATGAACGGGGCCTTCCCAAACTATTATTTCAGTTATTTTAGTATTTTCGGGCAGTTTTTCTTTAATTTGTGTTTCTATATATATTGCAATATTTTCTGCGGTAGGATTTATATTTTGAAAGGCGCTCAGATTATTTAAACATTTATGATCTAGTTTTATTACAACTTCATCAAGAAGTTTTTTTATAAATATAAAATCAACACTTATCCCATTTTTTATAGTTTTTGACGCACAAAATAATTCAACCTTAAAACTATGTCCGTGTAGTTCTTCATTATCACCATTGGGATAATAGTTATAAAGAAAGTGAGCGCTTTCAAAACCGCCTTCAACTCTTACCGCAAATTTAACTGACATATTACATTTTTTGAGGCGCTGATACACCGAGCAAATTGAGACCATAGGCAATTGTATCAGCGGTAAATTTACATATGCTCAATAAAAATATTCCTTCATTTGGGTTGTTTTTTAATTTTTCTAGAATATGATTTTCTTTTTCATGATAAAAAGCCGTAAAGAGAGAAGCTGTTTGATAAAGATAAGAAGAAAGCCTGTGTACTTCTAAGTTTTTACTTATCTCATAGAGTTCTTCTGGAAATTTAAGCAGATAAAAAAGCAAATCATTTCTTTTAGCTGTAAAAAACCATTGTTCAGGAATTTCATTAAGAATGAGATTATCATTATAGTTAATCGTTGTTTCTCTAAAAATAGAATGAATTCGCGCGTGGGCATACTGAATATAGTAAACCGGATTTTGATTTGATTCAGTAAGAGCTAATTCTAAATCAAAATCAAGATGAGAACTTTGTGAACGTGTATTAAAAAAATAGCGGCATACATCCACGGGTATTTTTTCTGTTAAATCTTTCATTGTTTGAAATTTTCCTAGTCTTTTACTCATTACTATTGGTTTCTTATCTTCAATTAAATTTACCTGTTGTACAATTAATACCTTAAAATCATGATTTATCAATATTTCTAGTGCCTGCATTGCGGCTTTCATTCGCGCGATGTATCCGTGGTGGTCAGGACCCCACATGTCATAAATATTATCAAATTTTCTATCGGCCTTATTTTTATGATAAGCAATGTCGGCTAAAAGATAAGTGGGACGCCCGTCATTTCTTTTTATCACACGGTCTTTATCATCGCCAAAATCAGAACTTTTAAAAAACCACGCACCGTCTTTTTCATAAATTTGATTTTTTTCTTTTAGTTCCAGAAAAGTATTTTCAACGCTATTGTTTTCATGAAGTGATTTTTCTGAGAAAAAATTATCAAAAGAAACCCTAAAGTCTGATAAATCGTTTTTATGTGTATCAAGAAGTTTTTCAATACCTATGCAAGAAAAGTATTCCCCAGCCTGTTGTACCCAGCTTAAAAATAAATTTTCATCATCTGGTATATTTAATATGAATTCAGGTAGAGTAGCTTTGTTAATATTTTTTACAATTTCTGTAATATATTCACCCTGATAGCAGTCTGCTGGAAGAGTTATTTTCTTATATTAATCTCGGCGAACCTATAGGCAAATGATTCTCCTAAGAGTTTTACTTGATTTCCAAAATCGTTAACGTAGTACTCTTTATACACGTTATAGCCGCAGGCAGAAAGAACTCGGCAGATAGAATCGCCTACCGCCGCAGCTCTAGCAGAAACAATATTTAAAGGACCGGTAGGGTTGGCCGAAACAAATTCAAATATAAAAGATGGTTTTTCTTTTTTAGGAAAAAGGTTTTTAATATATTCAGAAAAAGAGAAATTACTATTCAGCAGGTTTTGCGGATAATATTCAGAAATGAAAAAGTTAATAAATCCCGGCCCTTCAATTTTAATTTCTCGTATAAGTTTTTTAAAGTCATTATTTTCAAGAAGTTTTTTTACTATATCTGAAGCTAATTGCCGTGGATTTAATTTGAAATAACGGGCCATATCCATAGCGGCGGGACTTGAATAATCTCCGAATTTAAAATCAGGAGGATATTCAACTTTATATTGATAATCGGCCGGTATTTCAATATTTAACTCGTTCTTTAAGTCATTAACAGTTGTTTTTATTTCATTTAATATAATTTCTTTTATAGTTTGAGGCATAATCACGAATTCGCAGAATTGTAAACGAATATACAGCGTCAATTATTAAGGCAATCTGTTTCTATTTATGCGCATAGGTTTATTATTATTTGATCTTTTCTCTTGACAGGCACTTTATGATTTTTGGTATATTCGATTAATAAAATATATAAGGTTTTTAAAGCCTCCAGTGGGGAATGTATGAGCGAAAAAATTTATTATCCCGAAAAAGTTAACCCGGATTTTGTATCTAAGGCCCGGTGTAAATCAATGGATGAATATAAAAAAATATATCATGAAAGTATTGCCGATCCCGAAAAATTTTGGAGCCGGCAGGCCGAAGATCTGTTAGACTGGCACCAGAAGTGGAATAAAGTTATAGAAGCTAATTTCGAATCGGCTAAAATAAAATGGTTTGAAGGAGCAAAACTTAATTTATGCTATAATGCCCTAGATAGACATTTAAAAACAGACAGAAAAAACAAAACAGCTATAATATGGGAAGGTGATTCTCCCAATGAAAATAAAACCTACACTTATGAGGAGCTTTATAAAGAGGTTTGCAAATTTGCCAATGTATTAAAAAAATATGACGTAAAAAAAGGAGACAGGGTTACAATTTATCTGCCTATGATACCTGAACTTGCCGTGGCAGTGCTAGCATGCGCAAGAATAGGAGCCATCCACTCTGTAATATTTGGCGGATTTAGTCCCGAGTCAATTAAAGATAGAATTTTAGACGCGAAATCTGATTTTCTTATAACAGCTGACGGCGGATACCGTGGAGGGAAAATTATACCTTTAAAACAAAATGCTGATAAAGCCTTAAAATCCTGTCCTGAAGTTCGAAAAGTACTAGTTATAAAAAGAACGGGCGACATTCCCGATGAATGGGATAATGACAGAGATATTTGGCTTCATGAAGAATTCAACTCTTCTGATATTTTAGATGAATGCGAGATAGAATTAATGAATGCTGAAGATCCTTGTTTTATATTATATACTTCGGGCTCAACGGGCAAACCAAAAGGAGTGCTGCATACTACAGCCGGATATGGTGTATATACATCACTTACTCACAAATATATTTTTGATATAAAAGAAGATGATATTTACTGGTGTACCGCTGATATAGGATGGATAACGGGGCATAGTTACATTGTTTACGGCCCTTTAATAAATGGCGCTACATCTCTTATGTTTGAAGGAATACCCACTTATCCCGGGCCTGAAAGATTCTGGCAGGTTGTTGATAAACATAAAGTAAATATTTTTTATACAGCGCCTACCGCGATAAGAGCTCTTATGAGAGAGGGGGATGAACCGGTCAATAAATGTTCTTTAGAAAGTTTAAGACTTTTAGGTACGGTAGGAGAACCCATAAATCCTGAGGCATGGGAGTGGTATTTTCGCGTGGTGGGTAAAGAACGATGTCCTGTTGTAGATACATGGTGGCAGACAGAAACCGGTGGAATTTTAATATCTTCATTACCGGGGGTTACACCCATGAAGCCCGGTTCGGCCACTCTTCCTTTTTTTGGGGTTCAGCCGGTTATTGTAAATGACAAAGGTGAAGAACTCGAAGGCGAAACCGAGGGTAATCTTTGTATAAAATTTCCATGGCCCTCTATTATGAGAGAAGTATACGGAGATTCACAAAGATTTTTTAATACGTATTTTTCGCAGTATAAAGGTTATTATTTTACCGGTGACGGATGCAGGCGCGATAAAGACGGTTATTATTGGATTACGGGAAGAGTTGACGATGTTATTAATGTTTCGGGACACAGGTTAGGAACAGCAGAAGTTGAATCGGCGTTGGTACTGCACCCAAAAGTTACAGAGGCTGCTGTTGTCGGCTTTCCCCATGATATTAAAGGTCAGGGAATATACGCGTATGTTACTCTTAAAATGGGTGATAATCCATCAGAAGATTTAAAAAAAGAATTGATTAACTTTGTGGCCAAAGAGATAAGCCCTATTGCCAAGCCAGATATTATTCATTTTACGGTAGCCCTGCCTAAAACCAGAAGCGGAAAAATTATGAGGCGAATTTTAAGAAAAATTGCCGCTGGAGAAACTGATAACTTAGGCGATACAACTACCTTGGCAGAACCTTCCGTTGTTGATCAATTAATTGCTTCAAAGCAATAAATAATAGATTTAAAATAGTTCTGTTTTTATATTTATTGTAAAGAGTTGTGTATGAAAGTAAAAATAAAAAAGCTGATTTATACTTGCGTGTTTATAAATTTATTTTATTGTACAAATACGGTGGAAAGCAATGATGATACAAATGGTTATAAATGTCCCGTCGCACAAGATATTGAAAGTCCCGCAGTTTTAGAATCATACAATTATGATATATTATATACAAAGACGCCAAATTTAGTTGTAATGAGCAGGAATTTATACCTTGGCGCTGATCTATCAATATTATTGAGTGCTTCTGAGGCAGATGCCTCTTTTTCTGTTCTAGGTAAAATTACAACCTTGTTTAATGAAATAATCAAAAGTGAATTTGTTATGCGCGCGCAAGGCATAGCCAGAGAAATAAAAGAAATAAATCCTGATATCATAAATTTACAAGAAGTTGAAATTTTAAGAACAGGAGTGCCTGATTTTTTATCTAATCCGGTTAAAAACGCTGATTGTATGGAGCTTGATTTTTTAGCTATTTTAGATAAGGTATTAACAGAACAATCTCTTTTCTATCAAGTAGCGCTTAAAGTTGAAAACGCCGATGTAGAGCTTACCGATATGACTAAAGATATCAGACTTACCGATTATGATGTGATTTTGGTAAAGCAGGGTATTTATTTCAGCGAACCTTACTCAAGAGTATTTGATGATTTTGAATCAGTATCTTTAGAGCCTATTGTTCAGGGGGCAGGCAGTGCCGATATTAAAAGAAGTTACTCAAGTATTCTTATTTCAGTTAACAGCCAGCCTGTTCGTATTGTAAATACACATCTTGATACTGAGCCGATACTTCAGGGAATGCAAATAGCAGAATTAGTTTCATATTTAAATACATTAAATGAGAGTGTAATATTAGCGGGCGATATCAACTCTATTCCTACGGGCATTAACGGAGGTATGTCTTTTTTAGATTCTTCATATGAATCTGTTATAAACGCTGGTTTTACTGATGCCATGAATACAAGTACCTTAACCTGCTGTTATCAAATTTTAAATGATTCAAACGCTTTATTATATTCAAAAGTTGATCATATCTTTTACAAATCATACGGTACTATAAGTTTTAGCGTTGAAGGTGAAATTATTACGGGGTATAATTCTAATGAAATGGTACCCAATTCAACATCTACTGGTTCTTTATGGCCCTCAGATCACGCTGGTATCGCTGTTGGTTTTACTATACAATAATTATAAAAATTAGTACCATTATCGTTGACAAAATGATAAGACTATAATTATACTGTTATTCAATATCATTCTAATGAAAATAATAAGAAGGTATTAATATGAGTAATTACGGCAGTTTTTCAGGCGATCCTAAAACAAAATGGCTATCAGAAAGTAACGAACCTGATAGATATATGGAGCTTTTAGAAGATTTTGTTTATACAGATGCCAAT
The DNA here is from genome assembly GCA_029880285.1 of Spirochaetia bacterium. GTDB lineage: Bacteria > Spirochaetota > Leptospiria > Turneriellales > JAOUOS01 > JAOUOS01. Next base: position 6,353 of record JAOUOS010000003.1, read on the forward strand.
GGTAAAAAATGGATAGCAAAAAAAGGAACAAAAATAAATGGCGCCAGCATTCCCCGAGCTTTATGGTCTATAGTCGGCTCTCCTTTTGCTGGTGATTATCGAAGGGCTTCTATTGTTCATGATGCTGCCATCAAAGACAGCTCTATTGAAAGAGAAGAAGCCGATAAAATGTTTTATTACGCGTGTCTCGCCGGGGGATGTTCAAAAGAACAAACAGCTTTATTGTTCGCCGGAACAAGATTAAAAGCATATTATAATAAATCAAAAAATATAAATGAATTAGATGGCGCTAGTATATTTTCGTCTATAAAAGAAAAATATTTTGGTATTGAAAAAGAAATTAGAAATAAGTATTTCGAGATAGCTAAACCAATTAAAAACAATATGGCAAATAAAACATTTGAAGAACTTAGTGAATGGATGAAGGCCGCTATAGAAAATAAAAAAATAAAAAATAGAATATTTTCTTTTTTTAAAAAACTTTGGCCATTTTAATTTATTATTAAAAATCAAAAAAATAATTTTTAATTCTTTTTAATTAAAAACCAGCCTTACAAAAATAATGACAATATGTTTAATTCCTATGAATTGGATTAATAAAGAATGAATAAAAAAACAGCTATACTTACGTCTGGCGGTGATGCTCCGGGGATGAATTCGGCTATTAGGAGTTTTACAAGACGCGCTCTATGGGAAGGCTATGAAGTTTATGGTATAATTTCTGGTTTTGAGGGATTGATAAATGAAGAAATATTAAAACTAAAATCTCGTGATGTTGGTCTTATTATAAACCAAGGGGGTACTTTTCTAAAAACATCACGATCTGAAAAATTTAAAACAAAAGAGGGTTTAAAAAAAGCGGCAGATTTCTTATTGAAAAAAAAAATAGGCAGTTTATGCGTTATTGGCGGTGAAGGTTCTTTTAGCGGTTTGCTCGAATTATCACGTTATTATGATGGTCAATTAATTGGCATTCCCGGTACTATTGATAATGATATTCCCGGCACAGAATATACCATAGGATTTCAAACGGCGGTAGAAACAGCTGTTATGGCAGTAGATAAAATAAGAGATACTGCCTTTTCTCACGGTCGAATATTTTTTATTGAAGTCATGGGCAGAAAATGCGGTGAAATCGCGCTTGCTGTGGCATTGGCCTGCGGCGCTGAAGATGTATTAATACCTGAATCGCCAACCAATATTGATGAATTATCTGAAAGATTAATGAAAAATAAAGAATCTGGTAAAAGATTTTCTATTATTGTAGTCGCAGAAGGTGATGACGCGGGTGGTGCGTTTAAAATAGCTGAAAAAGTTGAAAAAAAAACAGGTTTACCCCATAGGGTAGCCATTTTAGGTCATATTCAAAGAGGAGGTCCACCCTGTGCCTTTGATAGAATAATGGCTTTAAATATGGGTGACAGGGCGTTTGAATTTATAAAAAAAGGATTAAACTTGGTATTTACAGCTGTAAAAGGAGGGCATATTGAACCCGCGTATTTAAAACAGGTAAAAGTAGAAACCAAGAGCGTAAAAGAAGCGGCTGTAAATACTGTAAGAATTATGGGTACTATCTGAAATAGGGTAATAAAATAATACATAATAGAAGGAAATATAAAAACCAATGTATAAAAAATTAATTATCTGTTTTTTAACGCTAATTTTATGTAGTGAAATTATTTTAGCGAATAAGAAAGATAATGAAGAAAGTCATGCTCAATTAAGAGAAATTATAGAAAATGCCTGTTCTTCTGAAAATATTGATATTTATTATAATCAAGCCTTAAAAATTGTAAAAAAACTTAGAGATAAAGAAGATTGGATAAAATCTGTAAAAGCAGTTGTTTATCCATCTTGTTTTTTAGAATATAGGTCATGGCTCTTTAAAATATCTTTTAACTTAGGTTATTACGGTATTAAGAATAATCTTAAAATTGAAACAGTAGAAAGTCTTACCAATATGTTAAGCATACAAACTTATGGTAAAAATGATTATTTAAAGCTAGGTCAGCTTTTTGAAAAAATCAAAAGTATGGGTGTTAAATCATATGATATTGATAATTTATTTAGCGAAGCAATTATTGAAGGATATACTCCTGAAGCAATAAAAGGGCTTGCTATAATATATATTTCAAACCGTCAGAAAAATATTGAACATATGAAAGCATTAAAAGACGCAATGTCATTGTCAGAGCCATTTAAAAAGAATAGATATGACGCTTTTATAGAAAAATCAGCTTTTGAGATTATAAATCCAATTAGCGAAGAAGTAGAAAATCCTGAAATAAACAAGAAATCAGCCGAAAGTGAGAATACTTTCTGGGAAAACAGCGAAAACTCTATTAACAATCACACAGAACATACCTATGTGCCAGAAAAAGAGTGGGATAAAAATAAATTAAATGATTTTATTACAAAATGGCTGGGTGCTCCCTATAAGTATGGCGGTTTTTCCACAAAAGGTATTGATGGTTCAGGTTTTGTGCTAAAAGCTATTTACGATCAATTTTCAGATGCCTTATTGCCCCGATCTGCCTACAAATTATCAAATATGGGCAAACCCAGAGAATTTGAAGAATTGACAACAGGAGATATACTATTTTTTAATGCTTCAGAAAAGAAAGGTAAAATAACTCATGTAGGTTTATATTTAGAAAATGGTGAATTTGTTCATGCGAGTACTAAAAGAGGAGTAACCAAATCAAACCTTTTAGATCCTTATTATAAAAATAGATATCAAAAAGCTATCTATCTTTTTGATTGATTTAAAAATGATTATTGGCGAACCGAGAAATTTTCAATTTATAAAGAACCTGCCCTCAGAATTTTTAATGCGGGTTTTAAACAAGCAAAATGAAACCAAGAAAGGTATTTGGTATTTTGTTGAAATACAAGAACAAAAATTAAATATTCTAAGTGAGTCTCAATTAGAAGAGGGGAACACATTTTTAGTTAAGAAAATAAATAATTTAACATTAAAAATAATTAAAGATGCTTCGCCAAAAAATACAAATAAAATTGATATTATACTTTAATTTGTCTTGGTATAGTTATTAATTATAAAATTAAAATATATATCAGTTAAAAATAATTAATACTAGTTAAGCTGATTTTATTACTTTAGGTTTTATTGAATTTTTAAGTGTTTTTAATATTGACTCGGCAATAGAATCGGGGTTTAAACCATATTTTTTATTTAAAGATAAAACATCGCCATGCTCTATAAATTTGTTTGGATATCCGAATGAATGGTATATTATCTTAAATTGCGGTATATTAATTTTTGAGAATAATGACTGTCCTATTCCTCTTTCAAGACTATGATTTTCAATTGTAAATATTCCTTTTTTGCCTTTTATTCTTTCTTCAATGGTTTTTAAGTCAAAAGGATGAATTGTTTTTAGTGAAAGTATTTCAGCTGAAATATTAGAGCTTTTTAATAATTTTTTTACTTCAAGCCCTGTCTCAAGCATAATGCCTTCAGTTATAATAAGTATATCTTCTCCGTTTTCAACAATTTCAGATTTAAAAGGATTAAATTTATTTAATTTTAAATATTTTTTCTGCCATTTTAGAAAGATGTCTGTATCAAAGTCAGCCTTAGGAAATCGAACACAGATAGGAGATTTATCAAAGTCTTTCATATAGTTTATCATGTTCATTAACTCTTCAGGAGAAGAAGCACTTAAAAGCTTCATATTAGGAATGCACGATAAAAATGAATAATCATACATCCCCTGGTGAGTTTCACCATCACTACCTACGCATCCCGCTCTATCTATAACAATACGTACAGGCATATTCATTAAGGCAATGTCTAAAATTAACTGATCATAACCTCGCTGCAAAAAGGTAGAATAAATAAATAAAAAAGGCTTAAGTCCTGTTTTTGCAAGAGCGCCCGCGAATGTAATAGCGTGTTGTTCAGCTATGCCTACGTCAAAAAAACGTTCCGGATGTGTTTGTGAAAAAGTTTGAAGCCCTGAGCCTTCTGACATAGCGGGAGTTAAGGCGCATATGTCTTTATCTTTTTCAGCAAGCAATGATAAAGCATTAGCCGCAAAAAAACTTAAAGGAATTTTTGAATTTATATTAAGAAGGCGGCCGGTATTTTTGTCGAAGGGTTTGGTTCCGTGAAAAAAAGTAGGTTCTTTTTCGGCTGGAGCATATCCCTTTCCTTTTTTTGTAACAAGATGAACAATCACCGGTTCTTCAGGATCTTTTAACTTGTTAAAAAACTTTACCAGTTTTTTAACATTGTGGCCGTCAAGAGGTCCTAAGTACCTAAAGCCTAATTCTTCAAAAAATTGATGTTCTGTTATTATTGATTTCATTGAGCTTTCAAATCTTAAAAGCAGCCTTTCGCTAATTGGGCCTATTATAGGTAGCCAGTGCAGGAACTTTAAAGAGCGGCGGCGCCATTTTCTAAAAAGTCTTGTGTTTATCGCGCTTGTTAAACTATAACTAAGCGCTCCAACGTTTTTTGAAATGCTCATTTCATTATCATTTAATAAAACAATAAGCGGCAGTTTCATGTGTCCCGCATGATTTAAGGCTTCAAAAGCGACCCCAGAAGCTATAGAAGCATCACCAATTACCGCTATTGCATGTTGGCTTTTTTTTGACTGTAGTTTAAATGCGGTTAAATGAGCTAATGCCTGGCTTATAGAAGTTCCGGCATGACCCGTATTAAAAGTATCATGTTCAGATTCTTCTTGTTTAGGAAACCCGCTAATACCTTTAAATTTTCTTATTGTGCTAAGTTTGTCTTTTCTGCCAGTAAGTATTTTGTGGGTATATGTTTGATGCCCTACATCCCAGCATATTTTATCATGCGGTGAATTAAAAACATAGTGAAGCGCTACCGTAAGTTCAACACTGCCAAGATTTGAAGCGAAATGTCCCCCTGTTTGGCTTACGGTATTTATTAAAAAGTTTCTAATTTCAGAGCATAAAAAAGGTAAATCAGATGTTTTTAATATTTTTAAATCAGAGATGCTGTTTATATTATTTAAAAACTTCATAAATTCTTATAAAAATTTAGAATTTGTTTTTTTTACTTTATCTTTATTCCGTTTTCGTAGATTAATATAGGTATATCGTCTTTGATAATATAAAATACTTTATTTTTAGGTTCAAAAAGTCCGTCTGTTAAAGATTCTGTAATCAATTCTCCAGAGATATCTTTTATTTTTTTAAGCGATATCTCTGCATTCAGTTTGTCTATAATACTTTTAGAAGCCTTCTCAAGTTTATTTTTTGTTAAGGGGCATACTAATATTTTTAAAAGTTCATTATCCATATAATTTCTTTACTGATATCGATATAAATTCAGGAAGTCAAGAATAATCGTTTTATTTTACTTATTTTTTAATTGATATAAGGTTGACGTCCTGTTTTCAATCTATGCTGTGAAGAATGCGTTCTGATATTATTAAAAAGGGTGTTGAAAGAGCTCCCCATCGATCTCTTCTTCGGGCTACGGGTGTAAAAGATGAAGATTTTAAAAAACCTTTCATTGCAATTGCTAATAGTTATATTGATATTATTCCCGGGCATGTTCACTTAAAAGAAGTAGGAGATTTGCTAAAAAAATACATTAAAGACGCCGGTGGCATGCCTTTTGTTTTTAATACGATAGGTGTTGATGATGGTGTCGCGATGGGACATTTTGGCATGAAATACTCTCTGCCTTCGCGCGAAATTATCGCAGATTCGGTAGAAACTGTCGTAAGAGCACATCAATTTGATGCGATGATTTGTGTCCCAAATTGTGATAAAATTGTACCGGGGATGATGATGGCAGCCGTTAGACTAAATATTCCGACAATTTTTGTTTCAGGCGGACCTATGGAAGCCGGTAAAACTCCCTCTGGTAAAAGTGTAGATTTAATAAGCGTTTTTGAGGGCATTGGTGAACTGAAAGAAGGCAGAATGACAGAAGAAGAACTCACAGAGCGAGAAAATTATGCGTGTCCTACTTGCGGCAGTTGTAGCGGACTTTTTACCGCAAATTCAATGAATTGTTTATGTGAAGCTTTAGGTCTGGCTCTTCCCGGCAATGGAACCATTTTGGCTACCAGCAAAGAGAGAATAAAGCTTTTTGAAAAAGCGGCAAAAAGAATTGTTGAAATGGCCAAAGAAGAAGAAGAATATAACACACAAAATAAACCGTATCCGTTTTTACCTAGAAATATTGTTACAGAAAAATCTCTTGAAAACGCGATGATTCTTGATATGGCAATGGGAGGTTCAACGAATACTCTTCTTCATACTTTAGCATTGGCCGAAGAGGCAGATATTAAAGGTTTTACCATGAAAAGTGTTAATAAACTTGATAAAATAACTCCCAATATATGCAAAGTTTCGCCTTCATCAGATTATCATATAGAAGATGTACATTTGTCAGGAGGTATTCATACTATTCTGGGACAAATTTTAAGAGATAAGAAAGACCTTTTATATACAGATTGTATGACAGTGACCGGTAAGTCTTTAAAAGAAAATATAGAAGATAACGATGTAAGGGGCGGCAAAATTACCATTGAGGCAGAAAAAATGACATTAGCCGCGGCAAGTAAAAAACTTTATACGGCGGGACTTTCTTATGATGGCTATATTCAGCCAAAAGACAGGGTAATGGAAAAATTAGGTTTTGATCCATATGATTGTATAAGAGAAGTTTCAAAAGCGTATTCACAAACAGGCGGATTAAGTGTTTTGTATGGCAATCTTGCTCCCGAAGGATGTGTTGTTAAAACGGCGGGTGTTTTGCCTGAAATGCATATTTTTGAAGGTAAAGCCATTGTATACAATTCTCAGGAAGAAGCCTGTGAAGGAATATTAAGAGGAGATGTATCAGCTGGCATGGTTGTTGTTATACGATATGAGGGCCCGCGGGGCGGACCCGGCATGCAGGAAATGCTGGCCCCGACTTCATATATTATGGGTAGAGGGTTGGGTTCAAGTGTGGCTTTAATTACTGACGGCAGATTCTCAGGAGGTACAAGAGGCGCGTGTATTGGACATATATCACCCGAAGCGGCCGAAGGCGGTCTTATAGGCCTAATTGAAAATAACGATATTATAAAAATAAATATCCCTGAAAATAGAATAGAAGCTTTTTTATCTGATGAAGAAATAAATAAGAGAAAAAAAAATTACAAGTCTATAGAAAAAGAAGTTCCTAAAGGATATTTAACAAGATATAGAAAGCTGGTAACAAATGCCGCCCGGGGAGCAGTTTTAGATTAATACGTAAAAATTACAAAAACCATAGGCATTATAAAAACCCCGTCTTTTAGTAACTCTTTAGGCGGCGGCCCAAAATTTTTAGAACGTTCAATAGATTCAACACATGATAAATCAAGAGATACAAATCCCATTGATTCCCAAAGAGTTATTTCTATAACATTACCTTTTTTATCAAGTATAAAGACAATTTTAATTTCTTGATCAGGAAAGGTCTGGAACTTAATATATCCGGGAGCGTATCCCATACGGTGAAAAGCTTCGGCATCTGTGGGTGAGGGCTGTCCTCCCGGGGGTGACCAGTTCTCTTTTATTTTATCAAACATATTTCTAAAATATTTATAATGCTTATAGTTTTTTGTGGGTATTATTGGCTCTCCCGCTTTATCCCATGAAAGCGCAAATTCTCTATTGAATTTATAATTTGAAGGTATCAGAGATTTTTTTTCTTTTCCCCATGTCGTTTGCCCCCCATAACCTATTTTATCTGCTTTTTCATCAGGAAAGATTTTTACTGAATATTTTTCATTGGCTTTTGTTTTTATACCATTTTTATTATAGTTTTCTTTTTTTAGTTTTTGACTTTCAATATTTCCCTTTTTAGCGAATGAAAGCTGGTTTTCTTCAGTTAATGCTTCAAAACCTTTATTTTTCGTAAGTTTACCGCTGCCGGTATTATCTTGATTTGAAAGAAAAACCATTTCGTCAGGTTCTTTTGTTTTGTTGTTTAATTTGTTTTCTAAAAGAACATTTACTACCTTTTGTTTTTTGGGGTTTTCTTCTAAACCCATAGAAGATATGAGAATTTTTTGGGGTAATTCTGATAAAAATAAAATGGTAAGAATAATCCATGAAGAAAGCGTATAAAAAATAAACCATGTTTTATTTTGATTATTGAAAGTTGAATCATTAAGGCTTTGTTTTGATAAATGACTCATGTTAAAAGTATATAATATATATTTATAAATTTCTATTTAATTATTTTATGTGATTTTTTTACATATAAGTTTATTTATTTTTAAAATAATATTCAGCGAATTTTTTATCTGAATCGTTTATATGTTCAAGAATCATATTATTAAAAAGCTCTATTATGTCATTAGTAATTTCTATTTTATCATCAAAATAATCATTTTTTATTTTCATTATTTTATCAGTAAAAGCTTTATGTTCTGTCTTATGCTCGGTTGAAAACTCATAGCTGAATTTATCAAAAAATATTTCTTCAAGTCTAAAGTGTGTTGTTGTGTATAAAATTAGTGTATGAACCAATTGTTTTATTGTATCTTTAGATGTTTCTTCTAAAAGAGCGGTTTTTAGATTGTTTAGTATATTTACAAATTGAAAATGCTGATCATCAATTTCTTTAATTCCTAGTTTTATATCATCATTCCAATTTATTGAATTCACTAGTAACTAGTTAAGAGTTTTATATAAATAGTAAAGTAATATTATATCTTTTATTAAATAATGGGTTCAATTATTAGCATAGATTAATTAATAAGAAAAAATATACGAATTTTACATGTAAATTTAAAGAATCTTACTCAAAAGCCTTAAGTATTTTCTGGTAATTATTGAACGTTTAAAATGTTTTTCAAAAAAAATACGGGCATTTTTGCCCAGCTTTTCTTTTATTTTAGGGTTATTATAAAGATATTCAATTTTATCAACAATGCTTTTTATATCATATTGTTTTATTGCAAAACCGCATTCAGATTTTTTTATAATTTGCGCGATTTCGCTTTTTTCGTTTGTAATTGCAATGACAGGTCTTCCGCTTGCCATAATTGAATAGAGTTTGCTTGGCATACATAATTCTTCTACATTTTTTTCAAGAGATATAAACGAAATATCAGCAGAAGAAAGAGAGTACGCCAAATCTTTTTTATCCAGATAATTAAGAAATATTATATTTTCTAATTTTCTTTCTGTAGCCATTTTTTGTAATACAGGTTTTTTCCCCCCGTCTCCTATAAAAACCAATAGTAAATTTTTATTTTTTGAAAACCAAACAGCCTCAACAATAGATTCTAAGTCTTGAAAAAGTCCCAGATTGCCCGAGTACATTAAAATAAATTTATTTTCAAAGTTATTATTTTTATAAAACCAGTTATCTTTGCGCGGAACGGGAAAAATTAAATTTTCATCGGCCCAGTTAGGAATAACTGAAATTTTATGTTCTATTTTTTTATATGTATTTTTTAACTGATTTTTCATATCTTCACTTAAAACAATAATAGAATCTGCTTTTTGATATATTTTTTTATTCATAAAGCGCCAAATTCTCGCAATAAATCCCCTGCATTTAATGTAACCCAAAACTTCAGCAATTTCTGGATAAATATCATGAACTAAAATAACATATTTCTGCTTAAATAATAGTTTCATTATATATCCAACAACCATTAAAAAAGGAGGATTCGTTACTATAAAAAGAAGACGCTGCTTATCTTCGAATAAAATTCGAAAAAATATAAATTTAACAAAAGCTATAGATCCTATTATTCTTCCTGATTTTTTGTTTTTTGAAGTATTAAAAAAACTAACTCTACGAATTTTTATATTTTTGTATATTTCTTTTTTTCTTAACTTTTCTCTATTACCATTATCATTTAAGCCGCAGAAAACTTTAATATTAAATTTAAATTTTGCCATGTCTTCGGCCAGTTCTGTAAGAAGCTGTCCGGTTGCAGCCGTATCTGGATAAAAATACTGTGATAGTATGGTTATTTTTTTCTGGTTTTCAATGTTTTTCATTAATTCTGCGCCATTTTTTTTTTATAAATGTGAAAATCAAATGATTTATTTATAATATTATAATGAAATAAAAACTTTAAGCCATTAAAAAATAATAATTGGTTTACATCCTGACAGAAAAAAGTGCCTCATAATTAATGCAATTACCAAAGATAACAGTGGTAACGCCTTCTTTTAATCAGGGTGACTTTTTGCGCGAAACAATCGAGTCGGTTTTAAATCAAAATTACCCCAATTTAGAATACTTTATTATAGACGGCGGCAGTACCGATAACAGTGTTGAAATTATTAAGCAGTATGAAGATAAAATTGACTGGTGGGTAAGCGAAAAAGATAAAGGTCAAAGTGACGCTATAAGAAAAGGTTTTGAAAGAGCTACAGGACAGTTGCTTGCATGGCTAAATTCAGATGACGTTTATTTTCCCAACGCGTTGATAAAAATTGGTGAAGCTTACATGAAAAACTCCAATGCCGCTATTTTTGCCGGCGGACTCGCCGTGGGAGAAATTAAAGATGGTCCTATAAAAAAATGTTCTTTGCCATCAAAGGTTCCGAAGTTTTTTTATAAATATGGGATGATAGGTACGGGACAGCAAGCATCATTTTTTAATACCGATGTATATAAAAAAACAAAGGGTATTGATATAAATTTATTTATTCGTATGGATATGGATATTATGTATAGAATGCTGAAAGAGAATCCTGAAATTTGCGTTATAAAAGAGATGGTCGGATTTTTCAGATGGCATGAAAAAACAAAAAGTACTAAATCTGCAGAAATTTTTTACAAAGAATGGAATAATTTTTATAAAGAAATAAATGTATCAACAAGAAAAATTAAATTTACGATATTGCTGTTAAAAATTTATAAAATATTCAATATGATATATTTTAAATCATGGCTAATGACTATATTCTTAAAAGGAAAATATATGAAAGATGTTTGGAAAGAACACACAAAAAAATAAGATATTAAAGAATATAAAAGTTGTAATGGTTGGTCCGGCTAACTTGGGTCCGTATCATTACGCGAGATTTAAAGAAATTACAAAGTTACTACCCAACTTTGTATATATAAAAATAAATATAAAAGAATTATACCGGCCATGGCAAAAAGATACTAAGGAAGAAGAAAGTTCTTATAACATTATTGGTTTGTATAAAGATAAAAATATTAGTGCTGTACTTAAAAAAGAAGATCCTGATATTTTATTTGCAATTGGTTATAATAATTCTAAAATAAGAAGAGCAGCTTTATGGGCAAAGCGAAAAAAAATCCCTGTAGTTATACAAACTGATTCTACATATGATGATCAGAAAAGAAATTTTATAAAAGAGGCTGTTAAAAAAATCTTAGTAAAGTATTTATATGACGCGGCATTTACCGCAGGAAAAAGGTCAGCTGACTATATAAAAAGTCTGGGTATGTCTGCGAATATGATTTGGCGGGGTGTGGATGTCATAGATAATAAACATTTTTCTAAAAAAAAATCTGCAAAGCAAAATAAAAAATTGCCATCAAAATATTTCTTATCGGTTGTGCGCTTGTCAAAGGAAAAAAACATCCAGGGGCTTGTGAAAGCTTTTGAAATATATAAAGAAAATAAAGGCAAGTGGAACTTGGTTATAGCGGGCAGCGGCAAGGATGAAAAATTTCTTAAAAATATGGTGCCAAAAGATTTAAAAAATAATATTCTTTGGTATGGCTGGGCTTCTTATGATGAACTGCCTTTGCTTTATCAAAAAGCCTCCTGCTTTGTTTTGCCAAGCACTTCTGAACCGTGGGGTTTGGTAGTCAATGAAGCTATGGCCGCGGGGTTGCCGGTCTTAATAAGCCATAAATGCGGTTGCGTGCCAGAGCTTTGCGTTAATAATGTTAACGGTTACAGCTTTAACGCGAATGATACAGCTGAACTGGCAAATTTAATGTTTAAAATTTCAACTGATAGTAATCTTTTAATTAAATATAAAAGAAACTCTTTAAAAATAATAAAAGAATATACTACCGAGAAAATGGCTAATACCATGTATCATATGGTAAAAATTTTAACTGTGAGACAATAATGTTTGTAGCGTTATTAAGAAAAATAAAATGGAGCTTGTATTTACCTTTTTTAGCATACTTAAAAAGTATACTACCGTTCCCTAAAAAAATTAAAAAGCCTGTTTGTTTTATTGTAGGGTGTGGGCGCTCGGGAACCACAATTTTAGGAAAGTTAATAAGCAAGCATAAAGACGTATTATACTTAAATGAACCGGTGCATTACTGGTACGCGATAAATAAAAAAACAGACTATACCGATATTTTTGGCAGAAAAAATGGTAAATGTTTTTTAGATGAAAATGATGCCAGCAAAAGAGAGATTAAAAAATTTAACAGGCTATTTGGAAAGAAGATTTTATTCAGCCGAAAAAAAATATTGATTGAAAAACTTCCCATTAATTCTTTTCGTATTAGGTTTCTTTTGAAACTAAATTCTAAGGCGAAAATTATTCATATTATAAGAGACGGCAGGGCAGTGGTTCAATCAATAAAAAAAATATCAGAAGATAATAAATATAAAATTTTCAGGCTCCCTTTAAATTTATGGTGGGGAAGAAATAATTATAAATGGAAAACACTTTCTAAAGAAGCAAAAAATAAAAAGTATTTTTCAGCGAAGCCCGATAAGTTAGAAACATTTTCAGATTACGGCGCATTTGAATGGATAACCAGTATTGAAGAAGTTGACAATATGAAAAAAATAATTCCTAAAGAACAGTTTCTTGAAATTATTTATGAAGATCTTATTAAAAATCCTGAAATAATAATGAATAAAATACTTTCATTTTTAAATTTATCGTCTTACTCAAAATATAATAATATTGTTAAACAAATGGTTTACTCTAAAGAAAGAGAAAACAATAAAATCTTTCTATCAAAAGATATTATTAAACCATTTAAAAAACTTCAGTTAAAGTTAAAATATCCCGTATCATCTGTTGAATTAAATGCAGAAATAAAAAAATAACGCATAATGCAAAAAAAAAAAATAAGAATATTATTTGTGACTCCCGCGTATGAAGCAGGATGGAAATACGGCAGTGGGGTAATAAGTTCTTTATCAGCCTTATGTAAGGCATTAGCTGGCTTAGGTCATGAAATTACCGTATATACAACAAACGCGAGCGGAGAAAAAAATCCGCATGATGTGTCTTTAGATACGGCTTTAGATCAAGAAGGCGTTACGGTCTTTTATTTTAAATCAACCTTTGGCAGTAAAAGCAGCTTTGCTTCACGGGGGCTCTCAAAAAAAATAAAAAAGACAATACATAATTTTGATATTGTTTATATAGCAGCTTTGTGGCAGTGGATAGGAATATCAGCTTCAAAATACGCTTTTAAAAATAATGTTCCTTTTATATTGGGAATTCACGGTGGTTTTTCGCAAAAGCTTAGAAAGAAATCTTTTTTAAAAAAAAATCTATTTAAAAAATTATTTTTAAATAGATTTTTACAAAAAGCTTCTGGTATTCATTTAACCGGAAATGCTGAAAAAAAATATGCGGGAAACTGGCTTGAGTCTCTTCCCTTGTTTTTTGTTTCTAACAGCGCAGATTATAATAAATATAAACCTATAAAAAATATAAGAAAGTCTTATAGAAAAAAATGGGAAATTCCCCAAAAAGCTAATGTACTTATTTGCGCGGCAAGACCTTCATGGGAAAAAAGAATAGATGTATTAATAGAAGCAGTAAAAAAAACAGAAAACTGGTATTTTATTTTCGCCGGAGATGACAAAAATATAAAAGCTCAAGAATGGAAAAAGCACGCGAGTAAACTTGGCGTTGCCAAAAAAGTTATCTGGCCAGGGTATTTATCCAATGAAAAATTGTGTGAGGCATTTTCTGCAGCCGATTTATTTGGTATTGTAAGCGAGAATGAAAATTTTGGCATTGTAGTTATTGAGGCAATGCTTTGCCAGCTACCCATATTGATATCTAAAGATGTGGGTATATGGGAGAAAATAAAGAATAATGATTTTGTATATACAGTAGAAAAAGAAAGTGAAAAGATAGCCGATAAATTAATAGAGTTTGAAGAAAAGAAAGAAATAAATAAAAAGAAAATAAGAGAGTTCGCTATAAAAAATTTTTCTACTGAAAAAATAGCGAAAGATTTTATAAAAGAAGTAAGAAGAATTTTGTCAATATGAAAAAAAAAGAAGAATTAAGTAATAAAGACAGATGTCCCATAGCAGTTATTATTCTTACCCATAATGAAGAATTAAGCGTTTCAAACGCTGTAAACAGCGTTATACAATGGGCCGAGCAGGTTTTTATTTTAGATTCATACAGCACCGATAAAACAGTAAAAATAGTACAGGCTTTGGGAGCCAAAGTTTTCAAGAATAAATTTAAAAGTTTTACCGAACAAAGAAACTGGGCGCTTAAAAATTTACCTGTAAAATGCGAATGGGTACTATTTTTAGACGCCGATGAATATTTATCTGAAGAAATAAAAAAAGAAATAAGCGGTGTGTTTGAAAAAGAGCTATGCAATATAAGCGGATTTTACAGCGATATAAAATTTATATTTTTAGGTAAGTGGCTAAAGCACGGTGATATTTACCGTTCTTTAGTAAGAATATTTAAAATAAAAAATGGTAAATATATTAAAACTACAGGATGTCGAGAGAAGCTTATTATTGAGGGTAAGCTTAAAAAATTAAAAAATCATATTGTTCATGATGATAAAAAATCAATTATAGAATGGGTTATTGAACAAAAAGAGAGAATAGTTTTAGACGCCGAAGAAAGGTATAAAGAAAAAAATAAACATAAATTAAAAAAGGCAGATAAAAAAGGAACTGTTGAAGGTAAAAAAAGCCAGTGGATGAGAGAAAATATCTTAATGCGTTTACCGGGTCCGGTCAGACCGTTTGCTCAATTTTTATACAGGTATATTTTTAGATTTGGTTTTCTTGATGGATGGAAAGGATTTATATATCATTTTTTACTTCAGTTGTGGTATCCTGTTATGGTTGAAGTTTTATATTTAGAGATGAGTATAAAAAATAAAAAAAAATAAAGTTTATGTATTCTGTTTTTCAAATTTTTTTGAAAGTACGGTAGTATATAAGCCATAGTAAGGAAAAATCGATCCTAAAAATCTACCTATTAAAGGAATCCCCCAGCTGCCCCCATGATTTTTTATTACCTTAAATCCGTGTAAAAAAAGAAGTTCATTCATTGCTCTTGGCATGAATAGACGTAAGTGCGTTTGACCTGGTGCTTCTCTTTTTTGCCCTTTGTATTTTGATAAAGGATTACCCAGTGAATAATATAAATCGCTTACACAGTTCATAGGCGGGTTTATTGTTAAAAGCATTAAGAAGATAAAAGCAAGAGCTCCTTGATTTGGCACAGAAACAAGAAAAATTCCATTTGGTTTTAAAACTCTGTGCGCCTCTTGAATAAAATGATCCGTGTTATAAATATGTTCCAAACACTGATTTGAAACAATTATATCAAAAGAATTGCTTTTAATTTTCCATTTAACTCTTACATCCTGCTCATAGCATTTATAACCTAAGTTTTTACAGTGTTCCGCAACACCCGCAAATTCAAGAACGTATTTATCTTTATCGTTAATATGGCGCAGTGACTGTAATATTGGCTGATATCCGGGGCCTATTTCAAGAATTTTGCCTTTATGCGGCTTAAGTAATTTAATAATTACATCTCGGTTTATTTGCACTGCTTTCGTAAAAGGATTCGTTATTAGATTTTTTAATATTTTCATAGGTTTAATTATATTATCAATTAATAAAAAATAATATTGCTTGTATACTTAAAAATTATTTTAAATAAAAAACATGAATTATAGATAAATAGACATCGAACTTACAAACTGATATATTTCTCGAATTAAAATCTTTTTTATATAATTATTTTATAATAAGAAACTGTACAACTTGAAATATTATTTTTTTAATGTCATGTTCAAATGAATAAAAAATATCAGATAAAAAAACCTGAAGATTATTATACTTCAGGGGAGTATTTTAACTCGCATAAAGATTCATGCTCAGATATTAAGATTGATTTAGTTATCCCTTTTCTAAAAAAAAATAAAATTGATGTTAAACAAAATACAAAAATTATAGAAGTAGGCTGCGGTTCGGGAGAGTTTTTAATGCCATTAACGAAGTTTTTAGAAAGTAAAAATATTCAGTATAAAATAAAAGGATATGATATATCTAAACCTGCCATTGACATGGCCAATAAGAAAAATAAATATAAAAATCTTATGTTTTATGTTGGGTCTGTAAAAAATATTAAAGAAAAAACAGACTTAATATTTTGTATGGATGTAATTGAACACGTTGAAAATCCTTTTGAGTTTTTAAGAAGTTTAAACGGTAAATCTAAATATATTGTACTTCATCTGCCTATTGAGCATAGCATTGGGCATCTGTTATTAGAAAAAACACAAAAATCAAATGAAACGTTTAAACACATTCATTTTTTCTCTTTGCAAACGGCTCTTATTTTAATTAAGGAACTTCCCTTTGAAATACTTGATTATCAATTTACGGCAGCATCAATGGCAGCTATAAAAATAAAGGGAAATATTTTTATTAGATTTTTAAGAGTTATTCGATTTTTTATGTATAAAATTAGCAGTAAATTTTCATCAATAATGGGCGGCGGTAGTGTTTTATTTTTATTAAAAAATAAGAAATAAGATTTTTACATAATAAAGTTTTTTAATTTTTATAGGATTAAACCAAAAAAAAGAATTATTATCTTAAGGTTTATAATTAACCGGAACATAAAAAGAGCAATTTTTGCATAGTTTGGGGATATTACCATTATGAAAATCGATTTGTAATGATTTTATTTTATTTTGGTTTTTAAGTATAAGATTAGATAGATTCTTATAGTCTTTTATATTTCCTATACAAAATATATCACTTGGTGTGTCGATAGTAGAATCGTATCGGCAATTGCAAATTCGAACCTCTCCGTTAGATTTAACAGCCTTTGTTAATAATCGATAACATAGATTTACTTTTTTAAAAGGATACAATGATTTGATAGGATTTATTTCTAACTTCATGCCTTTTTTTAAATCTTTGTTTTTAATCTCGCCGCTCCAAGAATCAAATATCTTAAGGGGATCGCTTAAGATAATTTTATCACTAATATATTTTAATACAAATTCTTTATAAAAAACGCTATTTTTAATTTGTTTTTTTGATAAATAAGTTCTTGGTTCAAACCTTATAGTAACATTCGATTTAAGTTGTTTATGATTTTCTAATAACTGCGTAATAGATTTTTTAAAATCATTAAATCTTGTTGTCTGATAAATTTCTAAAAAAATAGATTCTTCAAAACCAGGAAAAGAAATAAGCAGATCAGTTAATCCTGAAGTTAATAGTTCTTTTATATTATGTTTGTATAATAAAATACCATTTGTATGAATTTCAATTTTATTGAAGTTTGCTTTTTGAGCTTCTTTAATCATTGGTACTGCTTTAGTATGTAAAAAGAATTCTCCTCCCATTGATGTTAAACCGAGTTTATTTATTCCCATATTTTGACATGATTTTATAATGTTTTTATACATAGAAAAATCCATTAAAGTACCTTTTCTGTAACCCAGTTTATAATTGCAGAAGATGCATTTTGCATTGCAAATACTTGAGACTTCTATGGATATCCATTTTTCGTTAATGTTATCATATTTTAAGGGGAAAAAAATATTTCTAATAGATTTTAAAATCACTCTATATGGTTGATGATAAATTAAAAAATCAGTAATTTTATTTTTCATTATAATTTAATTATTAATCTAATTTATTTAACTTCATATTTCTTTATAGTTTTTTTCATCTTCAATCTTTTTTGTATTTATAATATATAAACCAATTGCTGTACCGAAAATAATGGCATCTATATTATGAATAGTCAAGAAACTGTCACTCATTAAAAAACATATCCAATTCCATATCATAATGAGTCCCGCCAAAATGCTTATAAACTTAATTACTTCAGAATTTGACTTCCATAATTCACGTGAGATTTTTATAATTTTAAAAGGGAAGTAAAACGAGTAAATAAAAAGGCCAATAATACCGAATTGGGCCAAAGTTGTTATATGTCCCAAATGACCCCAGGCAACTCTAAATGAACCATAGGTTTCATCAACAAAGGGCATATAAAATGATAGGCCCTTGCCAAAAATTAAAGTACCTTTCATATATTCTTCCATTTCTCTTTTATAAGACAACTGTCTAGTGATTGTAGACTGGGCGCGATCGCTTTCTTCAATTAAAGTACTTATTCGGCTTGTGATAATGTTGTCTACATTGAAATTAGGAAAAATATAACTCGAAAGAGTCTGCATGGCCATATATAAAAAAAAGATAGAAAAGGGGATAAGTAAAAGCTTTATTGATGATTTCTTCTGAGGAAATAAAAATATTAACGGTATAAGAGAAAATATTGACGCTATCCATATTGAACGGGTTTGATTTAGCAGTGTGCTGATCGCAAAAAGAAGCGCCGCCAGCCATATATATATTCTGTTAATAGGTAAATTTTTCGGCAGATAAAATAATCCTGTTAATAATATCCATAATCCCGGATTTCGAAAAGCAATAGTTCTGTATAAGTTTATATCGTGCGAAGATACCTCAGATAGGGATATCTTTTCTTGCACAAAAATAATATGATTTAGCGCAGAGGCAAGTGATCCAATAAATAGCACAAGAAGAAATAAATTAATTTTTTCTTCTTTATCTATTATGTTTACAGCAATAATCATATAAACCGGTAAAGAAACGGCCCATCTTAAAGATCTAATAATTTCATACTCCCAGCCTATTATAATTATAGATTGAAAAAAACCAATAAGTAAAACTATAAATATCCAAATAACAATGTTCGGAATTATTAGCTTTTTATTATAAACAAAAATATGAGCCGCGAGAGCTATAATTCCAATAAGCAGACAAGCGTCATGAGCGTTAAAAAAAGGGCCCAGAAATGAAAATCTAGTTAAGGTAAATGCGGCGTAATCGGCCGCGGCGTTCCAAAAAACGATATAAAGAAATCCATAATATGGTTTTATAATTATAAGCAATATACCCAAAAAAAGTAAAACGATTAAAAATTGAGAAGAATATCCTTGAAGTTCCATTTATTTTTTATTTAAAAATAACCGGTTTTATTTTTATTTGAGAAGGATACGCCAAAATATGTCTGTCAAATAGACAATCTGATTTAATATTGCCTTTTATATCAAAAAACTGATATTTAGCCTTTCTTAGAATTTTTTCTACTTTTTTGGCAATATCATGTGAATGGGTTTCAATAATAAGTTTAGGAGCATTTTGGGATGATAATAGATTTTTTGCGCCCTCAAGCATTTCAACTTCAGCTCCTTCAATATCAATTTTTATTATATGGGGTACAGTTTTTTGTTTTTTAATAAAGCTGTCTAAAGTGACGGTTTGTACTTCTATTTTTTCATTAGTTTCTTCATTAGATGTATTGATATGCGCTAAACGCGCTGTAAATGTATTTGGTTTTCCCTTTAGGGTTTTAGGCAATATAAATAAGCTGTTACCGTTTTTATTGCCGAGAGCAAGATTAAAAGGTTTACATTGGTTTAAATTATTTAATTTAAATTGTTCCTGAATGGCCGAAAAGTTCATGGGTAGCGGTTCAAAAGAATAAACCCTGCCGCTTTTACCGGCTATTTTGCCGGCTATTAAAGAAAAAAAACCCGCATTGGCGCCAATATCAAAAAAGATATCTCCTGATTTTAATTCTTGAGCGATTCGTTCTTGTATTTCAAATTCATATATCCCAAGCCAATATCCGTTTACGTATCTTTTATATCTTTTCCATAGCATTCCTTTTGCCCGGCCCCTTCGAATGCGAACAACGGATCCTTCTCTATAAAGTTGAGCGAGCTTTCTTGGCAGCCAGCTAAAAATTTTTATATTACCTAGAACAGATATAAGTTTTAGCTTTTTCATTTTCATTTAAGCCCCAATATTTATTCGGTTTTCAACGCGATAAAATTATTTATATGACTGTTTTCAAAAGAAAAATCTTTGGTCAGTAGTATTTTTTTCATATTATTAAAAAAATATATTTTATATCCAAAATTTTCAAGAAATTGAATTAAATCTTCACATGTGTAATTAAATCTTTGGGTTAAAAAATCTTGCATTTCAAATATTATCGCGGACGCTTTTTTATCCGAAAGAAGTTTTTTACTCCCTTTTAATACAAGCAGTTCAGCGCCTTCTACGTCAATTTTTATGAGGTCTACTTTATTAATATTATTTTTTTTAATGAAATTATCAACTGTATCTATATTAACCTTTTCGTATCCGGTTATTTTTTTTCCCGGATATGCTGTATTCGAAAGTGAGCTGTATACTTCTTCTCCTTTTTCGTATTGAGAAAGTTTTGCTTTTCCTTTTTTTTCACTTAAAGCTAATTGATTTACTTTAATGTTCTTAATGCTGTTTAATGAAATGTTTTTTTTTAGTTCAACAATTATTTGATTATTAGGTTCAAAAGAATATACTTTACCTTTTTCACCTACTTTTTTTGAGGCCAATAAAGAGTAGTATCCTATATTAGACCCAATGTCAAAAAAAACCATGCCGGGTTTTAAAAAGGTATTGCAAAAGTTTGTAATATCGGGTTCAAAATATCCAAGAACATATAAAGCTTTGCCTAAAATATCCCGCGGATAAACTTGAATCTGAAAGCCGTTTTTTAATTTTGTAACAATAGGTTTGTTCTTGTTTGGTTTTTTTTTGATATCCCAAAAAATTGCCTTTGGATGCAATTTGTATAGTCGGTACTTTAGAGCTTTTTTTATTTGTTCTAATGATTTCATATATTTATTATTATGTTAAGATAATTATTTTTGACTTAAAAATATTATACTCCTTTTAATATAAATAAAGCTAAAAATAGATATTAAAACAGCTGTTAAAATGATAGATAAAACCTTAGTGACATTTAAGTATTTTAAAACAATATGAAAAGATAAAATTGAAATTCCCGCAAATGCAATTTTCATGATAACATCTTTAATATAATCGAAAAATTTATAATTTATTATTCTTAAAGCTATCATAGGAATTTTCCAGTTATTTGTTATCAGTTGAGCCGTAAATATTGAAACAGCAGCCCCTAAAACACCTAGCAGGGGTATTAGAAAAATAAAAAGAAGAATTGAAATAAAACCAGAAGCTAAAGTATATTTATAAAATGAAAGTTCTTCTGCCGCGATGTTAATTACGTTAAGCATTCCATGGTGAGCCTCTAAAAACATCATAAGCAAAAGAAAAAATAAAACGGGATAGCCAACAAAATGATTTTTATCGAGCCATAAGCTGAAAATTTCTTCGCCGTAAAAACCAATAAATAAATATATCATGATGAGCAGGTTTAATGCGAGAAGTGTTAGTTCGCGGATGTATTTTTTTATGTTATCAATATGGCCGGCTTTAAACATTTGTGATATTAAAGGAGTTATAACGAATACCAGACTAATAAATAAACTTTGCAAAAATGATAACGCGGTAAAAGTGGCTACATAATCGGGAACAAAAGAAGCTCCCATATAGTATCCGATAAAATATCTTGCCGAACCTGTTAAAAAAAATGTTCCTGCTACGGCAATCCACCATTTAAGGGCAGGTTTTAGCATTGATTTAAATTCAAGCGCCTTCCATATCCCTTTTTTTTCTTTTATCCAAGAATGTTTTTTAGTAATTATATTCCATCCGATCATTCTTAATAAAATGCCCCGAAAGAACCATATAAAAGAAAGCGCTATAATTCCATATCCTAAAAAAAGAGATATGTAACTGGCTGCCAGAACAAAAAACCATAGAATGGTATTGATCATATTTGACCAGCCGATATTACCCATTCCGTTAAGAGAGGCCTCAATATACCATCCCCACATACTGGCCGCATAGCCAAATGACATTATTATCCAGGCCGTATATATTTCATTCTTTAGAGATTGGTTTATATTTAAAAAATTAAAATATAAAAATCCTCCCACTAATAATAAAATAAAAACAGAAAGACTAATGATGTGAAATATTCGTCTTGAAGTGGCTAAAAGATTTCGAATCTTCTGCTTTGAAACTTCAGAAAGTGCAATATCAGGATTTTCTCCAAAGCGTCCTTTTACGAAAGCGATTCGTCTTTGCAGGGTTTGCCCAAGGCCAAAATCAAAAAATCCGGTGACCATTTGGGCGCCAATCATTAAAAACCAGATACCCAAGATTTCTTTGTCTAAATAGACATAAAGAAGTGGAATTAAAATTAAGTTGATGCAGATAACAATGAATTTATGAACCCATACCGCAGAGACGCCAAATAATATTTTCTTGTTTAGACTATTTAACTTTAAGTCGTATATTTGTTTCTCTGCGATAGATTTGTTCATAAAAATAAGATATGGTTATAAAATAATAATAGAAGGTATTGTAAATTTATTTGTTATAATTTTATAAATGTCTATAACGACCACCATTTAAAAAATTGACTATGTAATACGTAAATAAAAAAAGTAATCATATTATGAAAATAAAATCATGGACACCATCATATGTATTAAATCGACTAAGGCTTTTTATAGAACAAAAGCGGTTCCCAGAGGAACCATGGCTTACGAAAAAGGCGATTCAGTTTCTGGATAATTTTCTGAAAAAATCTGACAAAGGTCTTGAATTTGGTATGGGTAGAAGTACATTATGGTTTTCAAAGAGAGTTGCTTCTTTAGTATCATATGAAACCGATAAAAATTGGTTCGAAAAAACAAATAAACTACTAAAAGAAAAAAATATTAAAAACGTAAAAACGGTTTGTGTCGAAGAAAATGAGTTAAATAAAAATTTAAAAATAAAAAATATTAAAAATAACTCTCTTGATTTTATTCTTGTAGATAATAAAGGCGATAGGTTATCGCCTGTTATTATCTCAATTCCTTTATTAAAAAAAGGCGGTATTCTTATTATAGACAATATAAACTGGTATATGCCGTCAAAAGACACTGGGACAATTGATTCTGTAAAAAATACTATGAAAGAATGGACAAAAGTTGAAAAAACCTTATCGGTATGGCGCAGATTTTATACTTCAAACGGAGTTTTTGACACGGCAATTTATATTAAACCGAACTAAAAATTTTTTTACTTAGGAAAATAGCGTCTATTTGAAGAAGCCGCGTGTTTTTTCTAACCGGATTATAAAAATCTAAAAGTTTATAGCCAAAAGAATCAAGAAATTTAAGATATTCATGAAACTTATTCTGTTCTTTATAGGTTTCGGCTATTATGATTTCAGTATAAATTAAGTCGATAGACTGGTTCATTAGTAATTGTTTGGCTCCTGAAAGCACCTTAAATTCTGCGCCTTGAATATCAAGTTTTAATATATCTATTAAAGTTATTTTATTTTCTTTTGAAAATAAATCTAATGTAGTTGTATTGATTTTTTCTTTTGAACTTGTTTCTAGCAAATTTTCACCCCATACTTGAATTCCTTTTTTATCGGTAGCAAGCAGAGAATTCGTTGCGGCGAGTTTATTCATATTAAACCATGCTTTTTCTTTTTTGTTTGAAATACCAATATTATAAGAAAAAATATTTTTATCGCCTGCAACTTTCTTTTGTAATTCTTCAAAAGACTTGGTATACGGCTCAAAACAATAAATTAAGCCAGATAGAAATAGTTTTCTATACATTAAAGCCGTATGACCAGTATGGGCGCCAACATCAAAAATAATGGGTTTTTGCTTTTTAATAAGTTCTTTTTGTATACTATAACAGTTAATTTCTTTAGGTTTTAATTCATATCCCCAGAATTCAAAAGTTTTTTTTAATAGTTTTTTCATTTTAGATAAAAAAGGTGTATTAATTGGTTAACAAATTTTTATAAACTAAACTGAAAATAATAAAATAAATTTATTTATTATAATTTTAAAAAATAGGTAAATGAAAATCCATTATGTCAAACATTTGACAGGCTGAATTTAAATACCGGTTTGACTAATGAGTTCAAACGCTGGCAAGCTTCTTGATGATATAAATAATCTTAAAGCCGAAATTGAGACAAATATTAAAACCGCAAAAGAAGAAAGCTCTCTTGAAGAAATTCGTTTAAGCGCTCTGGGTAAAAAAGGAAAACTAACTTCAATATTAAAGGGCCTTGCGTCTTTATCGCCTGAAGAAAAATCTGAAATTGGCAAGGCGGCCAATGAACTAAAATCATATGTTGAAAATGAGCTTTCAGCTAAAAAAGAAAGTTTTGAAGAATTGTATTATGAAAAGCTTGCTAAAGATGAATGGTATGATGTTACCGTTTTTCCCCCCCGGTTTCCTGAAGGTTTTCTATGTTCAAAAGAGCGAGGACGCATTCATCCTATAAGTATAACGCAAAACAGGCTGGAAGAAATTTTTACGTCAATGGGTTTTAGTATTTTAGATGGTCCCCAGGTAGAAACTGATTTTCATAATTTTGGCGCGTTAAATTTTACCGACGATCATCCCGCGCGAGAAATGCAGGATACTTTTTATACCGAGCAAAACCATCTTTTAAGAACTCACACATCGGCGGTACAGGCAAGGGGAT
Source organism: Spirochaetia bacterium (assembly GCA_029880285.1). Taxonomy (GTDB): domain Bacteria; phylum Spirochaetota; class Leptospiria; order Turneriellales; family JAOUOS01; genus JAOUOS01. The sequence goes on from JAOUOS010000003.1 coordinate 31,037, forward strand.
TAAAAAGCTTAAAACCTCCCATGAGAATAATAGTTCCGGGCAGGGTGTTTAGATATGAAGAAGTTGACGCTTCTCATGAGCATACCTTTTATCAGATGGAAGGCATGATAATTGATAAAGAAGTTAGTGTTTCGCATTTATTGTTTTTAATGCATACTCTTCTTGACGAAATATTTAAAAGAAAAGTTGAAATAAGGCTTAGGCCGGGATATTTTCCTTTTGTGGAACCGGGTTTTGAACTTGATATGAGATGTCTTGTTTGCGGCGGGGATGGATGCCCCGTTTGTAAAAAAACCGGCTGGGTAGAGGTTTTACCATGCGGATTAGTGCATCCGAACGTGATTAAAACAGGCGGCCTTGATCCTGAAAAATGGCAGGGTGCGGCTTTTGGGCTTGGCCTTAACCGGCTTGTTATGATGGAACACGGTATTGAAGATATACGGTATTTTCAAAATACCAATATGTCTTTTTTAACACAATTCAATTAAAAGAATATGAACTTATCGTATAACTGGCTTAACGAATTTATTGATTTATCAGAAATAAAACCTGAAGATCTCGCCAATTTATTAACTATGAAAACTTGCGAAGTCGAAAAGTCAGAACCCTTTATGCCGTTATTAGATAATATCTATGTGGCTCAGGTAAACAAAGTAGAAAAACATCCCGATGCTGATAAACTTTTTGTGTGTCAGGTTGATTATAAAAAAGAAAAAGTTCAGGTTGTCACGGGAGCGCCAAATGTTACCGAGGGTAAAAAATATCCCATTGCTCCTGTTGGTTCTTGTTTGCCAAATGGTATGGTTATGAAGCACGCCAAACTTCGCGGATTAGACAGCTTTGGAATGCTTTGTTCGGTGTCAGAACTTGAACTTGAAGATTTTATACTCGCCCAAAATGTTGCCGATGGAATTATGCCCTTGCCTGATGATTTTACTGTGGGGATGTCTATACGCGAGGCGCTTCATTTAAATGATACTATTATTGAAATTGACAATAAATCGATAACTCACCGTCCCGATTTATGGGGTCATGCGGGCTTTGCTCGTGAACTTTCTGCCATATTAAAAAGACCTTTAAAATTTAATCCCTTTGAAGATTATAACGATAAAAAAATAACAAAAGATGATAATCTAAAACCTGTTTCAGTTGTTATAGAAAATAATTCTGCGACGGCATACGGTGCGGCTGTTCTTAAAAATATCGTAATAAAACCTTCTTCATATAAAATACAGGCTTATCTTTTAGCCGCCGGAATGCGGCCCATAAATAATGTGGTAGATGTATCTAATTATGTCATGCTTGAGTTAGGGCAGCCTAATCATGCCTTTGACCGAAATTTTATTAAGAAAAAAATAAAAATATCTTATTCAAAAAAAAATGAAAAAGTAACAACATTAGATGAAAAAGAACACACATTGCCTGACGGTCTTGTTTTAATTAGAGATGATAATAAACCAATAGCATTAGGCGGGGTAATGGGCGGTCTCGAAACCGAAGTAAGCGAAAGTACAAAAGAGATATTTCTTGAATCGGCCTCATTTCACAGAAAAGATATTCGAAAAGCTGTTTCGTCTTTAAATATTCGCACTGAAGCCAGCCAGCGTTTTGAAAAAGGGCAGGATCCCTTAAACGCTGAAAAAGCAATATACCGGTTTGCGTCTCTTCTTAAAGAAACATGCCCTGAAATTGTGTTAGGTAATGTTGAAGTAGTTTATGATGAACAAATTAAAGAAAATATAATTGAAACAAGTTACGGTTATATAAAAAATAGATTAGGCAATATCAATATATCAGATAATGAAATAAAAAATATTTTAATTTCTTTGGGAATGAAATGCGAAGAAAAGTCAGATAAGCTTTTTGTGACAGTGCCCGGATATCGTTCTCAGTTTGATTTAACAATTGCCGACGATATTGTTGAAGAAATAGGGAGAATGGCCGGTTATGAAAATATTAAAACTGAGCCTTTTATGGTATCATGTGAAGTCCCTCAATATGAAAATAAAATAAGAAAACTTCAAAACGAACTGATTAAGACATTTGCCGGTACATATCAATTCACTGAGGTTTATAATTATGCTTTTCAAAGCGCTGAAGATATCGCCGTAGATACAAGACATTCAAAAGAGGCGATATCTCTTCAAAACGCTATTAATGCCGAAATGACCCATATGAGAATATCACCCTTAACAGGGCTTTTAAAATGCATCAAGCAAAACCAAAAAGAATATTCTAACTTAAGATTTTTTGAAGTAGAAAGAATTTTTCTTCCCGTTAAAGAAAAAAATACAAAAGGTTTAGAAAAAGATTTACCTGAAGAAAGGCATTTTATAGCGGCTGTAATTTCTTCACAAGAAGAGCCCGAAAAAATATTAAATACAATGTCTTCGGTAATTTCTGATATTTTAACACGTCTTGGACTAACTTACTATAATCAAAAGTGGGAAAGAGGTGCAGATGAAATATTTCATCAGGGCAGGGCGGGGCGTGTAAGAAACAAAGAAGGTACAGAAACATATTTTAAATGGGGAGAGGTGCATCCCAAAATAATAAAAAAATACGGCATAAAAAGAAGGGTTTTTTATCTTGAGGCCTTTGTTGAAGAACTTATTAAAATACAAAAAGAAAGAAATTATATTCCACTTTGCAAGTATCCTGCGGCAGAATTTGAATGTACCATATTAACTGATGAATTTACTGAATTTGCTGAGATAGCAAAATCTATTGGTATCCCAGAAAGTAATTTAAATAAAACAGATAAAACTTATCTAGAAAGTTTGGAGTATTTAACTGCCTATGCCGGTGATCCCATCCCTAAAAATAAAAAGGCGGTTTCTATTAAAGTAAAATGGAGAAACAGAAGCCGCACCATTGACCATGAAGAATTTAAAAAATTGCAGCAGAGTCTTGTTTTTAAGTTAAAAGAAGCTGGCTTTCCGCTTAGAGCTTAAATGGGCCTAAAGTTTTTTTACCATTTTAAGCCGTGTTCCGGCGTCAACCGTGGTATCGTAATCAACATAATCCATTAGTTTTTCCATAAGAAATACACCCAGACCGCCATCCTGATATTCAGACATATCACGTGATTTAATTTCTGAACGCGGAACTTTTTTGCCATAATCTCTTATAATAATTTCAAGCCGATCATCATATCGATAGAAATCAAGATTTATAGGCATATCGGTTTTGCCTTTGTACGCGTGTTCAATTACGTTATTTAAAGCCTCAACAAAAGCCGCTTTTATATTAACCGCGTCACGGTAAGCGAATCCCATATCAAGAGCCAATTCAAAAAGATATTTTCTTAAGAAGCGAATGTATCTTGGATGCGAGGGTACCGTATGTGAACATAAGGGTTTTAATATCGCGTTAGCGGTAATATCTGGTTCTGTTTTTGTTTCTTCCATTTTATTTATTCTCTTTCACAATTTTTTTTAAATATATTTATGCATATTTAGGATAATAAATTGTATTATTAGACGCTGTCAATAGCATATTTACAACTAAAAAACCTATTAGTGCTGTAAAAATTTATTATTTTCAATAATTTATCCTTATATTATCGGTTTTTTTATTATGAAAACAAAAAAAAGTTGACTTGGTTATATTGATTTTTCTATATTAATTATTCAGGGTTATTAAATAAAATTCAATAAAAAAGGGATATTAGAAATTTTTTAAGAGTTTTTTTTGGAAAAAAAATAAAATCATATTATAATTCATTCAGGAGAAGTTATGAAAGATTCATACAAAAATAGGTATAAATTTGGTTCAAGTGAAAGTTTAGAGGATGAAGTTGAAGATGATGATGAAAACGAAGATTATGATGAAAATGAAGAAGTTATAATCAGTTATGCCTGTGAAGATTGTGATTATAGATGGGAAGTAACAGTTGATGAAGAAGATATCGAATATGATAATTTACAATACTGCCCCATGTGCGGTAGTATGAATACTACCCAAATTTAATTGCAAAATTAGTTGTAAAAAAATATCTATTAAACAAAAAATGTCTTTTAGACTTTCAATTCTGGGAATATTTTTAATTTTGTTTTTATTGGTTTTATTATCAAATAATCAAAATATTATGCTTCAATTTTTTTTTTTGAAAATTGAAGTCCCTTTATTTTTTGCTATAGCGGGGGGATGTGCATATGGTATACTGCTTTCAATCGTTTTTTTTTCATTTAAATCTTATGATAGAAAAATGAAAAATAAATTATTTAAGTTTAAAAAGTTAAGTGAAAAGAAATCGGAAAAGAAATAACTTAATCAAGTTCGCCGTCTAAAATATGCAGGTCTTTTATTTTCCTGTCTAATGTTAATCTGTTTATACCTAAAAGCCTGGCTGTTTTGCTTTTATTGTAAACTGTTCTTTTTAACATAAGATGAATTAAGTCTTTTTCAAGTGAAGATAATATACTATTATAGTAATTTCCCGGTTTTGTTTTGCTAAGCTCATTTTTTATCCATGATTGAAGATTAAATTCAGTTTCTGCTTTTATTGAGGGTTCTTCTTTTGTTTTTTCTTCTTTTTTTATTTTTATTTCTGGTTTTGAAACGTCGGATAAAAAATGTATATCATCTTCATCTAGCTGAGTTTTTTTGCTAAGAACTATCGAACGCTCTATAATATTTTCAAGTTCTCTAATATTACCCGGAAATGGGTAGTGCTCTAGTTTTTCAAAAAAGGCCTGTGTTACGCCTTTTATTTTTTTTCCTGTTTGTTTGGCTATTTTTTTTATAAAATGTTCTATAAGAATTGCTAAGTCTTCTTTTCTGTCGCGCAAAGGGGGAACTTCAAGACGAATCACATGCAGCCTGTAATATAAGTCTTCTCTAAACTTATTATCAGCAATATATTTTTCAAGATTAGCGTTTGTCGCGGCAATAATACGAACATCAACTTTATAAACCTTATTTGATCCTAAAGGTGAAAATTCTTTTTCCTGAAGAACTCTTAAAAGTTTAGATTGAAGTTTATAATCCATTTCGCTTATTTCGTCTAAAAATATTGTGCCATTATGAGCTTCTAAAAATTTTCCTTTTTTATCGGTATCTGCACCTGTAAAAGCTCCTTTTACGTATCCAAATAATTCACTTTCTAATAAATCAGTTGGAATAGCGGCACAGTTTATTTTTATAAGAGGATATTCTTTTCTTGTGCCGTTGTGGTGTATGGCAGAGGCAATGAGTTCTTTGCCTGTACCAGATTCTCCCGTAAGTAAAACTGAGCTTGATGCATCAAGTACCATTTTCATTTTTTCAAAAAGTTCTTTCATCGCGGGGCTTTTACCTACAATATTTTCAAAAGCGTAATTAATGTTCAGCTGTCTTTTTAAGGCGATATTTTCGCTTTGTATTTCACTCTTTTTTTGTTCAATTAAATCGTGAATATGAATTGCCTGAGATAATATGGAAGAAAGTAAACGTACAAGAAATGAAGAATCTTCAAAATTTGAAGCCGTATTATAGGGCACTTCAAGACTAAACACCCCTTTAGTTTCATTGTTTAATATAATGGGAGAGGCAAAGAAACTATATACTGTGTTATCTCTTTTTCTTCCGGTTTTATTTAAAAAGTTTTCATCTTCATTAACATTTGGTATTAAAATTGTTTTTTTTTGCGAATAAACAGTTCCTGTAATACCTTCCGATGGACGAAAAACGCCTTTTGCTATTTCTTCTTCACTATAATTAAGACTGGCAACAATATATAGTTCGTTTGTTACTATATCATGCATATGAATAGCGGCTCTTATTGCGCCTATTTTTTGGCTTAATAGGGTTATTATTTCTTTAAAAAGGCTTTTAAAATCAGGATATTTTCCCAATAAGGAAGTTATTTCAATCAATATTTCAAGTATTTGCGTGCGGTTTTGAAGATGGCTCAATGTATACTTGCTGGTGAAAATTTGAGCCGCGTAACTCGCTAAAAGCTCTAAAAAATCTTTATGTTCACTGTTAAAGGCGTTTAATTTTGAAGAGTCTACAGAAATAACTCCAAATGTTTTGCTCCCTATTTTTAACGGGGTAGCCAATTCAGAGCGAATATCTGAGCGTACCTCAATATAGTAGGGATCTTCGCTTGTATCTCCTACGTTTCTTGTTTTCCCCGTTAAAACACATCTGCCTGTGACTCCCTGACCAACTTTTAATTTTACTTTTTCTCTTACATCACCCCCTAAGCCGGTAGAAGCCTTAATTTCAAGAAACTTTCGATTTTCATCTAATATGGCAATACTGCCATAATTTGCCTTGGTCTGCTCTATAGCCTGTTCTAATATTGCCTCTAGCAAATTATCAGGATTTTCTTCAGAAAGAAGAACTAGAGTAATATCATGCAGCGCCAAAAGGGGATCATTAAAAGTATGCAACATGTTATAATTATAAACAATATTTTTTAAAAGTCAAGAAAAAAATATTTTAAATTCATATCTAATTTAGCACAAGTAAGTTGACGTCCCTCAACGATTTTTTAATGTATCTCATCAATGAATATAGTATCGCAAAAACCGGGTGCTAATCAGAATATTCAGGCAAAAGAAGTTATTATTGCTCAGGGCAGTATGCCCACAAGTCTTGTAGTTTTGAATCAGGGTAGAGTTTCGTTTAAAATGGCCACAGGCGGTAAAGAACAGAATCTTTTGGCTGCCGCCAAATTATTATTTTTAAATCAGGGGCCAGCCGTATTAGGCGGGGGTAGTTTGGCTTCGTCTTCTGCGTATCCATATTATGTTGTAGCAGAAACGCCATGCGTGGTATCTGTTTATCCATCAAACAAAGAAAATCTGTTAGCGTTAATTCAAAGTAAACCCAGCGTAGCGGTTTTACTCTTAAAATCTTTACTAAAAGAAGCTATGGAGTCTTTTCAAAAGATGAATATGGCCAATTCGTTTCTTTCGCAAATTATGAAAATGCTTTATTCTGTCTGTCTGGGATATTCTGTAATTGATCCATCGCAATTTCAAGAGAGAAGTGAAAACTTAGCTGAAAACGGCTCAAAAGGCGGATTTTTAGATCCTGTTTTACCTCAGGCCAGAGTTATCGTAAAAGAATTTATTGAGCAGGGCGGCGCTATTCCTGACAGGTTAACCAGTCAGTTTATGTATGCCGATCACACCGGAATTACCGGACATACATACGATCCTGAAATAGATGAAGTAAAAAACGAAATAAATTATGCCAGACATTTCATGTCGCTTCCTCCCGAACTTATTGCGGGTATCGCGCAAAAAAGTCCAGCGTTTCTTGTTCTTACCGCGCAAAAAATACAGGGGGTTTATAAAATTATTCTTGATGATATTTCGGGAATAAGCATGCAAATACGTGATGATCTTGAAGCGTTAATGTCTGGTGAGTATTCATGGCTCTCTAAAATTTTACTTCAGGTAGAACTTTTTGAAAAAAAAGCAAGCGCTGTGTCTCATGAAAATATCTACGCGATGTCTTATTTTATTGTAGATGCCATTTCTAAACTATCCCAAAATTATCAAAAACTATGGTATGCTCCCGTACCGCCTATGAATAATGACGCGTTTCAAAAAGTAAAAATGTCTTTACAGAAAAAACCCCAGCAGCAGCCCAAACCGGTAGTTTCAAGCGTAGCTGGTGTTGACAGCGCGAAAGCTCTTGGCGAACTGCAGGGCTCAGCGCAAAAAATATTTTCATGGTGCGGATTGTCCAAAGAAAAGTTTGCCGAGTATAACCAAGGTATAATGAAACTTAAGGCATTAAGCAATCCGCTTGATTCAGATTCAGACGCTCGAAAATTAAGACGCGTGTTAAACGCTCTTTTTTGGGAAGCCTATGAAAAAGGTATGTTAAAATACGTAAAAACTAAAGAACAAATGCCAAAGTTAATGCATATGTTTTTTAATTTTGGATTTTTAGACGAAACGCTTCTTGAAGAAGAGCACCTGGTTTATTTATACGCTAACATGGTAAAAGATGAAAACTCAAAGTATCCTGTTTATACCGCGTTAGAATGGCTAACAATGATATATGAAAAAAAAGTACCTACTAGTATAAATGAACTTGGATTAACTTTTTTTGAAATATTAAAAAATGAACATAAAGATTCAAAGTGGAAAAAAGAAACCGATGTACCCGATGATATAGATACGCCAGAGGCGCGCTTAAAATATGAATTGAAAAATATGATAGAACCGTGTTCTAAGCTTACTTCAGGTTCTGTTATGAATCATTTTGCTATTCTTTCTAAGTATCAAATTACGCAAGGTATAGACCGTTCTTTAGTTACAAAAAAAATATTATCAGAGCAGATAGACGCTTTGTTAGAAAAAGACTTTGGCGTGTTTCATCGGGAAGTTTTATTTGAAAATGAAGAAAGCGGCATAAGCCGTGAGTTTGTTCAAATAAGAGTTGTTCCTAATATAATCTTAGTGCCTTCTGCCGGTCCTATTTTTCAGCATTGGCAGGAAAGAGAGGGTAAAAATAGATCTTCTAAGGGAAGGCTTATTTGTCCTCATTTATCAATGGCCGATTTATATTCAATGCTGTTAAACGCGGCGGGAACATACAGGTGGGAGATGTTAAAAACAACTCTTGGTATAGATTGGAACAATGTGTCTCAGTCTTCATTAACCGCTGATTATGTAGATTACGTGCAATTTTTCAAAAAAAATAGGGAATTGTCGCCTGAAGTTAAAGAAAAACTCGGCGCAGAATTTAAACGTTTTAGAGATGATAGATCCCGATTCGTTCATGATTATGGAGTATATGTAAAATTTGAATCCGAAGGAACTCAAAGACTAAACAAAGTAGCCAGAAAGATTTTTACAAAGCATGTTCCCTTTTCAAAAAAATACAGAGAGCATTTGCTTACATTGCCAAGCTATACAGATATGGTATCAAAGTCTCAAAATATTAAAAAAAGAAAAGCAATGGAACTTGAACCTCGATATAAAAAATACCAGCAGTCAACAGGCGAGCTTCCACAAGAATTAAAAGAAACGCTAAAATATTATTTGGGAGATTATTAAAATTTATGATATATGAATACGAAGGTAAAATTCCTGAAATAGCCGGCGATGCCTTTATTGCTCCTTCTGCAGAAATTATAGGCGAAGTAAAAATTGGTAAACTTTCATCTATTTGGTTTCAGGCTGTGGTAAGAGGCGATATATATCCCATTCAAATTGGCGATTATACAAATGTTCAAGATAATGTTGTTGTTCATGTTCAGGAAAATGAATTTGATACCAAAATAGGAAATTATATAACAATAGGCCATCACGCCGTAATTCATGGTTCTACTCTTGAAGACTACTCTTTTATAGGTATGGGCGCTGTTCTGCTTGATGGAACTATAATACGTCCCTACGGATTTGTAGCAGCGGGAGCCTTGGTGCCGCCGGGTTTTGAAGTTCCCGAAAAAACATTGGTAGCTGGCGTTCCCGCCAAAATTATACGAACATTGAGTGAGGCCGAATGCCGTAATATAGAAAAATCGGCCGAAAAACACGCGAAAAGAGCGCGAGATTATCTTCAAAAGCTTAAAAAATTATAAGCTTTTAAGAATTAAATGGATATTCTTTTATTTGTTTTTTTAATCATCTTATCTGCTATCTTCTCGGGAAGTGAAGCCTCTCTTTTTTCGTTTGAAAAAAGTCGTTTAGAAAATCTAAAGAGTAGAAAGCCTGAAAAAACAAAATGGATTGCCCAGTGGTTGAATAATCCAGAAAAAACTCTGCTGGCCATTCTTTTAGGAAATCTGGCCGTTAATATGATAATCTCAGAGATAGGCCATACGCTTATAGGTAAATGGGCAGCGGGATATTTTGAGAATATATCTTTAATTTCACTGATAAGCCTTACTCTTGTTTTATTAATTTTTGCAGAAATTTTACCTAAGATAATTGCTCTAAATCTTTCTCAAGTTTGGATTTTTTTCTTTCTTCCTTTACTTAGGTTCTGGTTTTTTATATCAAATATTATTTCTGTACCTATGCAAAAACTTACAAAGTTTTTTACATCAAAGCTTAGATCTTTAAAAATATCGTACAAAGAAAAAGAATTAACCGAAGCCGTGCGAATAGCAGAAAAGCTGGGTATACTACCGGCAGAAGAAAGAAAAATATTACACCGTGCCATTGCTTTTTATCATGATACGGCATACAGCGCCATGATCCCTGTCTCTAAAGTTTTCATGATTCCACATAATCTTTCTTTAAGTAAAGTTAAAAAAAGTTTTTTGGAACAAAAACATCCATTAGCTCTGGTCTATCATGAAAAAGAAGGGAATATTTTAGGCTCGCTTCACGTAAGAAATTTTATATCGGCCATATACAAAAAGAAACTGTCATTTAGACATAAAATACAGCCTATTTTATTTTTGCCCGAAACAATGCCTTTAAATGAAGTGCTACAGACTTTCATAAAAACAAGAAATCATGTTGCCGGCGTTGTAGATGAATCAGGAGAATTTTCGGGCATTGTTACTTTAAAAGACGTACTTATTCTTTTAATGGGAGAATGGGAAGACGAATACAGCGGTGAAAATGGAGACATGATAAAACCGGCGGGACAAAATATTTTTTATGTTTCAGGCGAAATAACTTTGCATGAATTTAATGAAAGATTTAAATGTCTGTTTGAAAGTGAAAATAGTGAAACTTTGTCGGGGTATATTATAGAAAAAGCGGATGGTTTTCCCAGTGAAGACAGTTCAGTATTCGTAAATAACATGGAATTTTTTAATATTATAATAAAAAATTATAAAATACAAAGTTTAATGCTAAGATTATTAAAATGAGTTTTGAAATAAATATAATAATAATTATGCTTGTTTTTTCAGGTTTTTTTTCTGGAATAGAAACAGCTCTGTTAGGCTTAGGTCCGCTGGACATTGTAAAAGATAAAAAAAATAAATTATTATGGCTTCTAAATCATAAGAAAAAAATTTTATCAACCCTCCTAATAGGCAATAATTTTACTATTGTAGCTGCGGTGTTGGCCTTAGACCGTTTTCTTTTAGATATAAATGATTATTTACTTAAAGCCGCTGCCTTAAGCGTTCAAATTTTTATTTTCTTTCTTTTAGGTGAAGCTTTTCCCAAAGCTATATACAGAAAACTAGGGATACGTTCACTTTTATTTTTATATGCGCTCATTAAATTATTTTATTATCTTTTTTATCCTTTGAATTTTATTATATTATGGCTAGTAGGTTATATGCAAAAAATAATACCTGATAGGTCTAAATTAAAAAAAGAAGATATTTTTTATTTTGTTGATATGCATGTTCCAGAAAAAGAACCCGTGGCCCAAAGTTTTTTAAAATTAAAAAAAACGACCGCCAGAGAAATTATGCAGCCCTTGCCAGAAATAAAAGCCCTTGAAAAAAATATGAAAATAAAAGAAGCAGCCGCGCTTACCGATAAGTTTTCTTACACAAGGTATCCTGTATATGAAGAAAGAGGTGATAATATAATAGGCTATGTTAACGTATACGATTATCTTTCGCATAAAGAATCTTTGAAAATTCAAAATATATTATATCCGCCTGTATTTATACCAGAAACTTTACCGGTAAATAAAGTTCTAAGTAAAATGCAAAAAGAACAGCTTTCTATGGTTTTTCCTGTAAATGAATATGGCAGCGTGGTAGGTCTTATAACGTTTGAAAATCTGGCAGAAGAAATTGTGGGAGATATAATTAGCGGTGAGCAGACCCATGAAACTCTTGATGTAATTCAATCGGCAAAAGGCCGTTATTTGTTAGATGCCAATATGGATATAGATGATTTTAATGAATTTTTTTCTCATCAAATAGTTAAAGAGGGATTTGAAACTTTAACAGGATTTATCATAAAAAAACTGGGAAGAATTCCAGAAAATAATGAAAAATTAAATTTTGATTTTGGTGTTTTTATTATTACAAAAGCGGATAAAAAAACAATAAAAAGAATAATGTATGAACCAAAATAAACAAATAGATTTTGATTTTGCTGTAATAGGTTCAGGTTTTGGCGGCAGTGTTTCGGCTCTTCGTTTGTCTCAAAAGGGATATTCTGTTATTGTTATCGAATCGGGAAAAAGATATGAAAGTGAAAATTTTCCTAAGACAAACTGGTCGTTGCGTAAATTTTTTTGGATGCCTAAACTTTTTGCTTATGGCATACAAAGAATAAAAATATTTAAAGATGTTTTTGTGTTAGCTGGCTCTGGTGTAGGCGGCGGCAGCCTTGTATATTGTAATACTTCTTATATTCCGCCTGATATTTTTTTTGAAAATAAGAAAGTAACACAAATGGGCGGCAGAAAAACCCTCTTGCCTTTTTTTAATCTGGTAAGAAAAATGCTGGGTGTTACAGAAAATCCTCAAATGACAAAACAAGATACTTTGCTTTATGAGACCGCGAAAGAATTTAAAAAAGAAAAAACATTTCAAAAAACACATGTGGCCGTTTGTTTTGGCCCTGAAAAAAAAATAGAAGACCCATATTTTTTAGGGGAAGGACCCGATAGAGCAGGCTGTAATTTTTGTGGCGGATGTATGGTAGGCTGTAGATACAACGCAAAAAATACTCTTGATAAAAACTATTTATTTTTTGCTGAAAAGCTGGGCGCAAAAATAATGCCAGAAACAAAAGTCGTTAAAGTTTTACCATTGTCTGAAAATGGATCTGAGGGGTATGAAGTTATCACAAATTCTACTACAGGGTTTATGAACTTATCGCACAAGAAAATCAAAGTAAAATCGGTAGTATTCGCTGCAGGTGTTTTAGGTAATTTAGAACTTTTATTGAAAATGAAAGAACAAAAAATACTGCCTAACTTATCAGAAAATTTAGGCAAAGATGTTCGAACAAATAGTGAAGTACTGCTTGGCGTAAAATCTAAAGATAATGCAGCCGATTTTACTAAAGGAGTTTCTATAACATCAAGTGTTTTTCCTGATGAATATACGCATATAGAGCCTGTTAGATACTCAAAAGGTTCAGACGCAATGGGACTTTTAGCCGCTTCTTTACTTGTAGACGGCGGCGGTAGAGTTCCCAGAGCATTAAAATTTTTTGTTAAAATTATAAAAAACCCGTTTGATTTTATTCGTGTATTAAATTTTGTTGGATTCGCGAAAAAAGTTATTATACTTCTTGTAATGCAGACCAAAGAAAATAAAATAAATATAATAAGAAAAAGAAAAATAATTTGGCCATTTAAAAAAATACTGGTTTCATCATCTGTCAGAAAAGATAAAATACCAACGTATGTACCTATTGCTAATGAGTTTGCACGAAAGCTGGCCAAAAAAATGAATGGGATACCTTCTAATGCCATAACAGAAGTGTTGTTTAATATGCCCTTAACCGCTCATATTTTAAGCGGATGCGCTATGGGTAAAAATTCAAAAGAGGGTGTCATTGATTTTCAAAATAAAGTTTTTAGCTATGAGAATATGTATATTTGCGATGGTTCGGTAATGCCCGCGAATCCGGGTGTTAATCCCAGTTCTACAATAGCGGCTTTGGCTGAAAGGGCAATGTCTTTTGTGCCAGCTAAGGCAAAATTTAAGCATTTAAAAGTTGAAAAAAAATGGAAAGTTGAAAAATTAATAAATCCCCGGATTATGAACAAAATAAAAAAAACAAATTGACTTAAAATAATATTTATTATATAATAGATAAATGGCCGTAAGAAAGATACTTACAATACCTGATAATAGACTTTATAAAATATCCGTAGAAGTTACGGAATTTGATAAAAAATTAAGAGATCAGGTTCGCGATATGTTCGACTCTATGCGAAGCGCGAGCGGTGTAGGGCTGGCGGGAGTACAAATTGGAATATTAAAAAGAATTATGGTTATTGATCTTGAAGAAGCCGGGTTTATAAAAGGAGTTTTTATAAATCCTGTTATTGAAGAAAAATCAGAAGAAACGCAGGAAGGTGAAGAAGGATGTCTTTCTGTGCCGGGTATTACCGCGCCCCTTTTAAGACCAAAATGGATTAAGCTGTCATATCAAAACTTGGCGGGTAAAAGAGGAACTATAGAGGCAGAGATGTTGTTTGCCCGCGCTGTTTTACATGAAATGGATCACATGGATGGAAAAGTATTCATTGATTTATTAGAGCCGGATATAAAAAAAAGTTTGAAAAATGATATTGAACTGGTTAAAAAAGGGAAATTACCGTCATCATATAATGAACCCGAGTACAGAAAAGATAAAGTGAATGTTTAAATCTTTGGTTCTTTTTTCCTTGACTGTGTGATTCTATTGAAAAAATAAAGACTATATGAAAAAAATAAACGATAAAAAAACTTATAAAAATATTCTTGGTATATCTCTTGGCGCTTTATTAATTACTCTTGGTACATGGGGTCAATTACAGGGTACCGCAAAAGGTGATGATATTTCTGACCCTGAACTTCATGAATTGTTTAATACTGTATTATATCATATTAAAAGTGACTATGTTGAAGAAACAAAATCAAAAGAACTCTGGTATGGCGCGATAAGAGGTATGTTAGCTTCTTTAGATGACGCGCATACGCGTTTTATGGTGCCTGAAGAGTTCAACGAACTTCAGGTTGAAACCTCTGGTAAATTTGGCGGTCTTGGTATTGAAATTTCAATGCGCGATGGAGTTTTAACTGTTGTATCACCCATAGAAGATACTCCAGCGATGAGAGTAGGGCTTCAACCCGGTGATAAAATTATTGAAATTGAAAAAAAATCAACCCGCGATATGAGTTTAAATGAAGCGGTTAGTATATTAAGGGGTACTCCCGGCACTTCTGTAAATATCTCAGTCGCCAGAGAGGGAGAAGATGAAATCTTATATTTTGATATAGTGCGGGAGATAATTAAAATAAAAGTTGTTACCGGTGATTATATTGAATCTGAAGGCATATTGTTTATAAGATTAAAACAGTTTTCAAAAACAGCTGCTAATGATATAAGAAATCTAATATCAGAATATCAAAATAAAAATCCGAAAGGTATCATTCTTGATTTAAGATGGAATCCCGGCGGTCTTCTTGATGCTGCTAATGAGGTTGCGAATATTTTTATAGATAATGGCGTAATTGTATCTACCCGTGGACGTAAAAAAGAGCAAGATAGAATTTTTATGGCAGATTCTTCAAAAGCTATCGCGGCGAAAATACCAGTAGTTGTACTTGCCAATCACGGTTCAGCATCGGCAAGTGAAATTGTAACAGGAGCGATAAAAGATCACAAAAGAGGAAAATTTGTGGGGTCTAAAACTTTTGGTAAGGGTTCTGTACAACATGTAATTCCTCTGCCTCATAATACGGCCATAGCGCTGACCATTCAAAAATACTATACACCTTCAGGAGTCTCTATTCATAAAGTAGGTATAGAACCTGATATTGAAGTAAAAGCGCTTGAATTTACTAAAGAAGATAGAAAAAATTATAAAGAAATTCAAGATAAAAACATTTTAAAAGATTTCGCAAAAGATATGACGGAATATAATGAAACAAATGTTGAAG
This sequence comes from Spirochaetia bacterium, assembly GCA_029880285.1. Classification (GTDB taxonomy): domain Bacteria; phylum Spirochaetota; class Leptospiria; order Turneriellales; family JAOUOS01; genus JAOUOS01. The sequence goes on from JAOUOS010000003.1 coordinate 46,524, forward strand.
CATTTAAAAAGCTATTAAATGAAAAAAATCTAAAACTTTCAGATTATGCGATGAGATTTATTTTAAAACAGCATATCAATAGAAATGAAAAAAGATCTGCGTATGATTTAGAGTTTGATGTTCAGTTAAAAAAAGCAATTGATTTATTGACTAAAAATTAAGTAAATCTTTCAATTGCCTGTACTATTTTCTCATTCACGTTATGCGCGGCAAATTGCGCGGCAAATTTTATAGCGTTTTTTACGGCTAGCCCCCCACTTGAGCCATGGCCAATTGTCGTTACCCCGTTTGCGCCTAAAAGTGGCGCGCCGCCGTAAGAAGAATAATCCATTGTATTTTTAACAGCCAAAAAAGCGGGTTTTAAAAGAAGGGCGCCTGTTTTTGCTAAAGAAGATTTTCTAATATTTTCTTTTAAGATATTAAAAATACTTTTAGCGCATCCCTCGATAGTCTTTAAGGCAATATTGCCCACAAATCCGTCACATACAATTACATCTACATGTTTTCCGGCACCGAAAAAGTCTCTTCCTTCAACATTGCCTGATATATGATAGGGTAGTTTTTTTATTTTTTTTAACGCGGCCAAAGTTATCTCGTTACCTTTTGAATCTTCTTCACCGTTTGATAGAAGACCTATGCTGGGATTTGTTATTCCCATAACTTCTCTGGCGTAAATTTCTCCCATAATAGCAAATTGTACCAGATATTCGGGTTTACAGTCAACATTGGCTCCAGCGTCTAATAAAAGAGATACTTTGCCGTCTTCTCTGGGTATAGGGGCGGCAATGGCTGGTCTTTTTACGCCTTTTAATCTGCCTAATATAGTTAAAGCGGCTGCCATGGTGGCTCCTGTGTTACCGGGAGAAAAAAAACCAACTGCTTTTGAATCTTTAACCAGATTTGCGGCAATAACTACCGATGCGTTTTTTTTTGTTCTTATCGCCTTGGCCGGCGAATCTTCCATTGTTATAATTTCAGTTGATTCTATAATTTCAACATTTGATTTCACGTCTTTATAAAAATCAAGTTCTCTTTCAATCTTTTTAACGTCACCAACAAGAATTATTTTAGTATCTAATTCACGAATAGCTAAAGCGGCTCCTATTACGGCGGGTTCTGGTCCGTGATCTCCGCTCATTGTATCAACTGCTATGCGCATAACGGTTATGATTGTTAATGAGAATATTTTAGCAAGCGAAATTTAAAAAAAATAATTGACGCATTTAAGGCAGTTGATATGTTTATTTGAAAATGTCTATACTTAAACTAAAAGATATATTAGTAAAAACCGCCAACCCTGAACAGGCAAAAATTCACCAGCGTTTTTTTAAAACAGGAAAAGGTGAATATGCCGAAGGTGACTTGTTTTATGGGATTAAAGTTCCTGTTCAGCGAAAAATAGCAAAAGACTTTTACAATTTGTCATTATCAGATACTCTTATATTGATTCAGTCAAAAATGCACGAAGAAAGGCTAATTGCACTTTTTATATTAATACAAAAGTATAACAAAGGGGATGTAAAAATAAAAAAAGAAATTTATGAAGCATACTTAAAAAATACAAACTATATAAACAATTGGGATTTAATAGATACTTCAGCGGAACATATAGTAGGAAATTATCTTATTGATAAAGATAAAACCATACTTTATAAACTGGCAGAATCCAAAAGTCTTTGGGAAAGACGAATCGCAATTATGGCCACGTTTCATTATATAAAAAATAAAAACTATAAAGAAACTTACAAAATCGCAGAAATTTTGTTAAATGACGATCACGATTTAATACATAAAGCGGTCGGATGGATGCTTCGCGAAGCGGGCAAGAGAGATTTTAAATTGGAAGAAAACTTTTTAAAAAAGCATTATAAAAATATGCCCCGTACAATGCTGCGATATGCCATTGAAAAATTCCCTGAAGAATTAAGACAGATGTATTTAAAAGGTAAAGTTAAAACTTAATAAATCATAGAATACAAGGGTTTTATTGAAAAAATAATTCAAGGTACATTCTATTAATTAGCTTAACAGAAAATAGAATACCAGTATGATTAATCATCTACCGGTGGTTAGCTTCGCTTGCGATAAACTTGATATGGGTATGTCTGAAAAGTTATTTATTTTCCCTACTTTTTGAACTCCCACCCCCCAAAATGAAATACATCCGCATAAAGATAGACACCTTGTTTTTATATTATAAATTGGATTATGGCTGTTTTAAGAAAATTTAAGGCAATTAGGCCCCAAAAAGAATTAGCGAAAAATATCGCGTCGTATCCCTATGATGTGCTAAGCACAGAAGAAGCCAGAGAGCTTGCAAAAGATAATGAATATTCATTTTTACATGTGGTCCGTTCAGAAGTATCTTTATCTGAAGATATTGATTCTTACTCTAAAGAAGTGTATGAAAAAGCAAAAGAAAATTTGCAGAATATGATAAATCAAAAATGGTTAATTCAAGACGAAGTACCAAAGCTTTATCTTTACCGGCAGATTATGAATGATCTTGAGCAGCATGGTATCGTAGGATGTGTTTCAGCAGAAGATTATGAAAATGGTAAAATAAAAAAACACGAACTTACCCGAAAAGCAAAAGAAAATGACCGTATAAATCATGTTTATACCACTAATATAAATTCTGGCCCGGTTTTCTTAACGTATAAAAATAAAGATTCTATAAATAAAATTGTTGAAAAAATAAGAATAAACGAGCCAGAGTATGATTTTACAGCAGACGATGGAATAAGGCATACTGTTTGGTTAATTGAAGATGATAATGTTAATAATGAAATTGTAGATGAGTTTTCAAAAATTGATTCTTTTTATATTGCCGATGGGCATCACAGGGCAGCTTCTGCCGCGGCTGTAGCGAAAAAAAGAAGAGAAGAAAACGATAATCATACCGGCACTGAAGAATATAATTATTTTTTGGCGGTATTATTTGCCGATAAAGAGCTCACTATTCTTGACTATAATCGCGTTGTGACAGATTTAAATGGTTTAAGCGAAGAAGATTTTTTTCATAAATTAGGTGATATTTTCAGAATAGAAAAAAAAGAAAAAAAATATAAACCTCAAAAGAAAGGTGAATTGGGAATGTATCTTGAGGGAGATTGGTATAAGCTTGACTTTATAAAAAATATTGATGATGAAATAAATCCGGCTGAAAATTTAGATACATCAAAACTTCAAAAATTTGTATTAGAACCCTTACTTGGTATTGAAGATCCCAGAACAGACGAGAGAATTGATTTTATAGGCGGCATTCGCGGATTATCTGAACTTGAAAAACTTGTTAATTCAAATAAATTTAGAGTTGCTTTCGCATTGTACCCAACGTCTGTAACCGAGCTGATGGATATTGCTGATTCAGGCGGAATTATGCCGCCTAAATCTACATGGTTTGAACCAAAACTTAGAAGCGGTCTTTTAATTCATGATTTAGAATAATTTTATGTCTGAAGAAAATGATATTCAAACTGTCGCGGTAATAGGCGCGGGCGCAGTTGGCGCTTTTTATGGAGCGAAACTTCAGGCCGCGGGACTAAAAGTAGAATATCAAAGTAAAAAAGCCGCGTCTATATTAAAAACTAAAAAGCTTAAAATAAAAAGTATCTGGGGTGATTTTAACATTCAGGCAAATTTTTATAAAACACCTGAAGAAATGAACAAGGCAGATTTAATTATTGTTTCTTCAAAAGTTTTGCCTGACATTGATTTTTTTAAGCTAATAAAACCCGTAATGCATTCTAAAAGTATTATTCTAATGATGCAAAACGGAATTAATGAAGAAGAAAAACTGGCGCAAAAAATAAAAAAAAATATAATACTAGGTGGGCTGGCCTTTACGTGCATAAACAGAAACCATCCGAATGAAATTGTTCACTTAGATTATGGGTTAATTAGAATAGGGTCAATAGAAAAAAAAGACTTAGCAACCGCTCAAAAAATTTCTGATATATTTATAAAAGCAGGGATAAAGTGCGAGGCGGCTTATCCTCTTAGGGCTATACGGTGGCAAAAACTTTTGTGGAACGTTCCTTTTAATTCTTTATCAGTAATTTGTGGCGGCGCTGATACGAAGGTGCTTACTTCGTCAGATGATGCTTTGATTTTAGTAAACCAGCTTATGAAAGAGATTCAGAAAATTGCCAAATCAGAAAAGGTTAATATTCCTGATAACGATATTACTACCATGATTACTCGTACTAACAAAATGAAACCCTACAAAACATCTATGCTGTTAGATTTCGAACAAAAAAGACCAATGGAAACTGAAACTATTCTTGGCGAGCCTTTGAGAATCGCACATGAGAAAAAGATCAATGTTCCTGTTTTAAGTACGGTATATCATCTTTTAAAAACTATTGAAAAAAATTATATATAGCTATGGAAAAACATAGCTATTAGCGGTATGTTTTTGATTTTTAGGGGTATTACATCAATATGAGATGTAAAAAACAACCGCTAGGAGCGAAAATTGAAATAAAAAATGTATGGGAAGTGCGAATGGATTTATTACTTTGGGATAAAGTTATTCGTACAGCAAAATTGCGTAAAAAAACATATTCTTGGATTGTACGTTATTGTGTTTTTGAGTTAGCACGAAAAAAGAGTTTAAGATGGACTGAAAAACTTCAACAAATTGATAAAGAGATTAAAAGCAAAAAGTCAGAAAATCAACATAGACATATGCTTTGCTTATATGGGGATGACGAATTTTTATTGAGAAACAGCGCATTAATTTTAGGTATAACTGTTTCTCAACTCATAAGAATTGCGCTTGAGTTATTCTTAAATCGTGTATTAAATGGGAAAACAAGTGACAAAAATCTTTTTTGGCGTGGTATTAAGCTTTTTGCTCAGATAAAAATATTTAGAAGTCTAAAAAAAAATAATATAGCTATGGTTTTTCATAGCTATATTATTGTAGAGAAGAAACAATATTGGGGTTTTACCTAACCCCTTTTCAAAAAATCAAAAAAATCCATAAAAACCATTAAAATTAATTGCCGAAACAAAAGATTTTTAATAAATAAATGTCATACAATAAGGCAAATATATTGCCCAATAAAATGATATTGAGAGGCGTTAATAGATCGATAAAACCTCTGTTATTTGTTAAGGAGAATACTAATCATGAAAAAATCAGAAGAAGAAAAATCAGCTGTACAGATAAGTTTATTAAATAAACTTAAAATTTCGCAAAAGTCGTTAATTAATACGGCTATACTTATAGTTCCATTGATAGTTGTCACATATGTTATGATTACTTCGATGAAAGAAATAGGCAGCGATTTCGCGAAGAAAGAACTTTTAGGTTCAGAATATATCAAGGCTATAAGAGGTCTTTTTGAATATGTGCCTCAGTACAGGGGCATAAACAATGTCTTCTTAAACGGAGATAACAGTCTAAGGGGCAAACTTATTGAAAAAAGAAAACAAATTGAAGATGCAGTAGACGTTATTGATAAAACGAATGAAAAATTAGGTGAAGAACTTGGCGTAACTTTATACTGGAAAGAACTTAAAACAAAAATCTCAAAAAACATAGAGATTAACGAAAATGCCGACCCACAGGTAAAATTTAATGAACTAAGTGATCTTATTAAAGATATATATTCTATGGTAGATGAAGTGGCAAACAATTCAAACCTTACTTTAGATCCTGAAATTGAAACATTTTATTTAATGGATGTTTTTACCCAAAAAGCGCCGCATCTAATTGAATTCTTGGGACAAACAAGAGGCGGCGGTAGTGGTATTCTAGAGAGAAATCAAATTACAAACCAAGAAAGAACTAAATTTAGCGGATTATTAGCTTTAATTAAAGATATAAATCATGGCTTGGATGAAAACCTGAAAAATGCTTTTAAAAAATCAAAAGAAACGGAAGTAAAATTAAAAAATGATTTTATTAAAGCTGAGCAATCTGTGGTAAAATTTATTGAAATGACGGATAAAAATATTGTAAATGCCGAGTTTAATAATAATTTAGAAGTAGGTGAAAATAAACTTGATTCAAAAGAATTTTTTAACGCTGGTACCGAAGCCATTTCTCTTGTTATGGTTTTATATGATAAAACAATTCCGGCGTTTGAAGATTTAGTGCATCAAAGAATTGATAATTTAGAAAATAAAATATGGTATACCCTTATGGCCGTTTTAGGCGGTTTGATTATAGCTGTTGTATTTTCATATGTTATTAATAGAAGTATAACCGGCGCTTTGTCAAAAACACAGGATTACTTTGAATCTATATCAGGCGGCAACTTAGAGCGTGAAGTTATTATAGACAGAAAAGATGAGGTCGGAGATTTATTAGCATCGTTAAAAGATATGCAGCAAAAATTAAAACAGACTTTGGGAGAGGCGCTTCGTCTTAAAGTTGCTCTTGATAATGTTTCTACCAATATTATGATGGCCGATGCGAATAGAAAAGTTGTTTATATGAATAAGGCTATTAAAGAGATGTTTAGAGTTGCTCAATCAGATATTAAAAAAGAGCTTTCATCTTTTGATGTTGAAAACATTCTTGGTTCAAATATAGATATGTATCATAAAAATCCAGATAAACAAAGCAGGCTTTTATCGTCTTTTACGGCAGAATATAAAACGACAATTCAAATTGGCGGCAGAACGTTTGATTTAAATGTAAACCCTGTAATAAATGAAAAAGGAGAAAGACTTGGCTCAGCTGTTCAATGGCTTGATAAAACCGAAGAGCTTAAAATTGAAAAAGAAGTAGAAAATGTGGTACTCGCAGCGGCGAATGGAGATTTCGCGCAAAGATTAGATTTAGCGGGAAAAGAAGGCTTTATGAAAGTGTTAAGTGAAAATATAAACAAACTTGTAGAAACTAGCGAAGTAGGCTTAAGTGATGTTGTAAAAGTTCTTGGCGCTTTAGCCGATGGTGATTTAACAAAAAAAATCTTAAACGAATATCACGGATTATTCGGAGAGTTAAAAGATTACACAAATAATTCAGTAGAAAAGCTTTCAAAAGTAATAGGCGATGTTTTAAATAATGCTGAGTCAGTATCTTCGGCAGCTACTGAGCTTAGTTCAACCGCGCAAAGTATGTCTCAGGGTTCTAATGAACAAGCGGCCAGTGTAGAACAAACCACCTCATCTCTTGAAGAGATGTCGGCGAGTATTTCACAAAATACAGAAAACGCAAAAATTACCGATGGTATCGCGACTAAAACGGCCAAAGAAGCCGCCGAAGGCGGTAAAGCTGTTAATGAAACCGTACAGGCAATGAGGCAGATTGCAGAAAAAATTACTATAATAGAAGAAATCGCCTACCAGACAAACCTTCTGGCCCTAAACGCCGCCATTGAAGCGGCCAGAGCCGGTGAGCATGGTAAAGGCTTCGCTGTGGTTGCTTCAGAAGTACGAAAGTTAGCCGAAAGAAGTCAGGTAGCCGCGCAAGAAATTGGCTCTCTCGCGGGCGATAGCGTAGATATAGCAGAAAAAGCCGGTAAACTATTAAATATCATAGTGCCTAATATTCAAAAAACGGCCGATTTAATTCAAGAAATAACAGCGGCTTCTGAACAGCAAAACAGCGGCGTAAATCAAATAAACGGCGCAATGGGCCAGCTTGATAAAGTTACCCAGCAGAATGCTTCAGCAGCCGAAGAGCTTGCCGCTACTTCTGAAGAACTAAGCGGCCAGGCCGAGCATCTTCAGCAGACAGTTTCTTTTTTTAGAATAGATGAAGTTGTAAGACAGCAAAGCCGAAAATTAAGTAAAGAAGATATAATGGCAAAAGCGGCTCATTTATTAGAAAAACAAGATCAAGAATCTATAAATAGAGAAGGCAATGGTAGCCATGGCGCCAAAAGAGAAAGCAACGGCGGCAGTCACTTGAAAAGAGAAGGTAATGGATCGCATGTGCCTATAGAAAAAACAAAAATAGCGGGCGATTTAGCGTCAAGAGATTTTGTAAAATTTTAATTTTGCCAATTATGTCTCCTGCAAAGGCGTATCTTTTAAAAAAAGATTAAAGATACGCCAAAAAATTGATAATTTGTTGAAGAAAATTAATAAATTTCGTATAAATAAAGAATATAAATAAACTTACAACGAATATTTAAATTTAAAAAGAGGTAAAAAGAAAATGTTAAAGAATATTAAAATTAAAACAAAACTAATTATATTGTTTTTATTGGCGGGCGTACTGCCAGTAACATCGGCTGGTATTTACAGCGCCTTTCTTTCTGAAGACGCGCTGGAACAATCGTCCTTTAATCAATTGGTAGCTATTAAAGAAACGAAAAAGAAATGGATAACGGGTTTTTTTGATGAAAGAAAAGGCGATATAAATGTTCTAACAGGTGCTGAAGATATACACTTGGTTATAGAAGAATTGGATCCTGTATTTAAAAAAGAAGGCATAAACAGCCCAAAATATAGAGCGCTTGAAAAAATAAGAAGCATATGGCCACAGGCGTATCAAAAAGAATACGGATATTATGATGTTTTTATCATTAATCTTGAGGGCGATGTAATTTACACTAATGCTAAAGAAAGCGATTTGGGCGAAAATCTTGTAAAAGGTAAATTAAGAGACAGCGGTTTGGGTAAAGCTTTCAAGCAGGCCATGGAAACAGGTTTCGGCTTTGCCGATTTTCAACCCTATGCTCCTTCAAATAACGAGCCTTGTTCGTTTATTGCGGCTAGAGTTAAACAGCATGACCACCAAGGAGGCGGAGATTTAGGTGTTGTGGCGCTTCAGTTATCGCTTGACGCTATTAATGCTATTATGCAAGAAAGAAGCGGCATGGGTCAAACCGGCGAAACTTATCTTGTAGGGCCCAACAAACGCATGAGATCAGATTCATACCTTGACAAAGAGGCTCATAGTGTCAAAGCCTCTTTCGCGGGCACGATAGAAAAAAACGGCGTAGATACCGAAGCTTCTCGTGAGGCCATAGCCGGTAAATCGGGCGCCAAAATTATTAAAGATTATAACGGTAATTTCGTTCTTTCGGCTTATTCGCCTTTAAATCTTTATGATCAGGTAACTTGGGCCGTAATTGCCGAAATTGACATGGCCGAGGTTGATCTTCCCGTTGATAATTTAATTAACAGCATTATACTTTTTGTTCTTGTGGCCGCGGCCATTGTGGCAATAGTTGCCTTTTTGGTAGCTATAAGTATCGCAAAACCGCTTCAAAAAACGGCCACATCATGTGAAAAAATGGCCGGCGGCGATTTTACTGAAAATATAGATGTTAAATCTAAAGACGAAATTGGGCAGGTTATGCAGTCTTTAAAAGATATGCAGGCCAAATTGAAAAAGACTATAGCAGACGTGCTAAATAATGCCGATTCTGTGGCGTCGGCGGCAACAGAACTTACTGCTACCGCGCAGAGTATGTCGCAGGGGTCCAATGAGCAGGCCGCTAGTGTAGAAGAAACTACTTCATCACTAGAAGAAATGTCGGCCAGTATTTCACAGAATACAGAAAACGCTAAAATAACTGACGGTATTGCCACAAAAGCCTCAAAAGAAGCGGCCGAAGGCGGCAAAGCTGTTCAAGAAACTGTGCAGGCCATGCGTTCCATTGCCGAAAAAATAAGTATTATTGAAGAAATCGCATACCAGACAAACTTATTAGCGTTAAACGCGGCCATAGAGGCAGCCAGAGCGGGTGAACACGGTAAGGGTTTTGCCGTGGTAGCTTCAGAAGTAAGAAAACTGGCCGAAAGAAGCCAGGTAGCGGCTCAAGAAATTAGCTCATTAGCAGGCGACAGTGTAGACGTAGCCGAAAAAGCGGGCAAACTTCTTGAAGTTATTGTGCCAAACATTCAAAAAACAGCCGATCTGGTGCAAGAAATTACCGCGGCTTCTGAACAGCAAAACAGCGGCGTAAGTCAAATAAACTCGGCCATGGGTCAGCTTGATAAAGTTACACAACAGAGCGCTTCGGCCGCAGAAGAGCTGGCAGCTACCTCTGAAGAATTAAGCGGCCAGGCAGAATATTTACAGCAGACTGTTTCATTTTTTAATATAGGCGAAGAAGCCAAAAGTCAGGGTAAAAAATTCGCTAAAAGGCAAGATTACACAAAATTAGCCAATGCCCAGCACGCTCAAAATAAAGTTCTATTGGATCAAAAAGACGATAAAGATGAAAAACCGGTACCTTATAGAGAACCACAAGAACCCAAAACGCCTCCCAAAGGCGGTAAAACACCGGTAGATTTAACATCCAGAGACTTTGTGAAATTTTAAGGAGTATAATTAAATACAAACAATGGAAACAACTACAGAAGAAGAATTTGATATCGCGGCTTTAGCTACTGAAAGTGTAGAGCGATCAAAAGAAGAATTACGCGAGGGAACGGTTAATGAACAGCAGTTTTTAACCTTTACCATCAAAAACGATCTGTATGGCATAGATATTTTACATGTAAAAGAAATTCTAAGCCATATAGAAATCGCCAGAGTTCCTATGACGCCTGAATATATTAAAGGCGTCATGAACTTGCGGGGCAATGTTGTTCCGGTAATTGATTTGGCTAAAAGATTTGAACAAAAAACCTCACAAATAACCCGGTTAACCTGTATAATTGTAATTGAGTTGCGGCAGGAAGGCTTAGAAGAAAAAACAGATATAGGTATTGTGGTAGATACAATTGATCAGGTTGTTGGTATAGCAGAAAATAATATGGAAAAATCTCCTGAGTTTGGCGCTAAAATACGTCCTGAATTTATTGACTTTATGGGTAAGGTTGAAGACAGCTTTATTCCCGTTATAAATATCACTAAGGTATTAAATATTGAAGAATTATCTAATTTTGATATTGCTAAAAATAAATTAAATACCGAAAAAAAGAAATTAATAAAAGAAGCTGAAAATAAGGCTTTAAATCAAATAGAAAATAAAAAGGACGATAACGAAAATACTCAAGATATTAAAGACATTAAAGATACAAACGATCAGAACTCTGCCGAAGACGAAAATTAAAAAAGGCGATAAAATATGAAAACATTAAAAAAAGAAAAAGCAAAAGTAACTATAAAAGGCATGGAACAGCAGTTTTTAACTTTTAATTTGGCAGGCCAGTTGTTTGCTATAGATATAGGCAACGTTAAAGAAATAATTGCGTATGGTGGTATTAGTTATATTCCATTGGCGCCTAAGTTTGTAAAAGGAGTTTTAAATTTAAGAGGCAATGCTGTTCCTGTTCTTGATTTATCTTTTCGTTTTAAGAAAATTCAGGCAGATATTACAAAAGTTACCTGTATAGTTATTGTAGAGGCAGAAAAAAATGGAAAAAAGATTGATATTGGTCTGGTTGTAGACTCTGTAAATGAGGTTATAAGCCTAAACAAAGAAAATATAGATCCATCGCCTGATTTTGGTACAGATGTTCATATTGATTTTATAGATGGTATAGGTAAAGTAAAGGGCGAGTTTATAGTTATAATAAATGCACAAGCAATATTAGATGTAAAAGATTTTTCAGCGCTTGAGAAAACAATTCAATCGGGAGGTCAGTCGTTTGCGGCTGAAGGTAGAGAACCGGTAACAGGCGAAGCGGGCGATTATTTGAAAAATCTTTTTTCAGATTTAGATACCGAACATGGAACAATTCTTGCGAAAGCAAAAGCCGCCGCTATAGCAGCAGCCGAGGCTGCCGCGAAAGCGGCTGCCGTTGCTGATGCCGCTCAAGATATAGAAACCGGTTCTGCAGAAAAAATTGCGAAAGCAAAAGAAGAGGCAGAAAAAGCCCTAAAAGAAGCTCATGAAGCAGCGCAAGAAGCCATCGAAAAGGTAGAAGAAGTGCAAAGTAAATCTAAAGTAGAAGCAGAAATAGAAGGAACTAACTAATTTATTTTTTTTATATTAGAGAAGTGTCCATTAAATATAATAAAATGAAGAGGGCATATTGTGACACCAAAAGAAAATTATGATTATCATAAAATACAACTTAAAGACCATGAATTTAAAGGATTCAGTGACTTAATATATAATCTGGCGGGCATTCATATGTCCGATGGCAAAAAAGCCTTAATTGCCAGTCGTCTTCTTAAAAGAATAAAGTTTTACCAGTTAAGTAGCTATAATGAATATCTTGAACTGGTAAAATCTCCTAAAAATCTGGATGAACGCCAGATAATGGTAAATCTTCTCACTACTAATGAAACTTATTTTTTTAGAGAGCCCCCTCATTTCGAATTTTTAAAAAATGATATAATACCCGCTATAGAAACCACCGGAGTTTTTAGGGTCTGGAGCGCCGCGTCCTCTACCGGCGAAGAAGCCTATTCTATTGCTATGGTTTTAGATGAATTAATGGGCTATAAATCATGGGAAATAATGGCTTCAGACGTAAATGAGGTTGTTCTCGAAAAAGCCCGCCTTGGAGTATATAATATAGAAAGAACAAAAGATATTCCCGAAAGATATCTTAAGCAATATTGCTTAAGAGGCATAAATGAACAGTCGGGAAAATTTCTCGTTAAAAAAGAATTAAAAAATCGTGTAGAGTTTCGTAAAGTAAATTTAATTGAACCTTTACCCCACGTAGGTAAATTTGATGTTATTTTTTTAAGAAATGTTTTAATATATTTTGATAATCCCACAAAGAAAAAAATTGTAGAAAGTTTATGCGCAACCCTTAATAAAGGCGGTTTTTTTATTGTGGGACATTCTGAAACATTAAATAATGTTACGAACATAATGAAACAGTATAAACCTACAGTATATAGAAAAGCATGAACACACCAGATTTTATAGTTGAAATATTTTTGCAGCCCGGTGAGTTCTTCTGGGGAGATTCTGACACGCGAATTAGAACTATTTTAGGATCATGTGTATCTATTTGCTTGTGGCACCCTAAGTTAAAAATTGGCGGTATGTGTCATTATTTATTAGCATCAAGGGCAGAAAGAAAAACAGGTGAAGCTTTAGATGCACGTTATGGTGACGAAGTAATGCAGATGATAATGAAAGAAATTGATAAGTCAAATACCAGACCAAAAGATTATCACGCCAAATTATTTGGCGGTGGTAATATGTTTGCAAATTTACAAACCGATAGAGTCGTAAAAGTAGGCGATAAAAACGTGGCATTAGCAGAAGAATGGCTTGAGAAAAATAGTTTTCAGTTAATGGGAAAACACGTAAAAGGCGAAGGTCACAGAAGTATTGCTCTTGATTTATGGAGCGGAAACGTTTGGCTAAAAAAACCGGAAAAATAAAACAAATAGGGGAAAATATGGCTCAAAAACTAAAAGTATCTATTATTGATGATTCCGCGGTAGTTCGTCAGGTAATTAGCGAACTATTAAATTCTGACCCCGGTATTGAAGTTATTTCGACAGCTTCAGATCCTATTTTTGCCATGAATTATCTAAATAAAGAATGGCCGGATGTTATTGTTCTTGATATAGAAATGCCGCGTATGGACGGTATTACCTTCTTAAAAAAAATAATGATTGAACATCCAACACCGGTAGTAATATGTTCTACTTTAACGCTTGAAGGCGCCGAGGTAACCATGCAGGCCATAGCGGCAGGCGCTGTTGAAATAATCACAAAACCTACTCTTGGTTTAAAGGGTTTTCTTGAAGATTCAAAAAAACGTTTAATTGACTCGGTAAAAGCGGCGGGCTATGCTCAGGTTAAAAAAATAAAAACAATTGAAAAACTTATTGTACAGCCTAAACTATCTGCTGATGCTGTTTTATCAGGGCCTTCAAGAAAGGCAATGGATAAAACAACCGATCAGGTAGTGGCCATAGGCGCGTCAACCGGCGGTACTCAGGCAATTGAATTTATATTAACCAGAATGCCCAGAGTATCTCCCGGTATTATTATTGTTCAGCATATGCCCGAACATTTTACGGCCGCTTTCGCGCAACGGCTAAACGGTCTTTGCGAAGTTGAAGTAAAAGAAGCAGAAAACGGCGACAGGGTCATTCCAGGACGGGTACTAATAGCTCCCGGTAATTTACATATGGTATTAAAAAGAAGCGGCGCTCAGTATCGTGTTGATGTTGTTGACGGGCCTCCCGTAAGCAGACACAGGCCTTCAGTTGATGTTTTATTTAGATCTGTTGCCAGAGAAGCCGGTAAAAACGCGCTTGGGATAATTATGACCGGCATGGGAGATGACGGCGCATCTGGTATGCTTGAAATGCATGAATCAGGTTCCTTTTGCGTGGCCCAGGACGAAGCCTCTTGTGTAGTTTTTGGAATGCCGCAGGAAGCCATAAAAAGAGGGGGAGTAGACAAAGTATTATCTCTTCAACGAATTCCTGAAAAAATTGTTTCTTTTTTAGAGTGAACTTAGAAGTTAATATTCAAAAGCCTTAACAAAAGAGCCATTCGGGTAAATAAACCGTTTTTGGCCTGATCAAAATAAACGGCATAGGGCGTATCATCTAGATCAATTGAAACTTCATTTAAACGGGGTAGAGGATGCATAACAATACAGTTTGAAGAGTATTTTAAAACAAGTTCTTTATCGATTACATAATTATCTTTAAATTTTTCAAAAGTCTTTCGATCAATAAATCTTTCTTCTTGAATTCGCGTAACGTATAAAACGTCAGAGTCTTTTATATCATTGATATTTTCGGTCTCGTAAAAAGAGATATTTTGGTTTTTTAGTTCATTTTTATAAACATCAGGTAAAGAAATCTCAGCCGGGCTAATAAAAACAAATTCTACATTAAAATGTCTTAAAAGATATATCAAAGAATGTATAGTTCTTCCATTTCTTATATCGCCAATAAAGGCAATTTTTAATTTTTTTTCATCTAAGGGTTTATGCTTTTTAATGGTATATAAATCAAGTAAGGCCTGTGTTGGATGTTCTCCCGCGCCGTCTCCCGCATTTATAACCGGTATAGATATGTTTTCTGCGGCTAAAATAGAAGCGCCTTCAACCGGATGCCTTATAGCGCAAATATCTGCGTAAGCTTCTACCATTTTTAAAGTATCAAAAAGCGTTTCGCCTTTGGCAAGTGATGAGAACTGCATTCCAACCGAAGTGATAACTTTACCACCCAGCCTGTGCATAGCCGATTCAAAAGAAAGTCTGGTTCTGGTAGAAGGCTCAAAAAACAAGGTGGCTAAAATATATTCATTTAAGAGAGGTATTTCTTTTTTTGTTTCAAGGGTTTTTTCTATTTTTTTCGTGGTTTCTAAAATTTCTAGAAGATCATTTCTAGAAAATTGTTTGGCCGATAAAATAGATTCAGCGGTTTTTTTGCTCATTAGCCAAAATGGCTCTTTTGTTTTTCTTGCAAAGCAAATAAAATAGTATTTAAAAAAAATATTTATTTTATCGGGTGCATAAAGTTCAATATAGTCTGCAAAAGAATTTTCTATAATAAGAAAATTATCTTCATTATTGGCTAAGTCTTGAAGTTGAAGATGGTACCAGCGCGCTGTTTTTATATATGTAGTCGGTTTTTTTAAATATTTTGCTTAATTCTAATTAGAATTTTTATTTGTATAGAATATAATCGACAAAATTTAAATTTTGATTTGACAGTAGAAAATATTTTATAATTCTTAACTAAATCGAATATGGAAGATATTGGAGTGGGGATGGAATTTATCCCGCCATCGGAAGATATGGCGGCGCATATCTCGGTTTTTAATTTTACAATATGGCAGAAAAAAGATTTACCGCTGCCGGCAAAGTCGGGACCTAAAATAGCCCTTTGTATTTCAAACACTGAAAAATTTCAATCTATACAAGATAGTATTAAGAAAACAGTTCCTCAGATAGCTGTTGTAGGGCCGGTAACTGTTCCCTATCAGGTTTGCGCTGGAATAGAGAATCTAGAGGTAATATTTTGTGAATTTACCGAAATTGGATTTTACAGACTGTTTTCGCAGCCTGCCTCTTCTCTAATCAATGGGTATATATCTCTTTTGGATGTTTCAATTCATTTTTCGCAGATGCAAAAAGAGAATACGAGCAAACTTCTGGCTGATCTGCGCGAAGCAAGAGACAACAATGCAAAAAGAAATATTATTGAAAATTATTTGCGAATGGTAAAAAAGCTGAGGCTGCCAGCGAAAAAAACAGAAGCCAATCTCGAAATTCTGCAAAAGGCAATCTCTCTGATCAAAGAGTCAAAGTCTCAGATAAAAATTCAGAATATCTGTCAAAAACTAGAAATCAATGAGAGAACGTTAGAACGATGGTTTCAGAAAGTCACAGGAATAACAATCAAACAGTTTATCAACATATCGCGGTTTACCTTGTTGTTTGAAGTATTTATGCAAAAGGAAGGCAAAGAACTACTACAAGAAGTCTATTATCTAGGATACAGTGACCAGGCTCATGCAATACGAGAGTTTAAAAAATACTCCGGCTTCAGTCCCGGTAAAATCGTTCTAGATAAATTTGAATTTGCAAACAAACTTTCAGATCCGTTTTGTAAAACCATCCGAAGCAGTCCTAGTTCGTTTTCTTAAAAAATTAAATTGGTTATTTTATGAGAGTTGATCCGCCTAAGCATCTTAAACCATTTATTAAATCATATAATATTTTAGAATACAACTTTTCAAAAGAAGAGATAAAAACTTCTGATATATATATACCGGCATGGACAAAAAATTTCTTTTTATTTTTTTGTAAAGATATTTGGGATGTTGAATTATCAAACGGAAAATATTTAACCGGCTATGATACGATGTTTACCGGCTGTATGACATATGGTTTAAGATACATACGAAAAAATCCAAATGCTTACATTATAGCCATAGAGTTGCAGCCAGAAACATTATATCATATTTTAAAGAAGGATATTTCATTTATGACCAATAATTCAGTTTATGCAGAAAAAATAATTCCTAAATCAGGTGAAATATTAATTCAACTTAAAGAAGAAAAAAAAACAAAAGATAGAATAGAAATATTAAATCATTTTTTATAACAGGTTTTTCAGAAGATTGAATACATTGAAAATATATATATTCGTAAATTCTTTGATGAATATGAAGATAAGTTTATTAAAAAAGGCGAAGACTTTTCTTTAAAAAAACTTATTGAAAACCTTGATATAAGCGAAAGACATTACAGGCGCTTATTTGAAAAAATTATAGGAATAGCTCCAAAGCTTTATTATCGAATTAAAAAACTTGAATATACATTGCTTGAATTGCATAATAATCCTGAAGAAAAGTATTTAAATATATTAAGAGGCTATTCAGATCAGTCTCATTTTATAAGAGACTTTATGCGATTTATGGGGAAAAAACCAACAGAATTGCAAAATTATTTTAAAGATATTCAATTGAAAAAAGTATATAATTATTTGTAATCTTTTTATTCAATATTTACTTGTTTTTAGCCCTGGTTATGAGCGGAAAAAAATCAAGTAATAAATTTGCCTTTTTTAAAAATAAATATAAAAAATATATATTTTGTCGGATTTATTCTATACAAAGCTAAAATAATGTGTTTTAATTTCATTTATAGAAACATATAAAAAATGTATAATAGGGTATTAGTACTGTTAGCAAATATAAATTTATATGTTAAAATATTATAATTTCAAATTAACTATTGATATAATAGAGATAAAAGAGCAATTTTTTTTATTAAAAATAATTGTCTGAAAGGACAATAGCAAAAGTTAACGTGAAAAGAATAATATTTTATACAAAAGGAGATAATTATGAGTTTCAAGAAAATATTTTATGCGGTTTTAATAACAGCTTCTATGATTTCATATAGCTGTTCTACTGAAACCGTAAACCAGATGAATAATATACCTGTTCCGGTTTGCGGTAACGGAACTGTCGAAACAGGTGAAACCTGTGATGACGGCAATACGGTGACAGAAAGATGTGCTTACGGTGAAACAGCGTGTCAGGTTTGTAACGGGTCATGCAACTTCGCGGCGGGTGAAATTTCTTTTTGCGGCGATGGGGTACCTGATGGTTCAAACGGCGAAGGCTGCGACGACAGCAATACAACAGCAGGCGATGGATGCGATGCCGACTGCAAGGTAGAAACGGCAAATCCTGTTTGCGGCAACAATATTGCTGAAGTTGGCGAGGGTTGTGACGATGGCAATACTTCAACAGAAAGCTGCGCTTATGGCGAAACTTCTTGTATAGTTTGTGATTCAAACTGCTCGTCAGCAGCTGGTGCGGTAACCGGCTTTTGCGGTGATGGTACAGTAAACGGCACAGAAGCTTGTGACGATAATAACGCGATAACAGAAGCCTGCGCTTATGGTGAAACTTCTTGCACAGCTTGTGACGCATCATGTAATTTAACAGCTGGTGCGGTAACCGGCTTTTGCGGCGATGGTGCAGTAAACGGCACAGAAACCTGTGACGATAGCAACACGATAACAGAAAGCTGCGCTTATGGCGAAACTTCTTGCACAGTTTGTGACGCATCATGTAATTTAATAGCTGGTGCGGTAACCGGCTTTTGCGGTGATGGTACAGTAAACGGCACAGAAACCTGTGACGATAATAACGTGGTAACAGAAGCCTGCGCTTATGGCGAAACTTCTTGTACAGTTTGTGATTCAACCTGTAATTCAACAGCAGGCACGGTAACCGGATTTTGCGGTGACGGTGCGATAAACGGCCCAGAAACCTGTGACGATAATAACGCGATAACAGAAGCCTGCGCTTATGGTGAAACTTCTTGCACAGTTTGTGATTCAACATGTAATTTAACAGCTGGTGTGGTAACCGGCTATTGCGGTGATGGTACAGTAAACGGCACAGAAGCTTGTGATGATAATAACGCGATAACAGAAGCCTGCGCTTATGGTGAAACTTCTTGCACAGCTTGTGACGCATCATGTAATTTAACAGCTGGTGCGGTAACCGGCTATTGCGGTGATGGTACAGTAAACGGTACAGAGACCTGTGACGATAGCAACACGATAACAGAAAGCTGCGCTTATGGCGAAACTTCTTGCACAGTTTGTGACACAACATGTAATTTAACAGTAGGTGCAGTAACCGGCTTTTGCGGCGATGGTTACGCAAACGCGGCTGATGGCGAACAGTGCGATACAAGCGGTACAGATACAGCGTTATGTAACGCCGGTACTTGTCTAGCTTCGTTATGCGGTGACATTTATTCAAACGCGGCAGCCAGTGAACAATGCGATACAAGCGGTACAGATACGAATGTATGTAACGCTGGTACTTGTCAATTATCATCGTGCGGCGATGGTTACGCGAACGCGGCAGATAGCGAAGAGTGCGATGACGGTAATACATTAGATACAGACGCTTGTTTAAATACATGTACTGTAGCCTCATGCGGTGACGGATATATTTATGTCGGTGTGGAACAATGCGACAACAGCGGTACAGATAATGCAGTATGTATAGGCAGCACCTGCCAGTATTCATCTTGTGGTGACGGTTATATAAACGCGGTAGCTAATGAACAATGCGATACAAACGGTACAGATACGGATGTATGTAACGCCGGTACTTGTCTAACTTCGTTATGCGGCGATGGTTATCCCAACGCGGCCGATGGTGAACAATGCGATACAAGCGGTACAGATACGGTGTCATGTAACGCCGGTACTTGTCTAACTTCGTTATGCGGCGATGGTTATTTGAACACGGCCGATGGTGAGACCTGCGACAGCAGCGGTGTCATTAATGCGGTATGCATAGGCACTACATGCCAGTTGTCGTCATGCGGCGACGGTTACATAAACGCGGCAGCCGGTGAAGCCTGTGATGACGGTAATACCTTAGATACAGACGCTTGTTTAAATGCCTGCGTTGCAGCATCATGCGGCGACGGATATATTTATGCTGGTGTGGAACAATGCGACAGCAGCGGCGCGATTAATGCGGTATGCATAGGCACTACATGCGAGTTGTCGTCGTGCGGCGACGGTTACGTAAACGCGGCAGCCGGTGAAGAATGTGATGATAACAACGCGGTAACAGAAGAATGTAACTATGGAGATACCTCCTGTACTGTATGCGACTCATCTTGTTCGTCAACAGTCGTTGCGGGTTCGTATTGCGGCGATTCTGTTTTAGACGCAGGTAATGGCGAAGAATGTGACGATGGCGGCGTTCAAACATCAACCTGTGAATCTGATTGTACCATTCGTTTATATAGCATAGGCGGCAATGTAAGCGGTATGAAAACAGGCGATACTCTTTCTCTTCTAAATGGAGCAGATAGCGTCAATGTGACTGGTAATAGCGCTTTTACTTTTTCTATGTCTATGCCGTTAGATTCATCATATAATGTAACACTGCTTAGCGAACCAATAAATGTAGAGTGCACCGTAAAAAACGGCAGCGGAACCATTGATATTTCAAATATTACTAATATTGAAGTATCTTGTGAATCAAGAATAAAATATTTTGCGGCAAACGACGGTTTTACCGGACGTGAACTTTATAAGACCGACGGTACCGAAGCGGGAACAAATTTGGTGAAAGACATCGCTCAGGGAAGACCAAATTCTGATCCTGGTCAGTTTATAGAGATGAATGGAATAACATATTTTACTACGAGTGATGCAGTAAACGGATCTGAATTGTGGCGTACAGACGGCACTGAACTCGGGACTTATATGGTAAAAGATATTTGTACGGGTTCATGCGAAAGCTCTCCCTATAGTTATGTTATCATGAACGGAACTCTTTATTTTGGCGCATCTACCAACGCCGAGGGTACAGAATTATGGAAGAGCGACGGCACAGAGGGTGGTACCGTTTTAGTAAAAAACATCTGTGATGATTCTTTGGGACAATGTAATGGTTTTTATGATTACCTGACTGTTGTAAATAACAATCTGTTCTTTTCAGGCTATACTGATGCGAACGGTTATGAGCTGTGGATAAGCGACGGCACAGCGGATGGGACTGTCATGGTAAAAAATATCTGCGATGATTCTTTGGGATATTGTGATGGAAACCCTTATAATATGACATCGGCAAACGGTAATTTGTTTTTTACGGCATATACCGACGCAAACGGCTATGAGCTATGGAAAAGCGACGGCACAGAGCTTGGTACTGTCATGGTAAAAAATATCTGCGATGATTCTTTGGGAACATGCGGTGGTCAACCTGATTATATTACCGTGTTTAATAATAAGGTGTTTTTTAGCGCTTATTCTGATCCAAACGGTATAGAATTATGGGAAAGCGATGGCACAGAGGGTGGTACCGTCATGGTAAAAAGTATCGGTAGTCCTGCATATATAACCGCTGTAAATAATACGCTTTATTTTAGCGCATCAGATGCTAATGGTACTGAATTATGGAAGTCTGACGGTACGGCAGATGGCACGGTATTGGTAAAAGATATTCATCCTTCAGGCAGCTCAAATTTATATGGCGTTGGCACAGATGGAGTAAATAAGTTTGTATCTATGAATAACATTATTTACTTCGCAGCATTTGATGGTTCTACTTGGTCTATGTGGCATAGCGACGGCACAGCGGATGGAACCATTAAAGTACCTGATTCGCCTTTTAGTAGCTATTTAGGTTTTAAAAAAAATGGTCTGGTTTATTTTGTAGGTTATGATCCCATCCACGGTAAAGAATTATGGAAAACCAATGGAACAAGCGCTGCTTTAGTAAAAGATATCAACAGCGCCGCTGATAGACTTCCCTCAAATCCTATGAGTTTTACGGCTATGGGAGGCTATACATATTTTATAGCATGGAGTTCAACAACTGCTTTAAACGATACTGTTGGTCTATATAAAACAAACGGTGTAGATAGCACTGAGCTCGTAAAAAGTTTTACTAGTATGACTAATTTTAATTTAGCCGTTATGGATGGAAAATTGTATTTTAACGCGTGCGATAGTACTAATGGATGTGAATTATGGGAATCTGACGGTACAACAACCGGCACTGTTATTACTCAAGATATAGAATCAGGTTCTGCGTCATCAAATCCAAAAAATTTATTTGTTTTTAACAGTACATTATTTTTCGCGGCGGCGCCATCCGCGACCGGTTTAGAACTTTATAAGTACACAACCGCGGGCGGCGTTGAATGCGTATATGAGGTTTATACGGGGACAACGGGTGTTTTGAATTTGCATGGATTTACCGCTTTGGGAACAGACGTTTTTTATATGGCGGGATCTGGCATGTATAAGACAAACGGAACAACCGCCGGTACAACTCGGGTTCAATATGGCGCAGGAATAGATCTGGCATGGTCTGGCGCTCAGGCTGATAATGCCAGACTAATAGTCATGGGCGGTAATTTCTATTTTAATTGGAAAAAAGATACCACCTATGGTGAAGAATTATGGCAATATGACAGCATAACGCAAAAAGCTGTCTTCCTGAAAGATATTTATACGGGCGCAAACTCATCTTCACCGGCAAACTTTACTCTTGTGGGTAGTGCGATATATTTTAGCGCCAATGACGGTACAAATGGCAGAGAATTATGGAAGACTGACGGCACAGCGGGTGGTACTGTTTTAGTAAAAAATATTAATACCAATGCGGGTCAAGATTCTTTGCATACATCGTATTCACACTTTACAGAATATAACGGCAATTTGTATTTTTCAGCGCAGGAAAGCTATGAAAGCGGTTATGAACTGTGGAAGTCTGACGGTACAGCGGGCGGTACTGTTTTAGTAAAAGAGATTAATTATGATCTTAACTATACTGGGTCTTACCCATGGTATTTTACCGTATTAGGTTCAAATTTATATTTCTTTGCCGGCGATAAAACTGCTCTAAGTAATAACTACGATGCTTTTAATTATTTAGATTACAAACTCTATAGTTTAGACGGCACCGGGGCAAATACCATCAGCATAAAAAATATAGATAACGGCGCAAGTGGTGCCGTAGTATTAAACGGTCAAATTTATTTTTCGGGTGATGACGGCCCCTATGGTCAAGAACCATGGGTCTCTGACGGCACTGCGGCAGGCACAAGAATGTTGATGAATATAAATGTTAGAAATTATGATTCTTTTGGCTGGTAATAAAAGATACCTTAAAAATTTCTAAAAAAATATAAATAGATGAAAGAGAGCAGATATTTTAATCTGCTCTCTTTTTTTATCAGGGCGCGATTTGTTGTTTTGTTTTTTAAAAAAAACTCTATATATGTCCGATTTATTCTATACAAAGCTAAAAAAATGTGTTTTAATACAAGAACTTATAATGTATATTTAATCGTACATGGGTTTTTATCCGGTTGGCAATTAAAATTTACGTTATAAATTAACGATTTCAAATTAACTTTTAGAAAAGTAGAATTAAAATTTTGTCTCTTTATAGACACTAAAGAAAAACTATTAATAATTAAATTAATAGTTAATACTAAAAGTTAAAAGTAAAATCAATTCAACAAAGAATAAAAAGGAGATAAATATGTGTCTTAAGAAAATATTTTATGCGATTTTAATAGCAGCTTCTATGATTTCGTATAGCTGTTCTACTGAAACCGTAAACCAGATGAATAATATACCTGTTCCGGTTTGCGGTAACGGAACTGTCGAAACAGGTGAAACCTGTGATGACGGCAATACGGTGACAGAAAGATGTGCTTACGGCGAAACAGCGTGTCAGGTTTGTAACGGGTCATGCAACTTCGCGGCGGGCGAAATTTCTTTTTGCGGCGATGGGGTACCTGATGGTTCAAACGGCGAAGGCTGCGACGACAGCAATATATCAGCAGGCGATGGATGCGATGCCGACTGCAAGGTAGAAACGGCAAATCCTGTTTGCGGTAATGGCTCGGCAGAAACAGGGGAGGGCTGTGACGATGGCAATACTTCAACAGAAAGCTGTGTTTATGGTGAGGCTTCATGCACTGTTTGTGACGCATCATGTAATTTTACGGTAGGTGCGGTAACCGGCTTTTGCGGTGATGGTACAGTAAATGGCACAGAAACCTGTGACGATAATAACGCTGTAACAGAAAGCTGCGCTTATGGTGAAACTTCTTGCACCGTTTGTGACGCATCTTGTAATTTAACAGTAGGTGCTGTAACCGGCTTTTGTGGCGATGGTACAGTAAATGGCCCAGAAACCTGTGACGATAATAACGTGGTAACAGAAAGCTGCGCTTATGGTGAAACTTCTTGTTCAGTTTGTGACGCATCTTGTAATTTAACAGCAGGCGCTGTAATAGGCTATTGTGGCGATGGTACAGTAAACGGCACAGAAACCTGTGACGATAATAACGTGGTAACAGAAAGCTGTGCTTATGGCGAAACTTCTTGTACAGTTTGTGCCGCATCGTGCAATTTAATGGCCGGAGCATTAACGGGTTATTGTGGTGATGGTATTATAGATGGTTCAAACGGTGAAGGTTGTGATGACAGCAATATAACAGCAGGCGATGGATGCGATGCTGACTGTAAGATAGAGGCAGCCATACCGGTATGCGGTAATGGCGCAGTAGAAACCGGTGAGACCTGTGACGACAGTAACACGATAACAGAAAGCTGCGCTTATGGTGAAACTTCTTGTACGGTTTGTGATTCAACATGTAATTTAACAGCTGGTGCAGTAACCGGCCATTGCGGTGATGGTACAGTAAACGGCACAGAAACCTGTGACGATAATAACGTGGTAACAGAAAGCTGCGCTTATGGCGAAACTTCTTGTACAGTTTGTGATTCAAACTGCTCGTCAGCAGCTGGTGCGGTATCTTATTGCGGTGACGGTTTTATAGATAATACAAATGGCGAGGCCTGCGATAGCAATGGTGCCGATAACCTTATGTGCATAGGCAGCACCTGCCAGTATTCATCTTGCGGTGACGGTTATATAAACGCGGCAACCAGTGAACAATGCGATACAAACGGTACAGATACGGTGTCATGTAACGCCGGTACTTGTCTAACTTCGTTATGTGGCGACGGTTACGCAAACGGGATAGCCGGAGAACAATGCGATACAAGCGGTATAGATACGGATGTATGTAACGCCGGTACTTGTCAACTATCTGAGTGCGGCGATGGTTATTCAAACGCGGCAGCCAGTGAACAATGCGATACAAGCGGTACAGATACGAATGTATGTAACGCTGGTACTTGTCTAACTTCGTTATGCGGCGATGGTTACGCGAACGCGGCAGATAGTGAAGAGTGCGATGACGGTAATGCATTAGATACAGACGCTTGTTTAAATACATGTACTGCAGCCTCATGCGGTGACGGATATATTTATGCCGGTGTGGAACAATGCGACAACAGCGGTACAGATAATGCAGTATGTATAGGCAGCACCTGCCAGTTTTCATCTTGCGGTGACGGTTACGTGAACGGGGCAGCTGGTGAACAATGCGATACAAACGGTACAGATACGGTGTCATGTAACGCCGGTACTTGTCTAACTTCGTCCTGCGGCGACGGCTATGCAAACGCGGCAGCCAGTGAACAATGCGATACAAACGGTACAGATACGGTGTCATGTAACGCCGGCACTTGTCTAACTTCGTTATGCGGTGACGGTTACGCGAACGCGGCAGCTGGTGAACAATGCGATACAAGCGGTACAGATACGGTGTCATGTAACGCCGGTACTTGTTTAAGTTCATCTTGCGGCGACGGTTACGCGAACGCGGCAGATAGTGAAGAGTGCGATGACGGCAATGCATTAGATACAGACGCTTGTTTAAATACATGTACTGTAGCCTCATGCGGTGACGGATATATTTATGCTGGTGTGGAACAATGCGACAACAGCGGCGCAGATAATGCAGTATGTATAGGCAGTACATGCCAGTTCTCATCTTGCGGTGATGGTTATGTGAACGGGGCAGCTGGTGAAGATTGTGATACAAGCAGTATAGATACGGCAATGTGTAATGGCGGCACTTGCAGATTTTCTGAGTGCGGCGATGGTTACGAAAATACGGCCGACGGAGAGGCCTGTGACAGTGTTACAGATACGGTGTCATGTAACGCCGGTACTTGTCTAACTTCGTTATGCGGCGACGGTTACGCAAACGTAGCAGCCAGTGAAGAATGTGATACAAGCGGTATAGATACGGTGTCATGCAACGCCAGCACTTGTTTAAGTTCATCTTGCGGCGACGGTTACGCGAACGCGGCAGCCAGTGAAGAATGTGATACAAGCGGCATAGATACGGTGTCATGCAATGCCGGCACTTGTTTAAGTTCATCTTGTGGTGACGGTTATATAAACGCGGCAGCTAGTGAACAGTGCGACGATGGTAATATCTTAGATACAGACAATTGCTTAAATACCTGCGTTGCAGCCTCATGCGGTGATGGTTTTGTTAACGCTGGTGTAGAAGATTGTGATGACAGTAATACAGTAACAGAAGTTTGCAATTATGGTGATATCGCATGTACGGTTTGTGACTCTTCTTGTGCTTCTATAGCGGGAGTTACATCGTATTGCGGTGACTCTGCTTTAGACGCGGGTAACGGTGAAGAATGTGACGACGGTGGTATTCAAACATCTACTTGTGAGGCCGATTGTAAAACACGTTATTACAATATTGGTGTAACCGTATCAAACTTAAGCGGGATTGGTCTTGTTCTGCAAAATAATGGGGGGGATAATATAAATATTTTATCTGACGGCTTTATTACTTTCTCGACTGGTATGCAGTATAATGACACCTATAATGTTACGATTTTAACTCAACCTACTGATTTAAATCAAACATGTACAATAACAAATGGTACGGGTACAGTAACTTCAGATGTAACAGATATTACGCTTGATTGTACGCCTTATTTAATGGGCGGTTCAGTTCAGGGTAGTGCTATTAGTCTCTTAAATGATGTTACAACTATCGCTGGTAATTTTCCCTATGGGCTCCCTATTGACGATGTGGGCTTAAACGCGAAGTTTGGCAGTATGGAATATGTTGCATCAGATGGTACTAATATATACGTGGCAGATACTCCAAATCACACTATTAGAAAAATAGAGATAAGTACAAATACGGTTACTACGTATGCAGGTTCAGCCGGTATTTCAGGTTCAACTGATAATATAGGTACGAACGCAAGGTTTAACGCGCCGCGGGGTTTGGTAAAGGTAGGTTCTTCTCTATATGTATGTGATGCTAATAATCATACAATAAGACGAATTAACCTTGCAAGCGGAGCCGTAACAACGATAGCGGGTTCTGTTGGTATTTCGGGTTCTGCTAATGGCACGGGTACAGCCGCGACATTTAGTTTTCCAACTGGTATTGCAAGTGACGGAACAAATTTATATGTAATAAGCGCGAAGCAAATAAGACAAATAGTTATTTCTTCGGCAGTTGTAACGACATTAGCCGGTTCAAGTGCGACAGGCTCAGTAGACGGTGTAGGCGTAGCTGCGAGTTTTAATTTAGCTTATGGTATCATACATGCCGGAGGTAATTTGTATGTAGCCGATACTTATAACGATAAGATACGAAAAATTGAAATTTCATCAGCAACTGTTTCAACTTTTGCGGGTACAGGTACTTATGGTTTTCAAGATGGTACGGGAACAACGGCTGTAAAATTTGCAAGGCCCTATGACATAGCTACCGATGGAACTTATCTTTATGTAACTGACTCGGCTAGTCCCTACAGTTATATTAGAAAAATTGAAATTTCATCAGCTGTGGTAACGACAATAGGCGGTAAAGGCGGCGGCTATAAAGATGGTACGGGATATATGGATTCTATTTTTTATGAACCCAAAGGAGTGGTTATAAACGGTACAGATCTTTATATTGCTGATTCTTCTAATAGACTTATTAGAAAAATAGATACAACTACAAATACGTCGTATACTATAGCAGGAACTTTACCACATGGATCAAATGATGGTATAGGTACAAACGCCAGTTTTCGTAGACCTGACGATGTTACAACTGACGGTAAAAGTCTTTATATTACCGATTTTAATAATCATATTATTAGAAAAATGGATATTGTATCGGGACAAGTTTCAACTTTGGCAGGTAAAGTCGGCGTATCGGGTTCTCTTGATGGTATAGGGAGTGACGCAATATTTTCTGCTCCAAAGGGGATAACAACCGATGGCACATATTTATATGTAGCAGATAATGGATCCCATGTTATTAGAAAAATAGATATAGCAACAGCTCAGGTAACCACTATAGCGGGCTGGGTAAATAGTGCGGGTTATGCCAATGCTACTGGTACTAGCGCGAAATTTAATTATATTTCTGGTATAACAACAGACAAAATTAATTTATATGTTGCTGATACTTCTAATCGTGTAATAAGAAAAGTTGATTTGACAACATATGATGTAACGACATTCGCTGGCGCCGATGCGCCTACTATATTGTCGGGAGATGTTGATAATGTTGATAGCACATTGGCAAGATTTAATAATCCATATAAAATAACAACTGATGGTACAAACCTTTTTGTTGCAGATTTGAGTAACAATAAAATTAGAAAAATAAATATTGCCACGCGAGCAGTATCAACCCTTGCTGGTTTAGGCAGCGGGAATCCGGGTTCTATTGACGGTGATTCTGCTACAGCTAAATTAAATATGCCGTATGGTATTACATCAGATGGCGCTAGTTTGTTCGTTGTTGATACGAATGGTCCTATTATAAGAGAAATAGATATTGCAACCGGTTATGTTACAACTATTGCCGGCACAGCCGGAGTATTTGATTATGTTGACGCAAACGGCAGTTTCGCGCGGTTTTATGAGCCAAAGGGAATTACAACTGATGGCACATCGCTTTATCTTGTTGATTATAATACCATAAGAAAAATCGATTAAAGAAAACTTACAAAAAGTATAAAACTTAAAAAACCCCGGCATAAAAGACCGGGTTTTTTTTTACTCTAAAAATATTCATCCACAAGATATTGCATATTTTTAGGCTTACCTAAAATCACCAGTGTATCACTGGTTTGTATTGTGGTACTGCCGTCAATAAGTGCCAGCATTTCACCCTGTCGTTTTACGGCTAATATAGTAACTGAATATACTTTGTTTAACCTAAGTTCAGCTAGTGTTTTACCTGTCATTTTATTGTTTTTATTAATAGTTAGAGAGTTTATTTTTATTTCAGAGAGAAAATCATGAATTCCTATGGGTTCTGCCGGTTTTTTAGCGGCGCTTCTAAACATTTCGTAATTATCAAATCTTATTTCATTAATAAACTTTTCAATTTCATCCTGCGGTACCAGATATTTTATCAATACTTTGGTAAAAATTTCTATAGAAGTTTCAAATTCTTCAGGAACAACCTCGCTCGCGCCTAGAGCGAAAAGGTCTTTCAGTTCTTTTAAATATCGCGTGCGCACAATTATATAAACGAGAGGATTAATGCTTCGAATTGTTTTTACAATTCTTCTGGTCGCGCGCGGGTCTGAAATCGCTATAACTACTATTCTGGCGTCATCAATATTTAAATGATGAAGAACAGCTTCATTGGCCGCGTCGCCAAAATAAATATCTGTTCCCTTTGTTTTTTCTTCTTTAACGGTCTCTGGGTTTGTTTCTACAACTGTGTACAAAATTCCGCTTTTTTCAGCCGCTCTTGCCAAATTTCTGCCGTTTAATCCAAAGCCTACAATAATTAAATGGTCTTTTTTCTTTGTCCATTTTTTACCGCTTACTATCTGCAAATCTCTTTTCCATTTTTTAGGAAAAGGAAACCTTAAAAGCAAATCTGACATCTTTGGCGCGAAAGTTAAAATAAAAGCCGTGGTAGACATCGATAAAATGGCCACGGCAAGAAAAGTCTGATAAGAATCCATACTTAAAATATTTAAATTAAGTCCCGTCTTTACTAAAATAAAAGAGAACTCTCCCACCTGGCTTAAAGCTACGCCAACCATAATACCGGTTCTCAGTGGGTATCCGAGTATTAGTGTAACTATACCGGCAATAAAAGCTTTTAATAATATTAAACCAAAAGTAAGCCCTAATATTTTAAAAGGAGAACTGAGAAAAAAATTTACGTCTAACAGCATGCCTATAGAAATAAAGAAAAAACTCATAAATACGTCTTTAAAAGGTAAAATATTACCGAGAGCCTCATGACTATATTCAGATTCCGAAATAATGAGTCCGGCTAAAAAAGCTCCTAAGGCAAGAGACAGCCCAATGCTTGAGGTAAGCCATACAATTAAAAGGCAGATGGCAAAAATACTTAAAAGAAAAAGTTCTTTTAACCGGGTTTTAGTTATTTGAAAAAGCAGGTAAGGCACCAGCCATTTTGTAGCTGTGTATACAAAAATAACAATAAAAAGACCTTTTAGAA
The DNA here is from genome assembly GCA_029880285.1 of Spirochaetia bacterium. GTDB lineage: Bacteria > Spirochaetota > Leptospiria > Turneriellales > JAOUOS01 > JAOUOS01. Next base: position 76,743 of record JAOUOS010000003.1, read on the forward strand.
AAAGAAGCCCTAATGTAGAACCAACGTTTATGCTGCCGCCCGATAAAAATGGTATAAAAAGCATCATGGGCACAATAATTAAATCTTGAAAAATTAAAATGCCAAATGTTGTTTGCCCATGGGGGGTATCCATTTCGGCTCTTTCTTGTATAAGTTTTAATACTATGGCGGTACTGCTGAACGAAATTAAAATGCCCATTAAAAGGGATTCTTTAAATGAAAGACCTTGAGCTTTCTCTAGAAAAAAGAACGCGACTATGGTTAAAAATACCTGTAAAAATCCTCCCAGTAGAACCGATTTTTTAAGTTTTAGTAAATGCCTGAAAGAAAATTCAATGCCAATAGCAAAAAGAAGTAGAACAATGCCAATTTCGGCAAGTACATCTACTTCGTGAACTTTACTAATAACCGCCAAACCGTAAGGTCCCGCGATAATTCCCGTGGCAAGATAACCTACTACTGCCGGTATTTTTAGTTTATGACATATAAGAAGAACGCCTACAGAAAGCGCGAAAATAATAACAACGTCATTTAAGAGAGGTATATGCATGGTTTTATTATATTATAAAAATAATTTTCTGTATATTTATTTTAACGTATAGTTTCAAGAATTTATTTTAAAATTATTTAAATTTATGGTAAATTCTGTAAATTCAAATCACAAATTTAACCGCAAAAAGCTTTACAATATAACCAGAAATCGATAGGGGGTTTTGTATGGTTAATATTACTGTAGACGGTCAAGAATATTCAGTAGACGAGAAAAAAAACCTTATAGACGCGTTAAAAGATGTTGGTATTCATGTTCCCACGTTTTGTTATCATCCTAAACTTAAAGTAGCCGGTTTGTGCCGCTTGTGCCTTATTGAAATAGAGGGCGTTCCTAAATTACAGGCCGGATGCGCGACACCCGTCAAAGAGGGCATGAAAATTCTGGTTTCAAGCGAAAAAATAATAAAAGCACGTGAAGCCATGATGGAATTTCAGCTTATTAACCATCCGCTAGATTGTCCGGTATGTGATAAAGCCGGCGAATGCAAGCTTCAAGACTATTCATTTTCAACCGGTCAGGCTTCTACCAGATACAAAGAAGCAAAACGCTTTATATCTCAAGAAGTTGTAGGCGATAATTTATTAATTAATCATAATCGTTGCATTCTTTGTTTAAGATGCGTTAGGTTTTCAAAAGAAATATTAAATGAAGAAAGTCTTGAAAGAACCCAAAGAGGCAATAATACCGTAATAGCTTGTGTTAAACCCGGCGAAAATGCTCTGATTTCTCATAATTACCAGGGGGCGTTATCTGATATTTGTCCTGTGGGCGCGTTATTAAATAAAAACATGTTATTTAAATCGAGAGTCTGGTGGTACGAAAAAACGCAGACAATATGCCACGGGTGTTCTACTTTATGCAAAGTAACGGCAAATGTTAAAAATAATGAAGTTTATAGGTATATGCCACCTGAAAATAAAGAAAAAGACGGTTATTTTATCTGCGATAAAGGACGTTTTTCTGCGCCCGATTTTAGTAAAAATCGATTGTATCATTTTATGATTAATGGTAAAAAGAAAAAATCAACAGAAACATATGCCGAACTTTATGAACGCTTTAAAAAATCAGGTAAAGTATTAATTATAGGCGGCACTACAGAATCTAATGAAGATCTACAAAAAATTAGCGAAGCGGTTAAATTATTTGAAAAAAATAATAAAAACACGGTATGGGAATTTAAAACCGAAGATTATATGTACAAGGGTGATTGGAACTCTCAAATAGATTTCTTACTTACCTCAGATGTACGGCCAAATAGTAAAAAAGCAAAAGAGATTGCCGGCGATAACGGGGCTGATAAAAATTCATTAAAAAAAGCGGTTAAAGACGCAGATATAATATTTGTAATAAATGAACTATCTGCTCCATTCTCTTATAAAACTGAAGATGAAAGCGCGTTAGCTGAAAATATGGTTTTTCAATTTCTTGAAGAAAACAAAGGGTGGGATAAAACAGTACTTTTAACCACACATAATAACACAGCCGCGAAAAAGGCCAATATTGCATGGCCCATTCAATCTTTTGTTGAAAAAGATGGTACATATACAGATAAAACAAACACAGAAAAAAAATCAGCAAAAAGTGTTAAACCGCCTGAAGGGTTAAAAAACAGCGGAGAATTATTTGAAGCATTTATAGAAACTTTAAGTCAAAAAGAGGCAATAGCCTGATATTTTTGGAGTTTATATGGCGACAGTAAAAGTACACGATAAATATAAATGGAAGTGGTATCAAAAGTTTTATTTTATTTCAATAACATCGGGAATGTTGGTTACTTTAAAGTATTTTCTAAAGTGCGCCATATTAAGACAGCAGGCAACAGTGCAATATCCCGAAGAACAGCGCGGGTATTCTTCAAGATTTAGAGGCAGACACAGATTAAAAAGAGATGAAAAAGGCAGAGAAAGATGTACAGCCTGTTTTTGTTGTATGTGGGTTTGCCCCGCTAAATGTATTCATATTGAAGCGGCATTAGTACCACCAGAAAAAGCGAACCTTTATCCTGAAGATAAATATGCTAAAGTTTTTAATGTAGATCATCTTCGCTGTATTTTCTGTGGATTATGTGAAGAAGCCTGCCCAAAAGGCGCCATTTATCTTGACGGTGATATTCCCAAACCTTTTGATAATAGGGACGATTTTTTAAGTACAAAAGACACAATGCTTGATAAAGAAGGCGGACCTATCATAGGCACAAGGCTTTAAAATCTTTTCATAAAATATTGCCGTGGATAATAAAAACATAGAAAATATTATTTCAAAAGCTTTTGATTCTGTTTCAAAAAATCCAGAAATTGTAAAAGAAAAAGAAGTTAAAGACGCGGTCATAGAAGCCATAAAGCTTCTTGATGAGGGTAAAATACGGGTCGCGGCGCCTTCAAATGATAATGCTGAAAGCTGGCAGGTTAATATTTGGGTAAAACAGGCCATATTACTTTATTTTAGAATTGCACAAATGAAGGTAATTCAATCTGGCGATATAACTTATTGGGATAAAATTCCGTTAAAAACTAATTATGATAAAATAGGCGTAAGGGTAGTGCCTCCCGCCTTGGCTCGATACGGATCGTACATAGAACCCGGCGCTATTTTAATGCCGTCTTATGTTAATATAGGTGCTTATGTTGCTACCGGCAGTATGGTTGACACATGGGCCACGGTGGGAAGCTGTGCGCAAATAGGCAAAAATGTGCATTTATCGGGCGGGGTAGGTATTGGCGGTGTTCTGGAACCTCCGCAGGCAGATCCCGTTATTATTGAAGAGAACGCTTTTCTTGGTTCAAGGTGTGTCGTGGTAGAAGGTATTAAAGTAGAAAAAGGCGCCGTACTAGGCAGCGGAGTTATACTTACGGCCTCAACAAAAATTATAGACGTAACCGGTAAAGAACCGGTAACCATTAAAGGAAAAGTCCCGCAAAATTGCGTTGTTATACCCGGCAGTATTCCTAAAAAATTTCCCGCCGGTGAATATCAAGTTCCGTGCGCCTTAATCATTGGCAAAAGAAAAGAATCAACTGATCTTAAAACCAGCTTAAACGACGCTTTAAGAAAGTTTGAGGTTTCTGTTTAAAACTGACAGGGGGCGCACGGCTTAAATCCGCCTTTATCTGAATTTACACTAAAAGTCTTTTTAATAAGATATCTTCAATATTTCTTCGAGAATCTAAAACAGCTAATATGTATACATTATTGCCTTCAGTACGATAAATAATACGCCATGATTTAATAATTATTTCTCTGTAATTAATGATAAAAAAATATTCTAATTCTGGAACAATACGACCTCGTTCTGGAAAACTATTTAACTCGAGAGAGGCTTTTTTAATGGAGTCATATATTTTTTTGGCATTTGATTTATTATCTTTTAAAATATATTCAATAATAGAAATTAAGTCTCTTTCTGCGATTTTTGACCATAATACATTAAATTTATTTTTTGACATTATTGAAATATTTATTTTCAATGGATTCAAATACTTTCGATTGCTCAATTAAATTATTATTCTCAATATTGGTTTCACCTTGCGATATTAGCTTCAAAATACCTAATGCGTTTCGCATATTTTCATAGCTTTCAGTATCAATAATTACACCTCTTGCTTCACCATTTTGAGTAATATAAATTGGCCGTTGGGTGTTGTTGATTTGATTTAGGATATCGGCAGTATGACTTTTTATATATGAAATAGGCCTAATATCTTCTTTTGATCTCATGTTCTATCTTCCTAAATATAATACCAAATATAGACTGGTTTGTCAAGAAAAATAACCAGATTAAGAAAAATCAAAATATTGAAATCAGAAATAAATCCTGTTAATCCTGTCTGATTCCTACAAATAACCCGCTATTTGTACCGCGTTTAGCGCCGCGCCTTTTAGAAGCTGATCTCCCGATATAAAAAGATCTAAACCTGTTTCAGGGTTTGAAATATCTTTTCTTATGCGGCCCACAAGACAATCGAACTGGCCGCTGGCTTCAATGGGCATGGGAAAGTGATTTTTTTCTCGGTTATCTACTAGTTTTAAACCGGGCGCGTTAGCTAAAATATCTCTGGCTTCTTCTACAGAAGGGGCCTTCTCTGCGAATTCAATATTTATAGCTTCTGAGTGCGCCCTTAGAACCGGTACTCTTACGCAGGTGGCGGTTATTTTAAGATTTGGATTATGAAGAATCTTTTGAGTTTCTTTTATCATTTTAATTTCTTCTTGATTGTAGCCGGTTTCATTTATAGGAGTATTATGAGAAAATAAATTAAAAGCGTAATCATAGGCTAATACCTTGGGTTCAAATTTTTTATTCTCAATACTTGCTTTTGTGCTTTGAATGAGTTCATCCATAACGGCCCATCCGCCGCCAGATGCCGCCTGATAAGTAGATACCACAATTCTTTTTATGCGATATTTTACATGAAGCGGAAATACAGCCAAAAGCATGATTATAGTAGAGCAGTTAGGGTTCGCTATGATTCCGTCATGTAAATTAATATCCTGCGCGTTAACCTCGGGAACAACCAGAGGAACATAAGGATCCATTCTATATGCCGATGAATTGTCAATAAGAACACAGCTTTCTTTTATAACATCCTGAGCAAATTCTTTAGTAACAGAACTGCCTGCCGAAAAAAGAGCGATATCCATATTTTTAAAAGAATCAGGTTTTAATTCTTCAAGAATAATTTCTTCATTTTTAAACTTCATTTTTTCACCGGCGCTTCTTTTTGATGATAAAAGTCTTAAATTTTTTACTGGAAAATTCATTTTTTCAAGAACGTGAATAAATTCTCTGCCAACAGCCCCCGAAGCGCCCGCTATGGCAATATTTTTTGGCGATGTAGGCAGTTTATAATTTTGCATTAGTCGGAATGTTGTATTTAGACAACATGTCAACTTTTCTATGGTAAAGAATAGATTTTGTCATTTATTTTACTTTGCTTTTTTGTTTATTAGATTTTTAATATAAAAAGCCTATTTATTTTTTAATAATTTGTTATGTATTATCCAATTCTTGGGAGCAAAACCTGTTTTTTTTTTAAATGCTGCGTAAAAAGCCGAGGGGCTGTTGTAACCCACTTCATAGCAAATATTAATAATGTTTTCTGTAGGATTCTCTACAATTAAGTTTTTCGCCTTCTCAATTCTTTTTGAGTTGATGAATTCTGAAAAATTTTGATTTAAATGCTGATTTAAAAAAGTAGAAAGCTGATGATTGTTTATATTTAACTCTTTTGCCAATGTCTCTGATTTGAGATCATCTTTTTTATAAATTTCTTTTTTATTAATTAAGATGTTCATTGCTTTTTCTATTCTTTTAATATCAGATATATCAAGGTATTGATTAAAATATTTTTCGGTATGAAATGTACTGGTTGAAAAATAAACTTTGCCGTATTGTGTATAATAGGGCCAAATTTGAACAAAAAGATGAGCAATAAAAAGTGATGAGAAAAAAATAACGTATTCTATTAATGTGATTTCTACTATATTAAAAGATAATAAAAGAATTTTAATAAAACCATATGTTCCTATTAGTACAAATCCCATAAAAAATAATCCTGAAATCTTAATTGTAGTTTTATACTTTGGGGCCGCGTTTTTTATACTATATTTGTTTTTTACTTTAATTAATGCGTACAAAGCAAGAAATGAATTGCAGATCAATTGAAGAAGTAAATTAAAATGATGACTAAAGTGTGTTATTTGATTTTCTGATATTACTTCTTTAATTAAAGTAATCTTGTTTTCATAAGAAAGTAAAAGATATGGAATAAAAAATACAAATTGAATAAAGGGGTATAATAAAAATAAATAATGTTTTTTCTCCCATTTAAATTGTTTGTTTAAGACACTCTCAAAATTAAAAAAAATTGCAATACATCCCAGAGCATTTATTATTACATCTGATCCGAAAAGTTCAGGAATTAATAGAATATGTTCAGATTTTACCAGTCCCGTATAAATTGAGACATACCCGAACGCAATAAAAGTAGCTCCCAAAGATAATCCGGTAATATCTTTTTTTCTGAATATATAAAAAAGGCTGTTAACAATATATAAATAACCAATTAAATATAGTGCTCCCGCGTAAACCATTTGATAAATATAAAATATTCTAAATATTATGGAATCACCATAACGTATATGGTTTTTCTACTCAAGAATGTTTTGCATAGGAATACAATGTCAAGTGTTTTTTGAAAATAGCTTACTGAATAAAAACGAATTATTATAGGTAAAATATATTTTAAATATCAAATATTTTCACAAATATCAAAAAAAAAACAAAAAAAACAAAAAAAACAGGAAAATATTTGTTCGGATTTATAAAACCGGAAGACAACAGCTTTTTTTTGTGTTAAAAACTTAATCATAAATTTAACAGATGTTATTATTTAACCTTATAAATTGGGGTATAAAAAATTTTTATGAAGAAGGAGCGAGAAAAACAAAAATGTTAAGAAAAAGTAAAAAAGAACAAAAGAGAGCTAAATTCATATCTTTACTGATATGTTTAACATTAATAACTTTTTTTGCGGGCATTAGCTGTAGTAAAGAAGAGGCCCCCAAGTTAGAAAACAAGACGGTAGTAGATAACAATAATCAGGATGACACAACGAATGATGATAATCAAGATCCAATTGTAGATACCACGATATTCGAAGCTGTATTTTCTCCCGCTAATAATTCAATAATTAGCGATACTATGCCCATTGTGGTTACTTTTTCTAAAGCCGTAGATGATACTTCTTTGGTATTAACCGGTACAATGGCTTCTTCAGCGCTTATAAGCTGGGACACATCAGGCAGCGTATTAACGTTAACTCCTGCAGCAGCATGGCCAATTGGCGGCGGTCAAACACTTGTTATTGACTGCAGTGATCTTCAGGGAGTAGCATTAACAGTAAATATTACATACACTGTTGATACAGTAGGTTCTTTAACGGCAGTGCCTTCTATAGTTACGGGTTCAACTATTACTGGTAATGAAATAATACAAATATCTTTTTCGCGTTCTATGAATGCTTCAACTTTAAGTTTGTCAGGAGCTTTTGCTTCAGAGACAGCCGCGCCTATCTGGTCGGCTAATGATACCGTTGTATCCCTTACGCCTATTTCAAGCTGGTCAGAAGGTATATTAAAAGATCTAATTATAGATTGCAATGATCTTTCGGGTGTGTCTTTAACAACATTAACCTTAAATTATACGGTGGATGGTACTGCTCCTTCAGGTAGTTCATCGGTTGTAGACGGTTCAACTGTATCAACTAGTCAGGCAATTGTAATTACATTTACTGAACCAATGGATACAACGTCACTGGTACTTAGCGGAATATTAAGCTCTGAAGCAGCAGCGGCTGTATGGTCGGCAGGCAATACTGTTTTAACTATTATTCCTATTGTAGCATGGTCCGAAGGAGCGGCACAAACTCTTGTTATTGATATTTCAGATTTAGCTGGTAATGCGTTGCCGCAGTTAAGTTTAAGTTTTATTATTAACGCGAATGTTCCAACGGCTGTGCTAAGTCCGGCAGATGGTTCTACTATAGGACCGGTTACTTCTATTGTAATTACTTTTTCACAAACGATGAATCCTGCGACATTAAGCTTGTCTGGCAGTATGTCAACAGAAGCAGGAGCCCCCCAATGGAGCGTAAGCGATACTGTTTTAACAATAATGCCTTCAACAGCCTGGGCGGGGGGCAGTCAAGATATTATTGTTAATTGTTCTGATCCATCAGGCAATGTATTGCCAACCTTAAATTTAAACTATTTTGTAGATGCCGCGGCGCCAACAGCAGTAAATATAACTCCTGCGTCGGGTTCAATAATAGGACCTAACGCTTCTATTGAAATTACTTTTTCAGAAACCATGACACAGGGCTCTTTGAATTTAACCGACTTAGATATGTCAACAGAAGCAGGAGCCCCCCAATGGAGCGTAAGTGATACTGTATTAACAATAACGCCAACTACAACTTGGTCGGCCGGAGCTCGAACTTTAACGGTACAAGCAACCGATTTATATGGTAATTTAATTTCTATACCTTTCAATTTCACTGTAGATGCTACCGCGCCTTCAGCTATGGTTTCTCCTGTAAATACTGCCACAATAGGAGCCGATTGGCCCATTGTAATTACTTTTACTAAAACAATGGATACTTCTACTTTATCTCTTGCCGGTACTCTTTCTTCAGAAGGCAGTTTCGCGTGGTCAGGTTCAGATACTATTTTGACAATTTCACCTGCGACAACGTGGCCAAATGGAGCCGGTGGTTTAATTGTTAATGCCAGTGATACTGTAGGTAATGCTTTACCTACAGTAAACCTAACGTATTCTGTAGACGCAGTTCTTCCGAGTGCGGTAAGTGTTTCTCCTGCGTCTGCTTCTACAATTGGTACAAATACTCCTATCAGTATTACCTTTTCAGAATCAATGGATGTTGGCAGTCTGGCTTTAACCGGCGATATGGCCGCAGAGGTAGCGGCTGTCCAGTGGAGTGTAAGCAATACTGTACTGACAATATCTCCATCGACTACCTGGTCGGCGGGTGTTTCAAGAACCTTGACCGTAGATGGTACTGATTTATATGGTAACTTTGTTTCTCTTCCATTAAACTTTACTGTGGATGTCGCATTATTAGCGGGGGCCGCATCGCCCACTGGCGGTTCTACCATTAGCCAAAGTGAAAACATTGTTATTACATTTACACAACAAATGAATACGGCTGCTCTTTCGCTTACTGGCACTTTGTCAGCAGAAGCATCTACAGCCTGGTCGGGCGGTGATACCATTTTAACTATCTCACCGGTAACAACATGGACAGGCGGCAGTCAAACTCTTATTGTAGACGGAACTGATTTATCCAGCAATGTTTTGCCTACAATGAGCTTAACTTATTCTGTAGACGCTACGGCGCCAACGGCCTTAAATATATCTTCGGTTGATGGTTCAACCATTGGTCCAAATATGTCTATAAGTATTACTTTTTCTGAACCGATGACCCCGGGAAGTGAAATTCTTTTGGGAACTTTATCGGCAGACGCAGATAATGTACAGTGGAGCGCAGGTAATACAGTTTTGACAATGTCTTCTTCAGCCGGATGGACAGCCGGCGCCGGTACATTGACAGTAGAAGCCGAAGATTTATACGGAAATTTAATTTCAATACCGCTTAGTTATACTATTGACGCGACTTCACCTACCGCGATGGTACTGCCTTCAAATGGAGCCACTATTGGCGTAGATACGAATATAGAAATTACTTTTTCAAGAGCGATGGATACCTCGACTCTTTCGATGTCGGGTATTTTATTTTCAGAGGGAAGCATTGCGTGGTCAGGCGGCGATACCATTTTAACACTTTCGCCTGCAACGTCATGGACAGGCGGCACGGGAAAAACACTCGTAGTAAACTGTAATGATACACTGGGCAGCTCTATCACGACATTAAATTTAGCATATACAGTTGATTCTACTTCGCCCACTGCTGGCATATCTGTGCTTAATAATTCTACAATAGGCGCAGAGACTTCAATTGTTTTTACATTTACAGAATCTATGAATACGGCCGGTTTTTCAGTAACCGGCGATTTGGCTTTAGAGATGGGAGCTCTTCAGTGGAGCGCAGGGGATACGGTTTTAACTATTATTCCGGCTACGACATGGTCATCCGGAGCTTCAAAAACTTTAATTATCAATGGAACAGATTTATATAATAACCCGATTTCTACTTTAAATCTTACTTATAATGTAGATGCTGTTTATCCTACGGCGATAGAATCTCCGTTAAGTTCAAGCACAATATCGGCTGTAACTTCAATTGTAATAACATTTTCTAAACCCATGGATACCGCCAGTCTGGCTGTAGGCGGCACCTTATCTGTAGAAGCTGCTGTTCCGGTTTGGTCAGCGGGCGATACTGTATTGACCATATATCCTTCGGCATTATGGGGCGAAGGCGCGGGCAGAACACTTATTGTAGACGCGGCCGATTTATATGGTAATTCTGTGGCTACATTAAATTTGAATTATACTGTAGATGCCACCGCGCCCACAGGCTCGGTTTCTCCTTTAAGCGGGGCCGTAATTTCTACTGAAACTTCAATTATTATTAACTTTTCTGAAGCAATGAATACCTCAACAGTAAGTGTAACCGGAGATCTAAGCGGCGAGATGGCCGCGCTTCAGTGGTCAGCGGGCAATAGTGTACTTACTGTAAATCCTTTAGTAATTTGGACAGAGGGTTTAAGCAGGTCTTTAATAATAAACGGTGAAGATCTTCAAGGTAATGCTCTTTCTACCATGACACTATACTATGATATTGCAGGTTATGTTCCGCCGGTTGTTTTTCCTGTAAGCGGTTCAACAATTGGTACACATTCAGAACTAGTAATACAATTTAACAGTTCAGTGAATATTACATCGGTAATAATAGGCGGTACCTTATATTCTTTAAGTGACGGCGGTTTGTGGTCGTCAACGGTTTACACAAATGATACTCTTACAATTCGTCCTTCAACAGCATGGAGCACGGGTACCGGGCAAACAATCACTGTTGACGCTTATAATATGGCGGGAGAAATAGAAAACGTAAGCAATTCTTATAATATAATTGATATTGCTATTTACGTTCGCGCTGACGGCGATGATGCGTATCCCGGCTCAAAAACACAGCCTAAAAAAACCATACAGGCAGCTATTGAATCGGCTGTTCAGTATGATATGCCTATTGTAGAAATTCATGTCGCGGAAGGTGTTTACCAGACACACTATCAGGCAGGTGATTATCTGATGCTCTCTGATGGTATTTATCTTTATGGCGGATATTCGGCATCTGACTGGTCGCTAAGAGACAGCGTGCTATATGAAACAATTATACAAGATACCAGTATAGCGGGAGGTTTAAATACTCCTGTTGAAATTCAAAGCGTTCAATATTCATTAATAAATGGTTTTACAATAAAAGCCGGTAACGGTTATAATTCTACGGCTATTTTAATTTCTGGCAATGCTTTGGTGTCAGATAATAAGTTTGTACTAGGTAATGCCTTTAATACGAATTATGGAATTTTTGCCGCAAATTCTTCTATTATTAAAGATAACCAAATCATAAACCAGCAGTTAAATGAAACTGTTTATGGTATTTATGAGATATCGGGAAAATCAATGATAACAGGAAATAGCATAGATTTAGGAATAAATGGTAATTCAAATTCTTATGGAATTTATACAATATCAAGTTCTTATATTGCCAATAATCAGATAAATTCAGGCAGTAATGATTATACTTATGGTCTATATTGCAATAATGCTTCGCCTACAGTTCTTGGTAATATTATAGACGCGGGTACAGCGGCCTTTAGTTCATACGGTATTTATAACAACTCTTCAAAACCCGCCGTTATAAATAATGTAATAAACGGAGGTTCTGCCGCTACAAATTCTTATGGAATTTATAATCTAACATCTTTTTCTTACTTTGTGCAAAATAATACTATTATAGGTGGCCCTGCTCAAAACTCATATGGTATTTTTAAATTAGAAAAACTCAAGATTGATAATAATATTCTATTAACACAGGGAACCTCGGTAGATGTATGTTTGTATGAGGCTAATTCTACGGATGATCCTACAACGGTAAGAAATAATGACTTATTCAGCTGTACAGTGTACCGTGATTTTGATGCTGCCTGCACGGGCAATGCTGACGGCGATTCGCAAAACAGTACCTGCGCCTTAACCGAAGCAGAAGCGCTAACAGATGCGCTTATCTCGGGGAATGTTTCGGTCGATCCGTTATTTGTAAATCAGGCGGGAGGTAATTTTAATTTACAGGCCGCGTCGCCTGTTTCTGTTACTGCCGGCGGTCTTGATGGCGCGGCAATAAACTGGCTTTTTAATATCGATATTCTCTCAGTAACAAGAACCGGAGACGGTTCAACTGGTTGGAGCATGGGAGCGTATGAATATTAGGTAATTAAATTAATTAAAAATGATAAAAAAGAATTAAAAAATAAGGAGATTAAAATGAAAAAAGTTAAAAATACAAAAAGGAACAATAAAAATAGAAATATATTCATGTATGTTTTTATTTTTATTTTTGGGGTAATTTCTCTATGTTCAGATGAGAAAACAAAAACCACGAAATTAGAGCAAAATTCATCGTTTGAAGAATTAGACATAAATTTTGCTCTTATAGGTACGCCAACACCGTTAAACGGCCAGGCGATAGGAACAAGTATTCCTATAACCATTTCTTTTAATGAGACAGTTGATATTACTTCAACGGTTATTAACGGAACAATGCAGGCTGAAAGTGACGGCGGTATTTGGACCTCAAGCGTGAGTACAAATGATACTTTGACCATTTCGCCAGGTGTAACCTGGACACCGGGCAGCGCCAGAACTTTAACAATTGATTGTAATGATATGGCTGGCAATCCATATAATTTAAGTTTAAGCTATGACATTATAGATCAGGTTTTATATGTAAGAACTGACGGGGTTGATACCGCGCCGGGTTCACAAACACAGCCTAAAAAAACAATTAAGGCCGCTATTGATGCTGCTTTATCAGAGCCGTCTGTTACAGAAATTCATGTGGCAGAAGGTATTTATGAAGTAAGTTATCAGACAGGTACACATGTAAACGTAAGTAGCGGTATAATGCTTTTAGGCGGTTATTCGCCGGTTAACTGGAGCTTGAGAGATACGGCTGTATATGAAACTGTAATTCAAGATACAAGTGTAGCCGGTTCAAATAACACGGTTTTAATAAATAATTCAGAGGGTAAGTATACATTAATTGACGGTTTTACTGTTAAAGCGGGTTCAGGTTATAGCTCGACGGCTGTAAGCGCCAATTCAGCAGGCGGCGGACCGGTTACTATCAGTAATAACAATCTGGTTTTGGGAACGGCAATGAATGAAAATTATGGGGCCTATTTAAATAGTGAAACTATTTTTAACAATAATACTATTTCAGGTTCTAGTTATAATATAGTTTATGCTGTTTATAATAGTGGTAATGCCAGTAAAATTCAAAATAATACAATAACTTTGGGAACCGGAACCATGGGTGATGCCGCGGGTTCAAAATCTTATGGGATTTTTACGAACCAATCGGCAATTATTACAGGAAATTTAATAGATCCGGGTAGTAATGAACTAGCCACGTATGGTATTTACAACATAAATTCTGCGTCAACGATTATGCAAAATACCATTAAAGGCGGAACTTCAACTATGACTTATGGCATTTATAATGACAACTCAAGACCGGGCATTGTTAATAATTATATTAGCGGCGGTTCGGGTTCAGGGACTAACACGTATGGGATTTATAATACCGGGGCAGACTCGTCGTCTTTTGTTGTTTATAACAATACGATACATACAGGTTCAGGAAATTCCGATGGAATTAACGGGTTAAATGATTTAAAAATAATTAATAATATTATTTTTGCCAACTGGTGGGATGGCACGGACTACTGTCTTAGAGAAGCAAACGCTACAGATGATCCGTCTTTAGTTCAAAATAATAATTTTTTTGGATGCAATAAGGTTTATCGAGACTGGGATGCCGGGTGTACAACAAATGAAGATGGAGATTCACTTAACAGTACCTGTACATTGAACGAAATGGAAGCTTTAACTGATATTACCGTTAGCGGCAATATTTCTGAAGATCCTATTTTTGTAGATCATTTTGGCGGTGACTGGCGCCTGAACTCAACCTCTCCTGTAGCGGTAACTGAGGGCGGTTTAGACGGTTTAGCTGTTAGCTGGCTTTTTACGTCTGATGCCGCGGGAACAGTTCGAACAGGCGACGGTACAACAGGCTGGAGCATGGGCGCCCATGAAATTGACGGCGCTGTTGGCGGCGGTTTTGGTCTCGATAGCTATGAATATGATAGTACATTTGATGACGCGAATAATATAATTATTAGTGGCGCGGCGCAAGATCATACAGTGCACCATGTTTCTGATGCTGATTATATAAAATTTACTGTTACATTTGCTGCTGATTATGATATAAACATAATTAATGTATCTGCCGGTTTAGACGCAAGTCTTGAACTTTATGATGCAGCATTTGCGCAGGTAGGTACAACTGTAAACGCGGCTGGCGCTGGCGTTGGCGAGTCTATCGCCGCCGTAGCTTTAACGCCCCAGACATATTATGTTAAAGTAACGTCTGTAAGTACGGGTTCGTATCAGGTTCAGGTTCAAATTGTACCGGATGTAAACGAAGTTAATGATGATTTTGCGTCAGCTTCGGTTATTGTTGCAGATGCGGCAGCACAAAGTTTGAATTTACATGATATTAATGACGTTGATTTTTTAACATTAATAGTGCCAACTGATAGCTTTTATGGCATTTTGCTTAATAATGTCTCTTCAAGCCTTGATATAAGTTTTGAGTTTTATGATTCTACTTATACTCTGATAGGAGGCCCATATAATAGCGGAGGAGCAGGAGGTAATGAAGAGATGTTTTCGACCTATTTGCTTACGGGTACTTATTACATAAAAGTTATTGGTGATGGCGTAAATCCTGGAATCTATGACGCATTTGTTTATCAAGGCGATCTATTTGAGCCCAATGATAGTTTCGGGACAGCATCTGCGATTGTTATAAATGATCCCGCGCAAAATCATTCGCTTGATACAGCAACAGATATAGATTATATTCAATTTGATGTAATAGATCCGGTTGATTATAATATAAGTATTGCCGGAGTAGATCCTGCTGTAGATATAAGTTTTTCACTTTATGACTCTGCATTTGCACTGGTAAGCGGCCCAATAAACTCTGCTGGCGTTGGCGCAGACGAGATTTTAACTGCAATTGCCTTAACGGCCCAAACTTATTATATAGAGGTACAGGCTGCAAATTCAGCTATTGGAACATATTCTATAGTTGTTGAAAAATCTTGTGGTAATGGTGTTGTTGAAGGTGCTGAAACCTGTGATGATGGCAATAATATTGACGGTGACTTTTGTTCGGCAACTTGTCAAATTGGCGATGGTATAATAGGTTTTGAATCGGGTATGCCGGCCGGTTTTACGGGCAGTTGGTATGTTACTAGTACAACTGCTTCTGCGGGTACATTAAGTATGAGAGCCAATGTTATTGGTAATAGTTCATCGACTTGTAATGACTATGTTATTACAGGCTATAGTTCTGTCTTTTTTGATTATAGTACTTCATCCGAATCATTAGATAGACTAAGCTTTTATATAAATGGCGCTTTGAAGTTTTCTCTTGGGGGTAATATACCCTGGACAACAAGCTTAACATATGCTTTAACAGGTGCTACCGATACAGTAAGATGGTGCTATGTAAAAGATGGTAGCGTATCTATAGGAAGCGATACGGTTTATGTTGATGAAATTAATTTTATCAAGTAGCGATAATATTAATTAAAACAATAGACTAACAGAAAAAGTAATAAAAAAGCCGGTTTTGCCGGCTTTTTTTTATTGGTAAGAGATGCCCAAATAAAGAGCTGTCATTGATGGTATAAATAGAAAAATAATTTTCGCTAAATAGGGGTCTTTTTTTCTAATCAGTAAATCGGCATATCCTGCTGCTAAAGAAGAAGCCAGTGTCATAATACCCGCGTGTAATAAATTAAAATTTAGCTGGTAAATACCAAAACCTAAGCCTAAAGAGAGAGCCGCGTCAAGAAAATCATATTTTGTGGGCTTTTCTATAATTACTAAAAATATTGACTTTAATTTACTATATAAATTTAAAAATTTATTTTTATAAGAATTAATAATTTTTTGAAAAAATCCCTGAAGTTCTTTTACGTCTTTGCTAATTTTACGGTCAGCTTTGCCAAGAAATTCAGTAAGTATGCCGTAATTGCCGCCTATTAATCGAAGCACTTCGGTATCGGGCAGTGAGCTTATTTCAATATGTCTTTGGTGAATTTCGTTTTCAAGGTTGCGATTTTTACCGTTATTTAAATCACGCTCTCTTATAATTACGCCATTGCTTATTACCGCGTAAAAGCTGTCATTTTTTAAGGTGTCGATTATAATTTTTACTATGCCTTTAAGTCTGTTTACCTCAACGCGAATTTGCTCTTTTTTCAACGTATCTAAAAAAAATAATTCGGGGAAGTCTCCCTCTCTTGAACGTAGATATTTCCAGCTGTATTTCATTTGTAATTTATTTATCGGATAGTTTGCAAATATTCAAAATTAAAAATCTTTGTGCCCTCTGTGATCAGCGCTTCGCGCACTTCGTCTCCGAGGCCTTTTTTATACCTTTGTCTATACTTGATTTACAGTTACATTTATTCCCCTTTTTTTAAGTTCTGAAAGATAAATATCGGTTGGTATAGATTCTTCCTGCGTTAGTACGCCTGTTTTTTTTATTTGTTTTTTTGCTATTAAGCCGGCAACTATGGCCAGCGAAAAACCAGTTGTTCTCATCATGGCCGTAAGTTTTGAAACTGGATCGTAATAATCAATTAATTCATATATTTCGGTTTGCCGCTCTCCTTCTTTTAAGCCAGAAACAGTAACGCGCATGAGAATAACATCTTCAACAATATCTTTTTTTAGTTTTTCGTCTAAGATTTTTTCAAAGAATTTTCTAGGCGAAAAATTATTATCTGAAAAAGTAACAGGCGCTTCGTTTGTAAAACCCAGTTCAATAAAAGATTTCATTATTAAATGATGATTAGAATAGCGGATGGTTTTATAGTTAAGCTCGTTTATTTTACCTTCATAAGTTTTTGGCAGCGTAGAAGATCCGCCCGATGTAATAAAAGCTTCCATTTTATTAAACGGATAATGAAAAGTAATGCTTTCAAGTTCACTTAGCGAATCGACTTCTATAAATTCTCCGTTTCGTAAAATTCTGGCTTTTTCAATATATTCGTTAATTAAACCATGAACCGACCAGGTTACATTGTAGTTTAAAGGGGGGATAGGGTGCTGCGGTAGACCTCCCACACGCATGAGTACTTTATCTACACTATCAAAATTTTTAATTCCATGAGCCGCTATAATATTTACCATGCCGGGAGCAACACCGCCGTCAGGAATAATGGTAATATTTTTTTCTTTGGCTTCTTCTGCTAATGTAAACTCTTTATCTACAATCTCTACGTTTTGACCCAGATCACAGTAATTAACACCCGCTTTAACGGCGGCCAACGCAGCTAAATAGTTGTATTGATACGAAACAGCGCTTATTACGCAGTCAATATCTTTCATTAGTTCAATAAGTTTGGGTGTGTCTTTAACATCAATTTCTACAGGTACGATATTTTCGCTGTTGAGCCATTTTTTTAAATCCCGCGTTTTTTTTATGTGACGGCTGGCCAAAATTATTTTTTCAGCGTTTTGATAATGTATAAGATCATAAGCTATTGCTTTTGCCATTTTACCCGCGCCTAATAATAAAAATTTCATAATATATTTACCTCTAATTTAATCGCCAAATTTTATTCCCTGTGCCAAAGGCATTTTATTAGAAAAATTAATGGTGGTTGTTTGCCTTCTCATGTAGGCCTTCCACGCGTCGCTACCGGCTTCTCTGCCGCCGCCCGTGTCTTTTTCGCCGCCAAAGGCTCCACCTATTTCGGCTCCGCTGGTTCCTATGTTGATATTGGCAATGCCGCAGTCTGAACCCTCATGGCTTAAAAATGTCTCGGCGTTTATAAGAGATTTGGTAAACATAGCCGATGAAAGTCCCTGCGGTACATTGTTGTGAACTTCAATGGCTTCTTTAATATCTCTAAAGGCAATTAAATACAAAATGGGCGCGAAGGTTTCTTCTTGTAAAATAGGCATCTCTTTTTTAGCAAGCACAAGAGCCGGTTCTACAAAATATCCTTTTTTGTTTTTTAATCTGCTACCTCCATAAATTATAGATCCCCCTTGATTTTTTATTTTTTCAAGGGCAATCATCATATTATCTACCGCTTGTTTATCAATTAAAGGACCCATTAATATGCCTTTTTCAAGAGGGTTTCCTATTTTTATGCTGGCGTAGGCTTTTTTAATTTTATTTGTAAGCTGCTCTAAAATATTTTCTTGAACGACGAGCCTTCTGGTTGTTGTGCATCTTTGACCGGCGGTGCCCACGGCGCCAAAAACAACTGCCCTTACGGTAAGATCAATATTCGCGTCATCCATAATAATAGCAGCGTTATTGCCGCCCAGTTCTAGAATCGTTCGTCCTAATCTTTCGCCTACAACAGAGCCAACCCGTCTGCCCATTACAAAAGAACCAGTCGCGCTTATTAAGGGAATTCTTTTATCATGAATTAAATATTCGCCTATAGTTTCGCCGCCGCCGATAATTAAATTCATAACACCCGCAAAGCCGTTTTTTTCAAGCACCGGATTGATAATATTTTGAACGGCAATGGCGGTTAAGGGCACTTTGGCCGAAGGCTTCCAGATGATGGTATCGCCGCATACGGCGGCTATCATAGCGTTCCATGCCCATACGGCACCGGGAAAGTTAAAGGCGGTTATAACCCCTATGGCGCCTAAAGGATGCCATTGTTCGTACATCCGGTGTTTTTCTCTTTCGCTGTGCATGGTAAATCCGCAAAGCTGCCTTGAAAGACCAACCGCGAAATCGGCAATGTCGATCATTTCTTGTACTTCGCCTTCGCCTTCAGCTAAAATTTTACCCGTTTCAAGAGAAATAAGCGTGCCCAGAGCTTTTTTATGTTTTCTAAACTCCAATGAAATTTGCCGCATAATTTCGCCTCTTTTTGGCGCGGGATACATTCTCCATTTTGAAAAAACTTCAAGAGAATTTGAAACTACTTTTTCATAATCTTTTTTTGAGGCAGATAGAACAGCAGCAATTTCTGTTTCATTATAGGGATTTATCGAAACTATTGTATCTCCATCAGGTTTATTAATCCAATGACCCGCATAAACCCCTGAATTTAAAGTTTTTATACCCAGTTCTTTGAGTAATGTTTTCATTTATATTTTAAATTTATGCTATATGAAAATAAATGTCTATAAAATAATTTGAAAATTTAATAGAAAACTTAAATATAGATGAAATTTTAGAAATATAAATCTTTACGTCGTTGCATAAATATAAAAACTGCATTAATGATAGGTGCACCAGAAAGGATAAAAAACAAAAAAAAGAACCTGCTGGTTTTATTTTTGGTATTCCCACTAATTTTAATGTTCATTGTTTGTTATGATTTTGAAGTAAAAGCTCCTCAACCCATGCAAAAATCGCATTATAAACCATCCGAAGGCGAATTATCAAGTATTTCAATTCCAATTAATATAAGCTTATCTGAGGTAATTAATGAACTAAAAAATATAAAGGGAAAGTCAATTTCAGATCAAATAACCGTAAAAGAACTCCCGACATTTCTATCCATGCAAAAAATTGAAAAAATGGGGATTAAGAAAAAAGATAAAAAACAAACAGATAATAAAGAAATTAATACAGAAAAAGTTTGTACAAAACTAGAAACGAATTGTTCGCAGACTCAAATTATAGAAAAAAGCATTTGCAAAAAATTTATAAAACTACCTGTAATAGAAAAACGTATTTGTCAGGAAGAAGAAATAGTCAAAGAGATAAAATGCATTGCTGAAGAAAACGTTTGTGTCAAATGGGAGAATAAGGCATCTATTAATAAAAATGATAAAAAATCTGAAGAGGATTTTAATAATATCAAAAAAGAAGAAATAAAAATTATTGAAAAATTATTAAAAGTAGATTCTACTTTAGAATATGACGCTTCGATATCTTCTGTAGATGTAGAAGCAAATAACAATGCATTATCAATACTTGTTGATATTGATTATATGGTAAAAATTATTCCTGACTTTAATAATATTGATAAAAAATCGAAAATTAAAGTTAATGGTTCTGCCAGTTGCGGTTATAATGGGACCAGAAAAAAAGCTCGTTTAATTTATAAGGCAATATTACATACAAAAGATGGTCCTGAAATTACAATATCTGATATTTCAGAATCGATTGATTGGCAAAATGACGAATGTAAATTAACGGCTTTTAAATTCAACTTTAATGAAGTTTTAAAGTTTACCGCAATTCAAAAAGTTGTAGAACCCATAGTAGAAAATACTATAGATAAATTATCAAAAGAATTAAGGCTTTATGAAAGACTAGAATCGGTTCTATACAATGTAAATAAATCTCATACAATAGATGAAAATCTTCAAATAATAACAAACATCGAAGAAATTCAAATGTCGCCTTTTTCAGGGAACGGACAAAATATTTCGGTCTCATTATTTGCTAAAGTAAGACCAAAAATTTTATTCTCAACCGAGATGCCTCCATTAAAAAGCTATTCGAAAGATATAACTTTAAGTTCTTCTGGGCCAATTTTTAATATTCGACTAGATTCAAAAATATTATATAATGACGCTAGAGATATAATATTAGAAAATTTGAAAAGAAAAGAAAATCTTTCTTTTACTATAGATAAAACAGATGTATTTGCATCTAACGAAAAACTTATTGTAGCAATAGAAATATCAAAACCGGCAAAAGGTATACTTTATTTTGAGGGGACGCCTGAGTATAAGTCAGAAAAAAATGCCGTTATAGTTCCTGATATAAATTTTACCAAAGCTTCAAAAAACGCGCTTAAAATAATTAATAATAATAATTTTCAAAATCAGATATTAAATATACTCAAAGAAATTTTAGTTTTTGATATTGATTTAAAAACAAACCAAATAATAAAACTTTTGTCTGATAAAATTATTAAGATAGATGAGGAAAGTGAACTGATTATAGAAACAAACGGGGTTAGTAATAGTGAAACATGGGTTTCATCTGACTCAATTGTTTTGGCCCTATTCATATCTGGAAGCTCTAATGTTAAAATATTAAACAATAATATTCAATAAAATATAAATCTTTATGTAGCCTCATTAATATAAAAACTGCATTAGGGACAGTTGTGTCTAAAAAAGAATATATCCGTATACACAGGTTTTTTTTGAATCGTTGACTTTAGCCGCCGTTGTAAAAGGAAAGCGGGTTAAAAAATTAAAACCAATTATCGGGTTGAGGTTCCTTCATTAAAAAAAGATGCTTGTAGGATGTCCGTTTAGGCGCAGGTGTTCAAAAGAGTGAAAAAAATGCGCTTCTTTTTTGAAGAAGCTTCTCCTGAGGGTGAAAAAGTAAATATTACAATTAATAATAAAAATAAATAATAGGACATAGTTATTCATAATCGCGGAATAATTCTTGTTTCTATACGTAATGGATTTTCGGAATTTGATTTCTAATCTGGGTAATTAGATTTAAATAGATAGAACTTGATTTACAATATATTTCAAAAAAAATCTGCTGAGGTTAAAAAAAGAAAGTTACTATAAAATCTATGAAATACTTGCAAATTAACAGAAAACGGTTTTCGATTTTGAAAAGTCATTGTTTTATACTATTCTTTTTTATCATCAATTTTAATTTTTTACATGCTAAACCATTTACGCTTTCAAAGCATATGGAAGGCGTTCTTCTAAATGAAAATATATCAATTTATAAAGATAAAACCAGAAAGATGAAGATAGAAAATATTTTAGAAAATAAGCACCTTTTCAAAAAAAATGAAATTAATTCAAAATGGGATTCGTATCCTGATGCTTCTGTCTGGCTTCAATTAACGGTATTGAATTCTTTTGATGAAGATATTAGGTGGATAATAACCCATGAAGCTACATGGCTAGATCAAATAGAGATATGCATCGAAGATGGTGATGATTATATAATTAAACAGGGCGGCGACTTAATACCTTTTCATCAAAGAGAAATCGCCTACCGAAAAAACTCTTTTTATGTAAACACAAAAGCAAAATCGACAGAAACTATTTATATTCGAATGAATTATAAATATTTAGATTCTATGTTTTTAGATACTTTAGCTTATACAGAGAAAGAGCTGTTTGATGAGAAAGCATTTGAAAATTTAATATTTGGTATATTAATTGGCGCATTTTGGATATTTGCTCTTTATAATATTATAATTGGGTATTCTATTAGAGATATAACATATTTATATTTTGCGATTTATCTTATAAGTAATTCTTTCTTTTTATTGTTTCATTTTGGCATAGGCTTTCAGTACATATGGTCAAATTCTATGTATATGACAAGCAATGGACTTTTTTTAATTTGGAATACTGTCATTATCGCTGGCATAAAAATGATGCAGAATTTTCTAGAGGTATCAAGAACAAAATGGATGAAAAAAGTTAGCGATATATGGATTTCTTTTACTGCTATTACCATGTTAATAGGCATATTAGGATTTTATAAGGTAGCCTATTATTTTTCCTATCTATCAACTTATTTCGCGGTTATATACACTTTGTTTTCATATATTCGTTGGCGCGAGGGCATGAAAGACGCCAAGTATTTTTTAATCTCATGGATATTCTTTTTTATTGGTCTTTTTACCAATATTGCCAGAGAATTAAGTTATTTACAGCCTTCAGGATCTTCTATGTGGGCTTACCCCGTGGGATTTCTTACTCAAGCATGCTTTATATCTTTGGCTTTTGCCGGAAAAGTAAAAACTCTTCGCGAAGAAAAAGAAAAATTATTTATTGAAAAGCAGGAACTTCTTGAAAGTTCCAAAAAAAAGCTTGAAAAAGAAGTTGAAAAAAGAACGAATCAGTTAAAAGAAAGTGAACTAAGATATGAATTACTAATTGAAAATTCTCCTGACGCTATTGTTGTTCATGATGGCAGAAAACTTATTTTTGTAAATAAGTCTACAGTAAATCTTATTCACGCTAAAAATAAAGAAGAGATTATAAATCGTCCCATTAAAGACTTTATACATCCCGATAGTCTTAAATCAATGAAGAGAAGATATAAGTCTGCTTTTTTGAAATCTGATAAAATTTTAATGCCTGAAGAACATAAATTAATAGGCTTAGACGGCAAAATTTTAGATTTTGAATCGGTAGATGTTTTATTTTCATATGATGATAAACCTACTTTTTTAAGTATCATTCGCGATATAACCGAAAGAAAACGTGTTGAAAGACTTCGAAAAGATACCGAACAGATTCTTCGTCATGATATAAAAAATCCTCTATTTGCCGTTACGGGATTTTCAGAACTTCTTCTTGATAAAGAAATGCCTGAAAATGTTCGAGATTACGCTTCTAACATATTTCAAGCGGGGCAGCAAATATTAGATTTGCTAACCAGCTCTATGGATTTATTTAAAATGGAAGAGGGTACATTTGTACCAAAGAATGAAAATATTGATATTATAAAAATTATAAAAGAAGTTAAAAAAGAGTTTGTGCCAATTTTAGAAAGAAAATCAGTTTTATTGGATACTTTTTATAATAGAGAAATATTTTTAGATGAAAGTGCAATTTTTATAAACGGTCAAACACTTCATATTAAAAGTATGTTTCGCAATTTAGTAAAAAACGCGATAGAAGCTTCTCCCGAGGGTGAAAAAGTAAGTATTACAATTTATAATAAAAATAAACAATATGACATACTTATTCATAATCGCGGAATAATTCCTATTTCTATACGTAATAGATTTTTTGAAAGATATAGTACAAGCGGTAAAGAAAGCGGTACGGGACTAGGAGCATACAGCGCTTTATTAATAGCAAAATCTCATAAAGGGAATATAACATTTTCATCTTCAGAAAAAGATGGTACTAGCCTTTTAGTGACACTACCCAAAAATATATTTCATAATTGAATTAAAGTAAATTAAATATAATTAATTCGCTTTTGAGTTTATATAAAAAAAATTTAGCCAAAAAATAAGTTTTTATTTTCTAGACTTTTTTAACATTTTTAATCTAAAAAAACTTTCGCGTTCACGTTCGTTAAAATATTGAGAAATAAATTTTATTTCACCTAAAATTTTAGGTATTAACTTTTCTTCTAAGATACGTATTCTTCTGGTTATTTTTAATATTTCGTCACCCAGTTTTTTTACTTTTTTTTCGTAAACAGCCATTTCAATAAGTAAATCTATAATCTGGCTGAATTCATCGGCGCTTTGTTCTACCTTAATAGAGGTAAAACGATAATCATATTTTTTTTCTTCCAGCGTTTTCGCAAATGAATGTTCGGCTGAGATACTTTTGTATTTTAATCCCCAAATGCTTTCTTCTTTAATATTAATTTTCAGATCTTTTTTTGAAACAGGTATAATAGAAGCGGTAAAATTTTCTGTTTCACGGCCAAGACAAATAAAAAAATCTTGAATGGCTTTTTCATATTTTTCGCTTATTTCGTCACGGGCGTTAATTAAAGGCAGGGTAGTTTTCATAAACTCTTGAATTAAAGCCTGCCTTCTGGCTTTTAATATTCCTATGCTTCCTTTAACAGAAATGATTCGGTCTTTTAAATAAAGAAGATTTGTTCTGGTGGGGTTTATCATGATTAATCTAAATTAAAACGATTCATAAGCTCAAGAGCTAAATCTAATGTTTGGTCAATACCGCGGGAGTTCATCCCCTGATTTATAAATTCTTTTTCAAACGTAAAAGCGAAATCTAAATACAGGCGGTCTTTTTCTGACATGCCGTCTCGGCCTACAATGGCTTCTAGTTTTCTATGTTCTCTGCCTTGCGCGTAATGCCGGTAAAGTCTGTTTGAAATTTGACGATGTTCTTTACGGGTTTGACCTTCGCCTATGCCTTTTTGCATGAGCCTTGAAAGACAGGGTAAAACATCAATAGGCGGGAAAATATCATTTGAGTGCATTTCTCGGCTAAGCACAATTTGCCCCTCTGTAATATATCCGGTTAAATCGGGAATGGGATGCGTAATGTCATCTTCGGGCATGGTGAGTACGGGCAGCAAAGTAAGAGAGCCTTCAATATTTTGAATACGTCCGGCTCGTTCATATAAAAAGGCGAGATCAGAGTACATATATCCGGGGTATCCTCTTCTTCCCTGCAATTCTTCACGAGCGGTAGAAATTTCTCTTAGAGCCTCGCAGTAATTTGACATATCTGTTATAATGGTTAAAACATCCATGTTTTCTTCAAAGGCAAGGTATTCGGCGGCAGAAAGAGCTATTCTTGGGGCTAAAAGTCTTTCCATCACGGGGTCGTCGGCAAAATTGATAATAGCCATGTAATCTGCCTGCATTTTTTCAAGCGCTTTTATATAGTATGAATATTCATTATGCGTAATACCCAAAGCGGTAAAAATAACAGCAAATTCTTTTTCGTTTTTGCTTAGCCTTACGTTTCGTAAAATTAAAGTTACCAATTCTTTTGAAGGAAGTCCCGCGCATGAAAAAATAGGGAGTTTTTGGCCCTTAACCAGAGTATTCATTCCGTCGATGGCCGAAACTCCCGTTTCAATAAATTCTGATGGATTTGCCCGAGCCGAAGGATTAATAGGATAGCCTGTTATTTGCCTCCAATTTCCAGAAAAAAACATGGGTAAATCGTCAATGGGATTAAAAGATCCATTAAATTTTCTACCCAGCATTTCTCTTGAGAGAGGTATTTCTTTTAACGAGTCTTGAAGAATAACTTTTGTGTGTTTTATATCTAACCCCTGCGTAGAACCATAAACCTGAAGAAGAGCAGTGTTGTTATTTATTTCTAAAATTTCAGCTTCAATATATCGTTTATCGGGACTTATAATTACGGCCATCTCGCCAATTTTCGCTTCAATAAGATTCTCAACAAAAACCAACTGGCCGGTTATGGCAGATATGCTATTGTATTTATGCTCACTTAGTCTCATCTTTATTTTCACCT
The DNA here is from genome assembly GCA_029880285.1 of Spirochaetia bacterium. GTDB lineage: Bacteria > Spirochaetota > Leptospiria > Turneriellales > JAOUOS01 > JAOUOS01. Next base: position 103,058 of record JAOUOS010000003.1, read on the forward strand.
GCTTTTTCAGTTTTTAAATCATTTGCTCTTTTTTCTTTAAATGCTTCGTTTAAAGAAAGACCTTGTGTAAGTTTTTCTAAAATTTTCTCATGTTCATTTAATATATTTTCAATAATTTTTATGGTTTCATTAGGATGCGAGTAGGCGTCTTCAGAATAGGCGTTTTGCGCTAAAAATTTTGTTCGTATTTTTTCTGCCGTTTGAAGAAGAAGTCTATCTGAATCTTGCATTCCCGAAATGCCTACAATTTCTGCTACTTCACGAAGAGTTTCTTCTTTTTTTAATATTTCGCGGCAGCGGTTTCTTATTGTTTTCCAGTTGTTTGAAAAATGCTCACAAAAAAAATCATCCAAATTTTCCTGATATAAAGAATAGCTTTGAAACCAGTTAATAGCGGGAAAGTGTCTGCGATGAGCAAGGCCGGTATCAAGCATTAAAAAAACACCGGTATTTCTAAGAAGAGCCTGTGTCACGGGTTCGGTAAAGTCGCCGCCGGGTGGAGAAACCGAAAGTATCATGGTTAATGAGCCGCTTAATCCGTTTATGCAGTCTGTCACGCCGGCACGTTCGGTATATGCGGCCAGTCTTGAAACAAGATAAGTAGGGTAGCCCTCTTCTCCGGGCATTTCTTCAAGTGAGGTAGATATTTCTCTTAAAGCCTCTGCCCATCTTGAAATACTATCTGCTAATAAAAGAACGTCATAGCCATTGTCTCTGTAATATTCAGCAATGGTGACTGCGGTAAAAATTGAGGCTTCTCTTGCGGCCACGGGCATATTTGACGTATTTACCACAAGAACAGTTCTTTCAAGCAGAGGCTTATTGGTTTTTTGATCTTTGAGTTCTCTAAATTCTTCGAGAAGTTCGGCCATTTCATTGCCTCTTTCTCCGCATCCCACGTAAATTACAATATCAACATCAGCGAATTTTGCGATAGATTGTTCAAGAATGGTTTTGCCGGTTCCAAACCCGCCCGGTATTATCGCCGTACCGCCTTTGGCCAATGAAAATAAAAAGTCAATATTTCTCTGGCCGGTAATTAAAGGCTCATATGTTGAAATTTTTTTCTTAAAAGGTCTGGGTATTCTAACCGGCCAGCTTTGGTATGCTTTTATCGTTTCACCATTTTCAAAAGTTATGAGGCTGGTATCTTGGGTAATATTTTCGGTAATGATGCTTTTTATTTTTGAATCAATATCTTTGCTCGAATAAATGTAGTGATAAAAATTTCCTTCTTTAATTTTCCCCAGTATTTCGCCTTTTGTAATTGTATCTCCTATATTTTTATTGGGAATAAATTCAAAAGGTTTATCAAATTTAAAAATCTCAAATACTTCTGTAACATCAACAGTTTTAATAAAAGGACCTGTTTTTTCCTGCAGAGTTTCAAGAGGACGCTGCAGGCCGTCATAAATAGAAGATAACATTCCGGGACCAAGAGTTACAGAAAGAGGTATATCTAAGCTTTCTACTTCGTCACCAATGCCAAGACCGCGTGTATCTTCATAAACTTGTATAACAGCTCCTTTTGAGTGAAGGCGTACAACTTCGCCTGTTAGTTTTTTTACTGTTACCCTTTCGTATAAGCGAAGGCCTTGTAAATCGGTATGAACGGTTGGACCGCATATTTTAACAATAGAACCTTTCATTCTCTTAATCTTATATGATATCCTACGGCTTTAGATATGATACGAGAAATATAATCTTCTTCACTAACCTTGCTTTTTTTAGGCATAGGCAGAACAACAATTATACCCGGCCATGTTTCATCTAGTTCTTTTATTATTTCTTCATTATCTTCATCAATAAGTCTTTCGTCAATCATTAAAAAAATATATTTTGGTTCTTTTACCAGTTTATAAAGAAGAGATGATAAAGTATTGATACTGCTTGAAATTTGATGTATTCCGGCAAGTCGAAATCCAAAACCGGTTTCTTGCGGCGTAATTACAACAGCTTCTTTCATAGGTTAAGCTCGTTTTGTAAAATGGATTTTTCAATGTTTTGCCCGTAAATTATAAGAGATGAATATTTTGCTTCGACTAGTACAAGAGTAATATAGTAAAGTATAAAGCCAATATCTGAATACTGGCGGTAAAGCTGTGTTGATTTTTCAAGCAGACCATTTAATAAAAAATTTTCAATATAATTTATATCATACTCTTCTAAAGCTCTTGGTCTAAATAACGCGCAAATTTTTTTTAAATCTTGATAAGAACCTTTTTCTAAGGCGGTATAAAACTTGTTTATATCAATAAAGCCGCCCTTTATAAACCGTATTGTTTTTTCACTATAACCAAGAGATTTGTATAAAGCCAGAATATTAATAGAATCAATATTAAAGATTAAATATTTTTTTACTGCCGGATGTATATTTATTTTTTTTATAGAATAAAAAAATAATTCATATAATGCCTGTTCTATCTGTTTTTGAAAATAGGAAGATTCAATTATTTTAAGAAGTTTTTCATATAAAGGAAAACAATAGATTAAATACGAAAGAAGATTTTTTATAGTATAGTCAAAAGAATTTTCATCTGTAAGTAAATGTTGAACTTGTTTAGACAAAAGACTATATTTTAAAATATTTTGTATTCTATATTTTTCTTCTTCAGATTGTTTTAATCTTAAGCAGGCGATTATTTTTCTAAGTTCAAAATAAAAAAATAAAGGGAAAAAGTTTTGACGCAATTTAAAATTCATTTGTTTATAAAGCCAAAAAAGCTCTTTATTTAAAAAGTCTTCAGATATATTTTTTGATGTTTCATGCATTAATTTATATCGTGTTAACAGTAAAGTATCTGCCGGGCTGTCAGATGAAAGAATAACATCCCATTTACGCGTAATATTAGTTTTTCTGCCTTTTAATCTGGCAGCTAAATATTCGTATGGCAGCTCTGTTTTTATAAACTGACGAAATATATTTTTATTTTTTATTCTTTGCATGGCTTATAATTTATAAATAATTATTCTTCTTTTTTAAAGGGTTTAAATTCTTTGCCGCCTGTTTCAACAAATTTACTAAAAAACTCAACGTAATGAAGCCTTAAAGAATGAATGGCTGGTGAAAACATTCCCAATACAATATTTAGTAAATGTATTAAAACAGCAATTAATACTCCTGTAACTACATTACCTGTTAAGCCTGAAAATTGATTAGCAACTTGCGCGAGTAAAACCGAAGAAAGTCCTAATGCCATAATACGTGTATAAGAAATTATATTGCCAAAGTTTTTTAATAACTCAAGAGGAGCCAAAAATCCGCCGGCTATTATTAAAACGGGTATAAGAATAATAATTGCGGTAATAAGCGGTCCTTTTAATACTTCAGGATAAAACCCAAATAATGATACAATTAAACCTGTTACAAGTATAATAAGAATAATATTTAATATGCCTATTGCCGCGTGACTTTTAGCTTTATTTTTTATATCTTTAATTAAACCTAATATAAGCCCTAAAAGAACATGCGCTATTCCTATAGATATTGCGAAAAACATCATGGGAATAATTTCAAATTGTCTTTCTATCCACAATGATTTTAATCCCCAGTACTTATGGCCAATATCGCCAAAATATTCGCCGTATAATACACCAAAAATAACCGTATAAACCGAAGAAATCATAAATATTTTAGCAGCGCTGGATACAAAGTTTTTGTTTTTAAAGCGTATAGATAAAAATAATGAAAGTAAAAAAATGATAAATCCGTAACCCGCGTCACCTAGAATAATACCAAAAAAAATGGGAAAAAAGATTCCAATAAAAGGGGTAGGGTCATAAGAGGTATATAAAGGCAAAGGTAATATTCGGGTGAAAATTTCAAATGGTTTAAAATAAGGGGGATTTTGTAAAAGTACAGGGGTTTTATTTAAATCGCCCGTTTTAACTTCGGTTTCTTCAAGAACTATTTTTTCTTCAAATTTATTTTTAAGTTCATTAGAAAGATTTTGAATTTCTTTTGTATTTATCCATCCGAATATAAAAAAGCACATTTTAGAATGAAATATACAAAAGTATGCCTTTAAGATGGTTAATCGTTCTCTAATATATTCAAGAATACAATTGTAAATAGAACCCCATTGTTTTGCAAACTGTAAAATTTCATTTTCGTAGTTTTTTATTTTTAAATTTAAGTCTTCAATTTTTTTATTAGCCGCAAGAAATCTTTCGCTTAAAGATAAATCTTTGCCAAGGTTAGAATAGTCATGTTCGGGTATATGGCCGCTGCTTAAAGTTTCACGTACTTTTTTTGATAGATTTTTATCAATTAATATTAAGCCTACAGTTGAACCATCGGGCGCTAAAGTCGTTGAGAATTCATAATATCCGCCGGTCGTTTTTTCAAGAAGCTGTCTTAATTCATTTTCGTATTCAGGTTTTTTTAGGCTTATTCCTATATATTCAAAGTTTTTTGTGAATCCGTGCGCATTTTGAAGCGTTTTTAATGTTTCAAGAATTACCAATTGTTTTTGTAATTCTTCTTTTTCTTTTATAAACAGTTCTTTTTTAGAACTCAATTCATGTACTGATGCTAAATGTTTATCTAAAAGTTTCGCGATAGAATTTAAAACAGGTTTAGGATTTAAATATCGTTTTTGCCATAATAATACGGGGAGCATTGAAAAAAGTTCTTCAATCTTTTTCTTTAAACCCTCTGAAAAAGTTTTTTCAAAGGCTGATTTTTCTGTACAGAAATTTTCCCATGATTTCGCTTCTTTTTCTTGCGCTAATAATACAATATTTTCTTTTTCAATTTGAAGGTTTTCTTTCGTCATAAGAAAAGATAATACCTCGTCAAGCATGGCACTAGGGCCTATTATTTTTACTTTTGACATTTGAACTATCATACTTTTTTATCGGGTAAAACTCTATTTAAGTATTTGTTTATAATTTGCAAAATATTTTTATCTGTGGTTGCGTTTAGAAGATTTATTTTTTTACGGGAATCTTTTAGTAATTCTTCGGCTTTTAATAAGTATTCTTTTTCGGCTCTATTTAATTCATCTTGATTTTGTTTTTGAATTTCTATTATTTTGTTATTTTTTTTATCTTCTAATTCTTTAAGAGATGTTTGAAGATACACTTCAGCTTTTTCTTTTTCGCGCTGAATATTCTTCTCTATTTCTTCTTCAACCTTTTCAATATTTTTAAAAATATCTGAATTCATAAATTAACCTCTAATAAAAAATCCGAGCGTTTTACTGTTCTCTAGCCATCCCTTTCTTTCTAGTGCCTTTATTATTTCAAGAACCGGTATAATCGTTAAAGCTAACGAAATAATTATTATCCAATCGTCTGCTGTTAAAGAGAAAGTTCCAAAGGGTTTATGTAAAAAGGGAATATAAACAATTAAAAGAAGAAGAAGCATTTCCCATAGTATCGCCATGTTCAGCCATTTATTGGCGAATGGCTTTTTAAATACTGTTATTTTATCTGATCTAAAATTATAGGCTTTAAAAAACTGTATTAAAACAAGAGATACAAATGTCATTGTCATTGATTCTTCTATGCTTCGGCCAGAGTTTAATGCCCAAATAAAAAGAGAAATATTAATAACGGTAGACCAAATTCCTCCTATTACCATAAGAACAACAACGGGTTTTGTAAAGATGCCCAATTTAGACTCACGAGGTTTTTGCTTCATCAGGTTTTGTGAGGGCGGGTCAACCGCTAAAGCAAGGGCAGGCAGACCGTCTGTGGCAAGATTAACATATAATATTTGAACGGCGGTTAACGGCATTGGCATACCCAAAAATGTTGCTGCCGCAATCAGGCCAATTTCACCTATATTAGATGATAAAAGATACATTAAATATTTTTTTATATTATCAAATATTCCCCTGCCTTCTTCAATAGCAGCGACAATAGAAGCAAAATTATCATCAGTTAAAGTCATAGATGAAGCTTCTTTGGTTACATCGGTTCCGGTAATTCCCATCGCGATACCAATATCGGCTTTTTTTAATGCCGGCGCATCGTTTACACCGTCTCCTGTCATTGCGACAATATGCTCTTTTTTTTGCAAAAAAGTAACAACACGTAATTTATGTTTAGGAGAAACACGCGCGTATACTTCTATATTTTCAATATTGTTTTCGAATTCTATATCTGACATTTTGTCAAGTTCTGTGCCTGTGATTATTTTTCCCGTTTGTAATAAGCCTAATTCTACTGCAATAGCCTTTGCCGTAAGAGGATGGTCCCCGGTTATCATAACCGGTTTTATACCAGCCAGTTTGCAGGTTTCAATCGCGTTTTTTACTTCGGGCCGCGGCGGGTCTATAATTCCAATTAAACCTAAAAAAATCATATCTCTTTCACAGGTTTTTATATTTGCACTTGGTTTATACGCCACGGCTAAAACACGAAAAGCTTGCGAAGCCATTTCTTGGGCTTTTTTTAATAATTTGTTTTTTTCATTAATTGATAATGTTTTATTTGTTTTTTTTGTTAGAAAATGACTACATGAATTTATGATTATTTCAGGTGCTCCCTTTGCATAGGCAGTAATTTTATTTTCTTCTTCATGAAGTGTACTCATTCGTTTAGATTCAGATGTAAACGGTATTTCATTAACGCGTTTATTTTTTATTTCTAAATCTGTTTTACTTAAACCGCTTTTAGCTGCGGCAACAACTAGCGCGATTTCTGTAGGGTCGCCTTTGACCTCCCAGCCCGTTTCTGTTTCATTATGAACAATGTATGCGTCTGAACATAAAGCAGCGGCTTTCAAGGTTTGAATTATAGATTTTTCTGGTAGAATTTGTTTGTGATTTAAAAAAAATTTACCGAAGGGTTTATATCCTGACCCTGTAATATCATAAGTCATACCCGCGGTATAAATTTTTCGGGCGGTCATTTCATCTTTTGTAAGAGTTCCCGTTTTATCACTGCAAATATAACTTATGCATCCCAGAGTTTCTACTGCGGCCAGCCGGCGCATTAAAGCGTTTTTTTTCACCATTTTTTTAACGCCTAAAGCTAAAGAAATGGTAACAACGGCCGGTAATGCTTCGGGAACAACGGCCACAGCCAGAGCAATGGCAAACAAAAGCATTTCAATAAAGCCTTTTCCGTGCCATATACCCATAGCGGCAATAATTATAACCAGAATAAAAGCAGCTTTCGCCAGCTGAGAACCAAGCTTATCTAAATTTTTTTGAAGTGGAGTTTTCGCTTTTTCAACTGATTCAAGCATAGTGGCTATTTTGCCAAATTCAGTATTCATGCCGGTTTCAACGGCTATTCCTTTGCCGCGCCCATAAGAAGCTGTTGTACCGGCGTAAACCATATTTTTTCTATCGGCTACAGGTATTTCATTCTTTTTTAGACGGTCATGATTTTTTTCAACAGAATTTGATTCGCCGGTTAAGGCGGCTTCATCAACTTTTAAATTGACTGCCTCTAAAAGCCTTATATCGGCCGGTATTTTATCACCAGCTTTTATAAGCAATATATCGCCCCGAGCAATTTGAGCGGCAGGGATTTGTTTTTCTTTATTCTCTCTTATGACAGAAGCAACAGGCGCCGCCATTTTACGCAAAGCTTCAATGGCGTTTTCTGCTTTATATTCCTGAATAAAACCTAAAATAACGGCAAAAAATACAATTATGGTAATGGCGGCGGCTTCTATACCATGGCCCAAAAACATAGAAACAATGGTTGCCGCTAAAAGAATAATTATCAGTACATTTTTAAACTGTTCTAATAAAATAGAAAAAGCTGATATACGAATAGGCTTTGTGAGTTCATTTGGTCCATATTTCAATAGTCTTTTAGTAGCTTCATTTTCAGATAAACCTTTATTATTTGATTTTAAAGCAGAAAATATTTCATCATTTGACAAAATATGCCAATTTTTAGATTCATAAATTGTATTTTTACTCATAGTTTTCCTGCAGATTAAACTTATCAAGTAAAAGAAAATATATTCATAATTATATATTATAAAATTTCTTTGTAAAGTTCTTTTATAATTAAAGGAATTAATTGTTGTTTAATTTTTTCAATTCTTTTATTTAGGGTATTATTTATTTCAATTTTTTCTTCATTATTTATAGATATAAGTCCGCCATAAATATTTTGATCCTTTTCTATTTCTGATTTTGTAAAAATATTTTTAGCGGTTTCAACATCGTCAGGATGTACCATTATCTTGTTCCAATTGATTTCAGGCAGTTCTTTTGCCAGTAAATTAAAATATTTTTTTTCTTTATCTTTTTTATATGATTCTGAAACACTCTGAATCATTAAACTTAAAATACGGTTAAAAAGTTCAGTTTCACTTTCTAACTTGTTCTTTTTTATTTTATGCCTTGTTTTTGAAAGAATTTCTTTTTGAATAATTTTTTTTTTAAGGTTGGTTTTTTCTTCTATTTCTATTTTTAAATTAATTATTTCGTTATTTATTTTATCTTCTTTTATATTAATTTCTTCTTTGGCGTTTCGCCATAAGTCATTAATTTGATCTTTTTCTTTTGTTTTAAGACTTTCAACTAGTTTTTCGTACGACATAACCTTATCGATATAAGATCATCGCGGCCACAACAAATCCGATAATTACCATAGTTTCGGGTATGGCCACAAGAATTATTATTGTACCCGAAAGTTCCGGTTTTTCAGCAAGGCTTCCCGCTCCCGCTGCTCCTATTTTAGATTGAGCCCACGCTGTAGCCAAAGCAGGAATCGCAACCGCAATCGCGGCTGCTAATGCTGTTAATGCGTTCTCCATAAGGTGTCTCCTTTTTTATAACTTAAGTTCTTAAATGCAAGTTTTTATCTTTCTAATAAAATATAACTATCGGGTTTAAATTAGTAAAGGGATTAGAAAAGTCAATTGTTTTTGAATATTATTTATTATAGAAAAATATCATCTTAATTAGCTAATGTTAAAAAAAGATTATTTTTTTAACATTTTAATTCTTTTTTTCTTGACGGTAGAAGAAATGTCAGGAATTTGTAAAATCGTTAATAAAATTTATAGTTAACGAAAAGGCATAATTTATCAAAACAGTAGTGATAAAGTGATATGCCATAATATTAATAATATTATTAAAAAAAAGGAGATTAAAAAATGAAAAAAATTTTTGGATACGCGTTCGCGGTATGTTTAGCGGCTATATTTATGTTTGCTCCCACTGAGCAGGCAAACGCCACAAAAGATTTAAAGAAAAAGCATGAATCTAATAAAGATTTAGCAAAAGAAGTAGGTAAAATCAAATGTGATTTTTGTCATCATGAAATTGATGGTAAAAAAGAAGGTAAATTACCAGCTGATATAAAAGCAAAAGGTAAAGGCAAATGGTCAAAAATTAAAAAATGTACAGAATGTCATGATCCCGGTAAAGAAGAAATAAAAGAATTTGATAAACTTCCTGAGAAATTAAAATTAATTCATGAAAAATGTAAAAAATGTCATGAGAAAAAAGAATACGCTCAAGAAGGCGATAAAAGAAGAAAAGCTTTACCAACGCATCTTAAAAAAACAAGCGGATGCAAAGTGTGCCATAAAGGCTAATTCGCTATAAAAAAATTAAAATAAAAAAAACCGCCCTCAGGCGGTTTTTTTTATTTTAAATCAGCAAATTACTATAATTTAATATACAAAGTTCTAATTTATGATTGTTCTTACATAATTATAAATTAGCTAAATATAAACTTAGGTTAAAACAAATAGAAAAAAATTAAAAAATCATTTGACATTCTAATAAAATACCGTAGGGTGTCATGCTAATAAATTTAAGGTGATAGGAAGGTATTATGAGTACGAAAAAAACGATTACAGTAAAAAACAAATTAATAAAATTTGTTTTAGTAACAATATTGGGGGCCGGAGTTTCTTTTCTTTTCGCGCAAGATGAAAAAGCAAAGATAGACTTTGACGGCGAAGTATCGGTGCGGCCAGAACTTTCAATGTATCCGTGTACTGATTGTCATGACGGCAGTGTAAATAAAAAAATAAGAAAGCTGGAAGACGAACATGGCGACATTGAGTTGAAACATCATCAGGAGGGAAGATGGTGTTTAGACTGTCATAATCCGACAAAAAGAGATTTTCTAAAACTTTCAAACGGCGATTTAGTACCGTTTGAAAAATCATTTAGACTCTGCGGGCAATGCCATGGCAAAATATATAAAGAATGGAAAATTGGCGTTCATGGTAAAAAACTGGGCAAATGGACAGGAGAGGCAACGTATATTCATTGTACGAATTGTCATAATCCGCATAACCCAAAGTTTAAACCGCTTGAGCCAAAGCCAAGACCAAGAAAACCTACAGAGATAAACGCGCATGACCCAAGTACAGAAAAATCTCAAAAATCTGAGAAAAAAGAAGAAAAGAAATAAAGGGGCTATAATATGAAGAAAAATAATATGAGTAAAAAAACGGGTAATAAGGCAATAAACAGAAAAAGCTTTATAGGTAAAACGGCCGCTGGGTTAGGCGCTCTTGCCATTCCTTTTAAGAAAGCAGAGGCTTCTTTTTTTGATACATTCTTTCAAAACCATTATGTAGAAATGAGTAAAGAAGAAGTAAAATCTGTTATCGATAGAATGGAAAAAGAATATTCTGAAAAATACGGCAAAAAAGTAACTATTGATACAACGGCTCCGCTGCCGGGGGTTAAATTTGGTTACGGATTAGATTTATCTAGATGCGTAGGATGTAGAAGATGTGTGTATGCTTGTGTAGATGAAAATAATCAGTCAAGGGATCCTCAAATACATTATATTTCTGTTGTAAGAATGAAAAAAAATGAAAAAGGCGTAACCGATTTAGAAAACGGTACTAAATATTATGAACCAGAAAAAGTGCCTGAAGAAGGGTTTATGTATGTGCCAATTGCCTGTATGCAATGCGAAAATTCGCCTTGTACAAAGGCATGCCCCACACAGGCCACATGGAAAGAAAAAGACGGCGTTGTGGCCATTGATTATGATTACTGTATAGGATGCCGTTTTTGTATGGCAGCCTGCCCATATGGCGCTAGAAAAATGAATTGGGGTAATCCTTATTTGCCGGCAGATGAAGTAAATCCTAATATGCATTATCTTGGCAACAGACCCAGACATAAAGGATGTGTTGAAAAATGTACATGGTGTCTTCAAAGAACCAGAAAGGGATTATATCCCGCGTGTCATCAGGTATGTCCGGTGGGAGCCAGAAAGTTCGGCAATATGTTAGATCCAAACAGTGAAATACGTTATTGTCTTGATAATAAAAGGGTATTTCGATTAAAAGAAGAATTAAATACAAAACCAACATTCTTCTATTTCTTTTCATCTTAAAAAGGGGAGTAAATTATGCAGACAGCAAAAACAATTATTTCAAGTTTATTTAAGGGCGGTAAAGGATATTACATTTGGATGGGAACACTTTCTGTGTTCGTTTTAGCGGCGCTTGGCGCGTATGTTGTTCAGGCGCAGGAAGGGCTTATTATTACCGGTATGCGTGACCAGGTATCCTGGGGACTTTATATTGGTAATTTTACGTTTCTTGTGGGTGTGGCGGCTGCAGCCGTATTACTTGTAATTCCGGCATATGTGTATCACTTTAAACCAATTAAAGAGATTGCCTTATTTGGTGAGTTAATGGCAATTTCTGCTTTAGTGTTATGCATTTTATTTATTATGGTAGACGTGGGTAAACCCGCTGTATTTTGGCATTTAATGCCAGGAATCGGCAGAATGAACTGGCCAAGTTCAATTCTTACATGGGACGTGATTGTATTAAACGGTTATTTAATATTAAACGCAAGCGCGGCAGGATATGTAATTTACAGTAAGTTTCATAAGAGAGATTATAAAATGTCAATTATGCTACCTATTGTTTTTATTTCAATTCCGTGGGCATTTAGTATTCATACAGTTACCGCGTTTTTATTTAACGGATTAAACGCGCGTCCGTTTTGGAACACGGCAGTATTAGCGCCAAGATTTATCGCTTCGGCTTTATGCGCCGGTCCGGCTTTAATGATTTTGGTGTTTCAGATAATAAGAAAACACTATAAAATAGAGATTACTAATGAAGCGCTGGGAAGAATAGCAGAATGGATTGCCTACGCGATAGGGCTTCATTTATATCTTTTTGGCGCCGAGGTATTTAAAGAATTTTATTCAGATACTTACCATGTGGCTTCTATAGAATATTTATATTTTGGGCTTCACCATCATCATAAATATGTTTTTTGGATGTGGCTGGCAATGTTCTGTAACTTCGCCGCGTTTACTATATTTTTAGTACCTAAGCTGCGTCGAAACTATAAAGTCTTAAATGTGGGATGCGTATTAATCTTCTTAGGTGTATATCTTGAAAAAGGGGTTGGTCTGGTAATTCCCGGCTTTATTCCCGGTACTCAGGGTGAAATCTATGAGTATAACGCGACATTCTTAGAGTATACTATTATACTGGGTATATGGGCGTTTGGCGCTCTATTATATACCGCTTTAATACATACCGTAATGCCTATTTATAAAGGTGAAATAGTATCAAAAAAATTACGATCTTAAGATTTTTAATCTTGCGATAAATTTATTATATGCACATTTTAAGGCTTATTGTTTACGGCAATAAGCCTTTTTTATTTATAAAGAAGGCTTATTTATTAAGAAATTTTTTTTCATGAATTTTTTGAAAATGATATTTTCTCCTGTTTTTTCGGGTGGTAAATGGTATTTTATCTGGATGGGGTTTTTATTATTTCTATTTTTTTTAGGTTTATATTCCTATTCAAATCAGATTATAGACGGCTTAATTATAACCGGTATGCGAGATCAAATCTCATGGGGTCTTTATGTTGGTAATTTTACTTTTCTGGCGGGCATTGCATCTGCCGCGGTTTATCTGGTAATACCGGCCTATCTATATCAATTTAAACCAGTAAAAGAAATTGCTTTGTTTGCTGAACTTTTGGCTATAACAGCCTTAATTTTATGTGTTTTATTAATAATCATAGATTTAGGAAAACCATTTGTATTTTGGCATTTAATCCCCATTATTGGCAATGTTAACTTTCCTCATTCGGTTCTTGTTTGGCATTTTATTGTAATTATGGGATATTTGATGATTAATATAGGCGCTGTGTTTTATGTGCTTTATAATAAATATAAAAATAAAGAATATAAAATGTCGGTTCTCTTGCCCATTATTGTATTTTCATTACCCTGGGCCTTTGGAATTCATACCGTAACAGCTTTTATTTTTAACGGATTAAACGCCAGACCATACTGGAATACAGCGGTTATAGCCCCTAAATTTATCGCTTCGGCTTTATGCGCAGGCTCTTCTCTGATGATAATAATACTTCAGGTTATTAGAAAATTTTATAAAATTAAAATTACAGATGAGGCCATTGATAAATTAGCTGAACTGGCAATTTATGCTATAGCATTTCATCTTTTTTTATTTGCCGCAGAAATATTTAAAGAATATTATTCCGATACAAAACATATTGCCACCATTGAATATTTGTATTATGGTCTTGGTGAACATAAAAAGCTGGTTTTTTTTATGAGGTTAGCTTTATTATTAAATATATTATCATTTGTTATATTTCTTTTTCCACAATTTAGAAAAAAATTAAAAATATTAAACATTGGCTGCCTATTTCTTTTTGCAGGTGTCTATCTTGAAAAAGGTATTGGCTTTGTGATACCGGGATTTATTCCCGGAGCAATGGGAGAAATTCATGAATATAACGCTACTTTACATGAATATTTTATTGTTGCCGGAATATGGGCCTTAGGCGCAATTATTTACACATTTTTAATAAAAATTATTATGCCAATTTATCAAGACAAAGTAAATATAATAAAAAATTGGTGAATACATATAAAATAATAATTATATTCTATCTATGAAAATAATAAAAAATATTATAATTAAAAATATAGCAAAATTTTTAATTATAACTACAAGAAATACAATCGGTTTGACGGGTGTTGTAGGAACGTCTATTACAGGTTTTTTCAGCGTATTGTTATGGTTTTTATATTATTTTGAAGTCATTGAAAATCCCTATATGGGAATTGTCGTGTATTTAATGCTTCCCGGTGTTTTTTTCTGTTGTCTTTTTCTGGTTGCCGTTGGTTATTATTTAGGTTATAAAAAAATACAAACAGAAGAATATAAGATAAGAATTTTTCTTATTGCGGCCTTAACATTATTAAATATTTTAATTGTTGTAGTGGGGGTAGGCGGTGGTGTATCTTATATGAATACATCAAGTTTTTGTGGTGAAGTATGTCATTCAGTAATGAAACCAGAATACACAGTATATCAAAATTCAGCACATTCAAAAGTAAAATGCGTTGAATGTCATAAAGGCGAAGGACCTTCATGGTTTGTAAAATCAAAAGTATCGGGATTAAAACAGATTGCCGCGATTTTTTTAAATTCATATAGCAGACCGGTAGAAAGTCCCGTGCATCACTTAAGACCAGCGCGAGATACATGCGAAAAGTGTCATTGGCCGGCTAAATTTCATGGTGATACAAGAAAACTTATTACAAAATATGATACAGATGAAAGCAATACTCCCAATTTTACTATACTATATATGAAAGTAGGCGGACAGAGAGTATATGATGGAGAATATGAAGGAATTCACTGGCATGTTAGTAAAGATTACAATATAAAATATAGAGCATTAGATAAAAGACGATATAAAATAGGATGGGTAAGGGTAACAAAAAAAGATGGTAGCGTTACTGAATATATGTCAGAAGAGTATACAAAAATTGAGAATAAAGAAGAACTTGAAGAAAAAGAAATGGACTGTATTGATTGTCACAACAGGCCTACGCACCAGTTTGAATTGCCAGAAAAGGCTTTAGCAGATTCTTTAACTTTGGGTTTGATTGACAAAACATTGCCTTTCATTTACCGCGAAGGGCTTAAAATCTTAAAAGAAGAATATACAAGCGGTCAGATAGAAAAAAATATTTCAACGTCTTTAAGAAGTTTTTATGATAAAGAATATCCGAACATTGTAAAACAAAAAGCCGCCGCAATTGAAAAGGCATCACAAGAGTTAATTAATATTTATAAAAAGAATGTTTTTCCCGAAATGAGTCTTAAATGGGGATATCACTTATCTCACATAGGGCATAATAATACACCCGGCTGCGGCAGATGTCATAATGCTGAGATGGTTACAAAAGAAGGCAAAAACATAAGTGATGTAGAGGCTGACTGTGACAATTGTCATGATATTGCCGCAGAAGAAGAACAAAACTTTTGCAGCATACAAAAATTATTGCATCCAGGTAGCGCCCTTGATTGCGAAGAATAGAAAATAAGTTTATTTTTAAGAGTTGACAAATATTCTTTTATTTTTAATAAATGTAAAAAAGACATTATATGTATTTTAAATATTCTAATTTATTAAACAAAAAAATTATAATAATATTTTATCTCATTAGCGCGGCTTATATTTATAGTGAAAATAGTGAAAAATGTATTGAATGTCATTATGATGAAAATGAAATTTTACTTAATTCTCTTCATGCCGATGAAAAATGCAGTTTTTGTCATGGCGCGGTATTTTTTACAGAAGAAGGTGATGAAGCTCATCCTGAAGGAGTATTAAAAGCTGAATGTAGCCAAAAGTGCCATGAAGACTCTATTGTAGACCATAAAAAAGGTATACATGCCATAGAATCGGCTTTGCTGGTAAGTGAGAAAAAATCATGTGCCTATTGTCATGGCAGCCATGATATACAATATGCCTTAGAAGAAAACTCTAAAGTTACCCGACTAATTAAAGAAAAACTTTCAAAATCGGTGCATGCAGATTTACAATGTGCAGATTGTCACGAATCTTTTCAGGCAGGTAAAGAGAGACCTTTGCCGCAATGTGAAAACTGTCATTCAGATATAGCCGACGAGTACTCGAAAAGTGTTCATGGTAAATCAAATGAAAATAGAGATGCCGCTTTATGTTATGACTGCCACGGATCGCATTCAATTTTGCCGTCAAGTGATCCGGCTTCTATGGTTTTTCAAACAAGCCTTCCTTTAACATGCGCAAAGTGTCATGCTAAAAAACAAATTACTGAACTTTATGAAATAAAACAACCTGACGCGGTAAGATTATTTGAAGACAGCATGCACGGCAGGTCTCTTTTAAGTTTAGGCCTGAAAAATGCCCCTAGCTGTAACGATTGTCATGGCGTACATAATATACAAAATCATTTTCATCCTCAGTCACCTATAAACCATAATAATATACCACAAACCTGCGGAAAGTGTCACAGGGGTATTCAACAGACTTTTGAAAAAAGTATTCACGGTAAAATTTTAGCTGAAGGTGACCCTAAAGGGCCCGTTTGTATTACATGTCATACTTCACATGATATAAATTTAACAAAAGATGTTATTTCTTTTAAAAGAAAAAGTGATGAAATATGCGGTAATTGCCATCGTGATAAATTAGAAAAATATCAGGAAACTTATCATGGTAAATCAATAGCTTTGGGTTATGGCAAGGTCGCGGCATGTTTTGACTGTCATGGTAAACATGATATATTTTCATCTACTGATTTTAGGTCTAAACTATTTAAAGGAAAAATGCCCAGAGGCGGTGAAACAAATAATCTACTTCAAACTTGTAGAGAGTGTCACCCAAATGCCGAAACGGGGTTTACTGAATATTATACACATTCTGATCATAGTGATAAAAAAAATTATCCGGTTTTATACTGGTCATTTTTGTTTATGACCACTCTTTTAATTGGTGTCTTTGGTTTTTTTACCCTTCATTCTAGTATGTGGATGTTAAGAACTCTTCATGTGTTTTTTAAGAATCCAAAAGATTTTCTAGAAGAAAGAAAAAAGATTAAAGAAGATAAAGAAATATTTGTTCGTTTTAAACCCGTTGATAGATTTATTCATGCTCTTATAATTATAAGTTTCATTTTATTGGTAATTACAGGTATGCCCCTGAAGTTTTATGAAGCAGGCTGGGCCAAGTTTTTATTTATGATTATGGGCGGTAGTGAAGCTGCTGGGTATATTCATAGAGTAGCCGCCATAATCACGATATTTTATTTTTTACTTCATATTATAACAATGATTTATAGAATAATGAACGGATTAAAAAAAGAAAATAGAAAAGAAAAAACAGTTTTAAAAAGCTTAAAAGATATGATCTTAGGGCCAGGTTCTCCTGTACCCAACAAAAACGATATTCAAGATTTTATTGCTAATCAAAAATATTTTTTTGGTAAAGGACCAAAGCCGCAGTTTGATTACTGGACATACTGGGAAAAATTTGATTATTTAGCAGTTTTTTGGGGGGTTGTTATAATAGGATTTTCAGGTTTAATTATGTGGTTTCCTGATTTTTTTACTTCTTTTCTACCGGGATGGAGCATCAACATAGCTTTAATAATTCATAGTGATGAGGCTTTGTTAGCGGCTGGATTTATTTTTACTTTTCATTTTTTTAACGTGCATTTAAGACCTGAAAAATTTCCCATAGATTCGGTAATTTTTTCAGGAAGAATTACAAAAGCCGAATTAGAAAATGAAAGAGGCAGATATCTAAAACGGCTTGAAGAAAATAAAGAACTTGAAAAAATAAAATATAAAGATGACTGGCCAAGCTGGAAGAAGGTAATTCATCCTTTGGGGTATTTAGCTTTAGCTATTGGTATTATTTTGGCATTATTAATATACTGGTCTATGGGTATTCGAATATTTGGATAAAAATATGATGAGAAGATATAAAATATTTATGATCTTAATAATGATTTTGGGCTATGGCACAAAATGTAGCTTTGATAATAAAGAACTATTTGAAGCTGTAAAAAAAGGAGATTTAAAAGCTGTTCAAGAAATTTTTAAGAAAAATGATAAAATTTCTGAAGAAAAAAAGGAAGAACTTTATTTTACTGCCATAAAAAATGGAAATATTGAAATAGTTAAATTTTTTCTTAATAATAAAGTTAATATAAACGCAAAAGATGAAAAAGAAAATACAGGATTAATTATAGCGGTAAGAAATAGTGATCCTGAAATGGTAAAACTTTTGATAGAAAAAGGCGCAGATATTTATTTAGAAAATAGCGATAAATTAAACGCGCTTCAAGTAGCGAACAAAACAGATAACCGCTATATTTTGCGGCTCGTGAGTTCACAATATGCTGCTTTAATTGATGCGATACAAAAAAACGAATTAAATATTGTTAAAGAAATAATTAATTCAAATTTTAATATCAATATTCAAAATGAAAGAGGCAAAACGCCTTTAATGCTGGCATCTTCTTTATCTAAAATTCAAATTATACAAGAATTAATTAACGCGAAAGCCGATATAGAGGCTTTTGATAATCAAAAAAGAACAGCATTGATGCTGGCCGTTACGCGGGGCAATATCGATGCTGTAATGCTCTTATTAAAAGCAGGCGCGAAGGTAAATGCGCAAAATGAAGAAGGTAATTCTATATTATTTGAAGCCGTAAAAAATAATTTATATGATATAGCAAAAATATTATTAGAGAATAAGGCAGACATTAAAATAAAGAATAAAGCCGGTTTAACAGTCGTCGATTTGGCAGAAGAAAAACATTTTCATAAAATTTTAAAATTAATTTTTGATCCAAATGAAGATATTATTAATGCTTCAAGAACAGGCAATGATAAAATTATTAAAGAAGCAGTTTTGCAAAAAATATCTTTTAACTTTCGGGATAATGAATTAAAAACGCCATTAATATTGGCTGCAGAAAACAAACATTTTGAAATTGCTAAAAAAATAATCGAAAATAACGCGAAAATAGATATTGTGGATAAAAAAGGAGAAACAGCATTAAACGCGGCCATAAAATCGGGCAGTGAAGAAATCGCCAAATTATTAGTTAATAACGGAGCAAATATTAATTTGAATAATACTTTAGGTAGAACACCTTTAATTTATGCTGTTGAAAAAGGTTACCATGAATTGGTTAAATTGTTAATCAGTAAGGGAGCTAATGTTAACCAAAAAGATAATGATGGTCAAAGCGCATTATACATAGCGTCAAAAAACGGAGAAGAAGCGATTGTAAGTTTACTATTAAATAATGGGGCGAATGTTGATGATAGTGAGTCAATTTTTAACCGAACTCCTTTAATTATTGCGGCAAAAGAAAATCATATAAATGTACTAAAAATTCTTCTTAAATCAAAAGCTAAGGTAAATATTAAAGATCATAATGGGGTATCAGCTTTAATGGAATCTATTCAATGTGGAAACATAGGAGCTGTAACACTTCTAATTGAAAATAATTCTGATTTTAATACTGTTGATTCATTAAACAGAACGCCTTTGTTTTTAAGTAAAGAAAATGAATATAATGATATAACAACTTATTTAAAAAGTCTTGGCGCAAGATAAAAAAACTTTATTATCATTATTTGCTTTTTAAATTATTTTTTCCCAGTGTTTTCTTTAGTATTCCTGCGTTAATTTTGGCCCAGTTCACAATTTGCTTTATTTCTTCGTCAGTTAATTTCGCTTCAGGATGATTTATTGTATAGATAAATAGAGGCATTTCTTTTTCTTCTACTTCTTCTGCGACTTCTTCTAGTAAATGAATTTTATCTTTATCTTGATATTCATCCCATTTAGAGAAATTTAAATGGTCTCTTCCTCTTACCACATCAAATTTGACAAGCCATGAAATAGGAGCGATATAACTGTACCATGGCCATTTGGTCTCATTTGAGTGGCAGTCATAACAGGCTTTTTTTAATACATTTTTTAGACTTTCTGGTGTATGTATATCAGAAGTAACAGGGGGGTTATCTCTGGAAAAAGGTATTAACTGAGCTACTATAAATAGTACTAATAACCACAAAGCGTATTTTTTCATTTTTTCGGTCATGTTATAATATTATTAAAAAATAAGTTATTTGACAAAATTATTAAGTAACATATAGCGTTAAAAAAAGTGTAAAGACACAGGAAGATATAAAATAATTATAAACTAAGTGTTATTTTATGGAATATAAAGAGTTAAATGATAGTAAATAATTCAATATACATTAAATATGTATAATGAAATAATTGAAGGAATAAAAAGAAAAATAAAAAATAAGTGACCGATTATTTTTTCATTATGTATATTTAAATAAAGAATTAAAGATATAAAAAAAAATGTGAGAGGTAATAAAATGCAAGTAAGAAAAAAGTATACTTATTTTTTTATAGTGTGTTTTTTGGGAACATTTATTTTTAAGCCTTATGACAGTTTATTTGCTTCTAAAAAACTACAGGATGCTCATGAAAAAAATATTAAGAAAAAAATGCAATGTAAAGACTGTCACCATAAAATAGATGGTCAAATGGATAAAAAAATATCTGGTGAAATAAAGAAAAAAAACAGTAAATATATAAAAAGCAAATACTGTTCAGAGTGTCATTTTGAAGGTAAAGAAGAAATAAAAGAGTATGACGCACTGCCAAAAGAGTTAAAATTAGTTCATAAAAAATGCAGAGAATGCCACTTGAAACCAGAATATAAAGAAAAACAAAAAGAAATAAACATAAACATAAAAAAATATTTAAAAAGTAAAAGCGGCTGTGTACTTTGTCATAAATAATAAACACCGTAGTTTTTTATCTTATTTAAAAGTACATTAAAGATTAAGGTAAAAAAAAGGGTATAAATATATATTGTTTTGCCTAAGATGCTTTTTAAAAATCATAAAGATAATTTATTTATAATACTTGACAGATAATAGATAATCTAAGTATTATTTATATTAATGAAAAGTGTGTTATCTAAATTTAAAAGAAAAAAAGATATAAATTTAATTCATATTTCTGTTGAAGAAGCGGTAAAAGAGATACAAAAAGGACGTATGCTTATTGTTACTGATTCTGAAAACAGAGAAGATGAAGGTGATTTGGTGATGAGTGCCGAAGATGTAACATCAGAAAAAATAAATTTTATGGCAACACACGGCAAGGGACTTATTTGCGCTCCTATAACGAATGAAAGAGCAGCTACTTTAAAATTGGACCAAATGGTAAAAGAAAATCAGGATGTTCATAGAACTGCTTTTACAGTTTCTGTTGATGCTAGAAAAAATATTACAACCGGTATTTCAGCAAAAGACCGTTGCGAAACTGTCAAACTGTTAAGTAATGACTTAGCGGCTGCCGATGATTTTGTAAAGCCCGGCCATATTTTCCCCTTAGTTGCGCGAGATGGAGGAGTTCTTGTTAGAGCAGGTCATACAGAAGCATGTATAGACCTTATGAAGTTAGCGGGTAAAAAACCGGCGGGAGTTATTTGCGAAATTATGAATATTGATGGTACAATGGCGAGAATGAATGATTTAAAAGAGTTTGCCGTAAAGCATAATTTAAAGCTTGTAACTATCAAAGATTTAATTGAATACAGGCGAAAAAGTGAAAATCTGGTTTCTCTTGAGGCAGAATCACAAATTCCCACAGAATACGGCTTATTTAATGTAAAAGCTTTCGCGTGTAATCAAGATAAAAAAATTCATCTGGCGCTCGTTATGGGTAGCTGGCAAAAAAATGAACCGGTATTAACCAGAGTACATTCTGAGTGTTTAACCGGTGACGTATTTCATTCATTAAGGTGCGATTGTGGAGCACAATTAAATGCCGCTATGAAAAAAATAGCTGAAGAAAAAAAAGGCGTAATATTGTATATGAGACAAGAAGGCAGGGGAATAGGAATCATTAATAAATTAAAAGCATATCGCATTCAAGATAAAGGATTAGATACCGTGCAGGCCAATGAAGAATTGGGCTTTGCTCCCGACTTAAGAGATTATGGCATAGGGGCACAAATTTTGGTACAGCTTGGCATAAAAAAACTAAAACTTTTAACTAATAATCCGCGTAAAATAGTAGGTTTAGAAGGCTATGGTATTGAAGTAGCTGAAAGAGTTCCAATCGTCATAGAGGCAAATCCGCACAATGAAAATTATTTAAAAACAAAATCAGCAAAATTAGGGCATCTTTTGGGAGAATAAAATGGCGGTTTTTCATGAAAGGAAACCAAGAAAATTTCAGCAGATAAATGATTCTAATAAAATAGAAGAATTTATTGATAGATTTTTATTAAAAGAAACCTTTTTTTTAAGAGGCGTTTATGATTTAACACCGGCAAAGATAATAAGCAAAGAATCTGAAAAAGAAATTTTAATAGAAATGGACCGTGATGTTGAAAATGAAATTTCTTTGTATAAAGTAATTGAAAAATATGTAGAAATTGCATGCGTCATAAAAGAAAGACAAAGCAGAAACTTATATCTTATTGAAATTATAGAAATTAAAATTGCCCTAGAAGGTAGAAAGTATCCCAGACTGCCCATTGAAAGAGATCGCATTATGATAACCAATGTTCGTGCGTCAAAACATGTAATTTCATCTTCTCTTTTTACGGTACCTACATCTGTTAAGGTTTATTTTAAACAGTATGAACAAAAACTAAAAGAAAAAGCCGATACCGTTCATATTGAAGTTTTTGACAGAGCTAACTCAAAACTGGAACTTATAAGAAAAACTGGCAAAATGCTCTATATTTCAGATACCCAGGATGAATATTCATATGCTTCTGAAGATCCAAAAGAATTTGTAAATTACCGTGAAAATATAGAAGATGATATACAAAAAATTATGTTTGATTATAAAAATAGAAATATTGGTTCAGAATTAATAGTACCTATAGTATTTATAGGCCATGACGGTAAACATATTCCTATAGGTTATATTCAATTAATTAATAAAGAAACACCGGTAGAAGTCTCATTAGCAGATGAATTAAAAGAAATGGCAGCGGGTATGATTGAAAAAATAAGAGAAGCAAACGCTATTTTTATTCATTCAAAACAAGGTGTAAGAAATATTTCAGTAGATGGTTTAAGGGTTTTAATAAGTGATTTTGAACTGAAGAAAAATTTAATTCAACAAACCGGTTTTAGTTTTGATATATTATTCAGCGGCCAAAAACCTATTAATGTTTTTTCAGAGATAAAATATTTTGGCACAAATCCGGCTGGTGACGCTTTAATTGGCGTTAAAATTAACGGTTTCTCGGGCGGTAAAGAAGAGCACCAGAGATATTTAGAAATGATAGACGCCATGACCCCAAAAGAAAGAAAAAAAAGATAAGATACATTATCAAATAAAAATATATCCGTTTAAAAATCTACTGCTTTATTATTTGAAAGATTTTATGTTTAAATTTTTCTCCTTTAATTAAACAAATTGAAGATTTTGGCAAATTAAAATAATCTGCTAATAAAATTTGAACTTCTGAATTTGCCTTTCCTTTTTCAGGAGGACTATGAATATACGCGTGAAAAATATTTTCTTTAATTACCAATTTTTTTTGCTTCGATTTTGGATGGGCCAAAACTTCAATAGTCATAATGACTTCTTATTGTTTTTTCAATATCACTTAATAAGGCTGGTTTAGAAATCATGTTATCAATACCAGATTGTAAACACTGTTTTTTAATATCTTCTGTTGCATGTGCCGTCATTGCAATAATGGGAATTGGAGAGTTATATTTTTTTATTTTTAATAGTTTTCTTATTCTCTTTGCTGTCTCAAAACCATTCATATTGGGCATTTCAATATCTGTGAATATAAAATCAAATGATTTTTTATGTAACAAAGAAAGGGCTTCTTTTCCCCCGCTGGCATGTTTAACCTTATGACCCAGATTTTCAAGCTGCATAATACATAATTTAGCGTTTATAGGATTATCTTCAATTAGCAAGATATCAAGACCTTTTTCAATTTTTATCTGTATATTTGTATGATGCTGTATAATTTCTATTTCTTTTGAATTTAAATTTGCTTTTTGAAAGACAGCCGTAAAATAAAAGGTTGATCCTTCATTTAATTTACTTTCTATCCATACTTCGCCTTTAAAAGCCTCAGTTAGTTTTTTTACAAGAAATAATCCAAGTCCCGTGCCGCCGTATTTTCTTGATGTTGAACTATCGGCCTGATCAAAATCATCAAATATTCTTTTATAGTTTTTCGGTGATACTCCTATGCCTGTATCAGCAACAGAGAAAAGCAGCGAAATTTGATTTTCTTCAATATTTTTTATTTGATCATTATTATGTATTTTTAATGTTATCCCGCCTTTATGGGTAAATTTTATAGCATTACCTATTAAATTTATAATAACCTGTCTTAGTCGTACAGGGTCGCCTATTATATAGGCGGGTAGATCTTTTGATATTTCTGATTTTAGAAACAAATTCTTTTTATTTGCCGAATGTTTTAAAAGCTTAATAATTGAATTTATATTTTTCCGCAAATCAAACTGTATTTCTTCTAATTTAATTTTGCCGGCTTCTATCTTAGAAACATCTAATATATCATTTATAATGCTAAGCAAATGTCTTCCTGAATCATATATTGTTTCAACATGATCGTGAAATTCATTTTTATCAGATTTTTCTCGTATCATTATTTCTGTTAGACCGATAATAGCATTTAATGGGGTTCTTATTTCGTGACTCATATTGGCTAAAAATTTACTTTTTGCCTGAGCTGTAGCCTCGGCTGTTTCTTTTGCTATTTTCATTTTTTGAGCGGTTTTTATTGCTGTAATATCTTGCAATATAGCTTCATAATAAATTAATTCATTATTTTCATTAAAAACGCTTCTTGCTCTCATGCAAATTGAAATTTTACTTTTATCTTTTTTAATAGCGTTAAAAACGAATTTAGTTTTTTTCTTTTTATCAAGTAATTTTAAGAGAATATTAAACTTGTTTACATCTAGAAATAAGTGATTTTTTATGTTTTTAACCGCTTTATGAACTTGATTAACAGACTCATAACCCAATAATTGAGCAAAAGACAAATTTTGCAAAAGTATGCGTCCTCTTCTAGAAAATTGAATGATTCCCTCAGATGCGTTATCAAAAATATTTCTATATTTAACTTCAGCATCACGTGAAGCAGCAATTAATATTGTTTTTTCAATAGTTTCTCTTTGAAGTTCTTTTCTCTGGTTTTTAATTAAGTTAAAGGCGTTTACATGATATTGGTTAATGTAAAATGATTGAAAAATTATAAAAATGAAAAATCCAAAACCTGTTAAGTTTCCTGTATTTATAATTTGATTGTTATATAAAATATCATTAATCGCGCACCCAAAAGAGAAAATAAATCCAGCTAAAAGTAAAACAGTCCCTTTCTTCTCCATTTTAATCGATAAAATAAGTACATATAGTGTATAAAAACCTAAAATTAAAGTTATAAAATGAAATATTTTTACAAATAATAAATTAGATAAAAAAATAGGATGTATAACACTGCCTATAGAAAATATAATTCCTATTGATAGCGCTGCATAAGCGGGAAGTTTCTTATAAATATCAGGAAGTAAATTTAAAAAAAAGAGACTAAAAAAAGGAACCCCTAAAAATAAAGTTAAATTTTTTATTTTAAGCTGCCATACAATATCTGTAATATTAAAAAAAGATAACAGACCGTGATTTAAAATAAATGTTCGGGTAAAGACCATTAGACAGACCATACTGAAAAATAAAAGATATTTTTCTTTCAGGTCCAAGCCATAGTAAAAAAGATAGTGAAGCGCCATAAAAAATATGGCTCCCATTACAAATATGGTAAAAAGCATATCTTTTTGAATTCTGTTTTTAATCATGTTTTCTGTACCAAATAGTATTGGTTTATCAATACCTGTATACGAGAAAAAATGATTTGATACATTAATTATAATTTCTATTTCTGGTTTTTCTGAAACAAAAAAAATCTCTGATAAATTCTTGTTATTATTTATTGAGTTTTCATATATTATACCATTTATAAAGACAGTATAATTGCCAAGAATACTATTAAGATGAATTCCATAATTTTTTTCTAAACCTGATGTTATTATTTTTAATCGATATATTCCGCTTTTTTCAGGAGCTTGGCTGAGTTTATTGTTTAAATTCGATAATGAAGGTACATTTATGTATTTTTTATTATCGTAGTTCACTTTTATATCATCTATATTTTGCGCTTTATTTTCATAATGAAAAAAATCCCATTGACCATTTAAAGATATAGAGCCGTTTTTCTCTAAATTCCATTGGCGAAGATCCAAAACTCCGCTTTGAACAAGAGGAGCTGTTTTTATGGGTATATTAAAATCATTATAATAAAAAGAAAAGGTTAAAACTATAATAGATATCATAGTTAAAAGAATAACTTGTTTTAAAAGACTGTATTTTTTAATTTTCTTTACATTTATATTTTTTTCTTTTTTTGATTTTAAATCTAACCAAAAATTTCTAATTTCAGGAGAAAAATCTTCATGAATAATATTTGCGTATTTTGTTTCCATTTTTTAAATAAAATATATGTTGATATATATCCTGTATTTATTATTTAATTAGACGAGATAATTAAGGTTTTTTATACAAAAATAAATGATTTAATATTTTATTAAATTATTTACAAAAATTTATTGCTATAAGAACCCGCCTTGTTTTATATGAAAAATAAGACGGGTATTAAAAACTTAAATGCTGGTTTCAGACGCTAATTCTGATATTGTATCAGGTAAATAGGGTCTTTTTTTTAAATCGGCAATGGCAATGTCTTCGGCGTTAAGTATTACTTGAGAACGAATCTTGCCTTCATCATTTTTCCAGCGTTTATGTAAAAGTTCACCCTTTACTAAAACTTTCATCCCTTTTTGTAATATAGGCTGGAATTTTTCTGCAGCTTTTTCCCATATTTGTACGGGTAAAAAGTTAGAATGGCTGCCTTCAGAATCTGTGGATGTTCTTGTGTTGTAAGCAATATTAAATTTTAATATCAGCTTACCCGTTTTCGTTTCTTTTAGTTCGGGGTCTTTTGTGAGACGTCCTACTATTTGATGAATCTGCATTTTGTTATCGTACATTTTTATTCTCCTACTTTTTATTATTACTTATGTAATACCCCTGAAAATAAAATATATACCGCTAATTTTAAATATTTTTTAAAAAAATTACCGTTTACATGGTTTCTTAGCAAAGAATTTTGACTTATGTCATCTATAATTGAAGATATTCACGCAAGAGAAATTCTTGACTCAAGGGGAAATCCTACTATTGAGGTAGAAGTTTTTTTAGAAAGCGGCGATTTAGGCAGGGCCATTGTACCATCCGGAGCGTCTACGGGAATTCGTGAGGCATTAGAGCTTAGAGACGGTGATAAGAATAGATACCTTGGTAAAGGTGTAACAAAAGCAGTTAAAAATGTAATATCTCAAATTCAACCTAATATCATAGGCACAAACGCTCTAAATCAAAGAGAAATTGATAATATATTAATAGAATTAGACGCGACAGAAAATAAAAGTAAGCTGGGAGCCAATGCTATACTAGGTGTTTCTATGGCTTCGGCTCATGCTGCTTCTTCGTACTTAGGGTTGCCTCTTTTTAGGTATTTAGGCGGCCCATTTTGCCGAACTTTACCGGTTCCCATGATGAATGTAATAAACGGAGGAGCTCATGCCGATAACAATATAGATTTTCAGGAATTTATGATTGTGCCGGTAAAATTTTCGTCTTTTAAAGAATGTTTAAGGCAGGGTGCCGAGATTTTTCATTCATTAAAAAATGTACTTAAATCGAAAAACCTAAATACAGCAGTGGGTGATGAAGGAGGTTTTGCTCCCGATTTAAAATCAAATAAAGAGGGTTTTGAACTTTTAATAGAAGCAATAGAAAAAGCCGGATACAAACCCGGTGAAGACACTTTTTTAGCTATAGACGCGGCCTCTAGTGAGTTTTATAAAAATAACAAATATAAATTAGGCGGTGAAAAATTAGAACTTAGCGGGCAGGGGCTTGTAGATTTGTATTCTGAATACGTAAAAAAGTATCCCATTTTTTCAATTGAAGACGGTATGGCAGAAGAAGACTGGGACGGATGGAAAAAACTATCTATGGCTTTAGGCGAAAAAGTTCAGCTGGTTGGCGATGATTTATTTGTTACTAACAGTAAAATATTAAAAAAAGGCATAGAAGAAAAAATAGGTAATAGTATTTTAATTAAAGTAAACCAAATAGGTACTTTAAGTGAAACAATAGAAACAATGAATATGGCCAAAGTAAACGGGTATACATGCGTGGTTTCTCATCGTTCAGGGGAAAGTGAAGATGTAACAATAGCAGATTTATCCGTTGCGGCAGAAGCAGGGCAGATAAAAACAGGTTCTTTAAGCAGAACAGACAGGCTCGCGAAGTATAACCAGCTATTACGAATTGAAGAAATGTTAGGCGATGACGCTTTTTATCCCGGTAAAAATATTATTAAAAAATTTAATTCACGTTGATATCTAAGCTAAAGTCTTTTATACATAGTACTAAAAAACATTGGTTGTTTTGGCCCTTCTTTTTTCTTGTGCTGCATATATTATTTTATAATTATTTTTTTAGTAAAAATGGTTACTTAGAATATAAAAATGAAGTAGCGAAGAAAATAGAAATAGAATTAGACATAAAAAAACTCAAAGAGAAAATAAAAACATATGAAGAAAAAATTGGAATACTAAAAAATGATCAAACAGCTCTTGAAAATTTTACAAGGGAGTTTTTACTATACGATGAAAACGTACAAATATGGAAGTTTATAGAAGAAGGAGAATCTCAGGAGTTAGAGCAAAAATTACTATATGATATAAATTTTTATCGAAAAATCTATATTATATCAGGAAGCATTTTAATAGTACTTTTTACACTTATATTTTATAAATTATCCTTAGCAAGAGAAGATGAAAATAAATCAGACCTATAAAAAAATAATATTTATTACTTTATTTTATTTTATAGATAGTCTTTTTGTGTCAGGGGAAAATAATAAACAAAATAATCAAGATTCAATGAATATATTGTTAAAAGATCAAATTGTTGAAGATCTAGGTTCAGCCGATTCTGAGGTAAGATTAAAAGCTGTGAAAGAAATAATTAAAAGTAAAGATGATTATTATTTAAGATATATTTATCAAATTTTAATAATTGAAACTTCAGATAATATTATTCAAGAGATTTTAAGTTTTATAGAGATTGAAAAATCACAGTCACAATTCGCTCCTTTATTTATATTCTTTAAAAAAACCGTAAATGTTGCATATAAAAATAAAGCACTTAGTATATTAAGAGGAATAAATTCAAGCAGATTGTTATATGAATTATCTAAAATCTTTAAAGAAGAAAAATTAAAAATAAATTTTTTAATTTTCGCCAAAATAGTTTCTGAGCCTTCATCTGAAGAAAAAGAATGGTTTCAAGAAACATTCTTAAAATATGAAATAGGAAATTATTTATTATCATATTCTCAAAAAGAAGATGCTGAAATTGTTCAAGCTTTATCAAATTTTATTGTTCTAAATGATCTTGTAAAAAGTGATAAATTATTTAATATTTTTTGGGCATATATGTTAGACGATATCAAATCTGCAAATAATTCAATAGATCTAAATATTACCGATTTAATACAAGAAGTAGAGAAACTGCCGCCGCATAGAATTTGGCAGGCGTTAAATTTAATACAGAAATATTCAAATAAGAGTATAAATATTAATTTATTTAATATATCATCTTCTCATATCATAAAAAGCTGGATATACGCGAACAAAATAAATGAAAATAAAACCATTGAAATTAATAGTGATGAACATAATTCAATTTCATCATATTGGATAATAGCTTCTAAAATAAATAATATATCGCAAAATGAAAGAAAAGAATTTATAAATCTCTGTGAGACTAATATATTATTCATTGAGCCTTGTTTTCGGGCTTTTTTAGTAATGAATTTAGAATCGACTTATGAAAAATGGAAAAAAATAAATGAAAATAATAAAGTATCCGTCTTTAAAAAGAACTACACTCATATTTTTAAAAACCAAAATTTTAATAATAAAAAATTTTTAAGATGGTTTTTGGGTAATAATAATGAATTGGTAAAGATACAGGGGATTATGCATATACCTTCTTCGTGGATTAAAGAAAATATTGATATATTTTACGCATATTATTTAAGCGAAACTAATAAATTTATCGGCCGCTTGATATTATACAGATTAAATGCCGAAAATGAAATATCTATTTTTTGATTTTAGTAAAACAATCTATGCTATTTACCAAAAAAATTAGTCAGTCATTTGTAAATTTAGTCATAATAATTTTTATTTACAGTTCATTTTTTGAAAATGGTTTTTATGCTACTCCTTTAGATAAGTATGAAGATGCCTTAGATGAATATGAAGATAAAGAATGGGATGACTCTGAGAAACTTTTTTTAGAATTTATAAAAGAAAATCCATATGAATATGAAGTAAGAGACGCTTTATTTTATCTTGGTGAGATAAACAGGCATAAACAAAAGTACTTAGAAGCAATATCTTACTATAATAAACTTCAGGAGAGGTTTAAATATAACCGTTATAAAATTAGTTTATTATTTTTAACAGGAGAATGTTATTATAATCTAAATATAACCAAAAGAGCTTCGTTTTTTTTAGAAGAATACATAAAAACAGAAAAAACAAATGACAATAAATTTTATTTAATAAATGCTAATTTATATCTGGCAGAATTAAACGAAAACACAAGACAATGGAATAATGCTGTTAAGTTTTATCAAAAAGCATTAAGACTTTTAGAATTAGAAAAAATTAAGGATATAACTGAAGAAGAACATAAAAAATTGAAATCTAAGACATATTATAAATTAGGTCTTTTATACGCTAACCGTTTTAGACAAAATAAGTTAGCGTATTCATATATCTTAAAGTCTATGCAATTAGGGCAGGTTGAAACGCCAAAATTAAAATTTTTAATGAGAGATTTAACTCTCGTTCACTTAAGTGATAAAGATGGTCTGCCAGATAATGCTATTGCCGATATAAGCGTAGATGGTGACGATGTTTGGATAGCAACATGGGGTAGGGGGCTGGTAAGATTTTCAAGATCGCGGGAGATATTTTCTAATATTTCTTTACCTTCTAGTCAGCTTCGTTCTATATATGTAGATTTTGATAATGTGTATATTGCAACATATGAAGGAATTTATATTTTTGATAAAAGAAGAAGTAGAGTAAGCGCTTTAAGAAATGAAGAAAGTATTTTTAACTTAGCGCAAAAAGTAATAAAAGATGACAGATATATTTATTTTACAACTCTGTCTGAAGGCGTTGTAAAATATGATATAATTAAAAAGAATTTTGAGATTTTAGGGAAAGATTCATTTATTAAAACAAATATGGTTTATTCAATAGTGGCCGATCATCAATATATTGCATTTGGAACCATAGAAAATGGGGTTGTTTTATATGATAAAAAATTAAAAGAATATCATTATATTAATTCACAAAAAGGGTTGTTGAAAGATAATAATATAAAATCTCTTATAATTGACGGCCGCTATTTATGGGTGGGGGTTCACAATGTGGGTGTTTATCAATATGATATTGTAAATAAAAATATAAAATTTTTCGATTGGCAAATTCCGTTTCCTACTACGATTGTGAAAAAAGATAAAGAAATATGGATAGGAACTTCAGGTAATGGTATTAGAATATATAATAGAGAAAATGAAACTTTAACTAAACTGAGGGTAATAGAAGGGCTTAGCTCTAATGAAGTAACAATGCTCAGAATAGAAGGGAATTTTGTGTGGATAGGTTATTTAGACTCTGGTATAGATATAGTCTACAAACCAAATATAGAAGGCTTTTAATTAACTTAAAATTTTTAAAAAAAGAATAAAATATAGTTTTTTAAATTAAATTTATTATATTAAATTACAGAAATATATAAAATGATAAAAAATTGTCCGGTATGCAAGGGAAATAACCCCTTAAAAATAAAAGAAAAAGAAGGTCGAAAAATAAAGGCCTGTAATAAATGTAATGGAATGTATCTTCATAAGGGAGATTTGAATGCTTTTGTCCCTCATTATAAAGATTTTTATCCAAGAGAAGATGTTGAGTTATCATCAGTAGATCATGATCCCCATTCAGATACTCATTCGTTAATACCCTGCGCGTATTGTGATAATTCGAAAATGATTAAGATAAATTTTTTAAGTATGTCTAACATAATATTAGACTATTGTGAAAAATGTGAATCTTTATGGGTTGACGGTGAAGAAATAGAAAAAATACAATCTTATTGGCAAAAGGTAGAAAATGGCTCAGTAGAATCTCATGATCCATTAAATATTCAAGTATTAAATTTTTTACGTTCCATATCATTATTATTTTTTAAATGGGTAATTATATTTTCGTTGTTTATAATACCTATTAAAATAAAAGCCAATAATCTTATAAAAGATTTACAACATAAGTTAAATGCCTTTAATTCAAGCTTTATAGCAGATATAAAGTACACAACTTCTTCGGGTTTTAATAAACAAGGTAGAATTTCATATGAATATCCAGATAAACTGCACATTTCACTATCTGATAACAGCGTTATCGCAACAAATGGCATGTTTTTGTGGATTTATAATCCTGAAACACAATTATGCGCGAAACAAGAAGTTGCCGAAAATTCGGGAGGATTATTTTCTTTTTTAAAAGATTATGAGGGCCGTATAAGTGAAGAAGAAGATACTTTTATATTTGAAAATCCCGGCAATACTTTTCAAGAAATTATAATAAAAGCCAATGATGAAATATTAACTGAAATAACACTAATTTCAAATGAAGTTAAGCATACATTTCAATTTTTAGATATGAGAGTGGGAGCGGGTATTAAAAAAAGTTTGTTTAATTATAAACCGCCGCCAAATGCACAATTAGTTGAAAATCCCTTAAATATGTACCCATCCTTGCCGATAAATAATGAGAAAGAAAAAAGTAATTAAGTTATAAAAAAATATAAGTATTAAAGGCTTAAAAAAAACAGGAGAATACTATGATAACAATGGAACAATTAGAACAACTTGAAGGCCGTATCGTAAAAGCATTAGACGTAATTTCTGATTTACGTATGGAAAATTCACATCTTGAAACAGAAATAGATAAAATAAAAGCTTCGAATGATCAATTAAGACTTTCTGCCGAAGAAAAAGAAAAAGAAGCAAAAAAACTAATGCAGCAGCTTGAAGATGCGACATTAGAATTGAATAAACTAAAATCAAAAGAAAAAGATTTAGAAGGTAGAATTGTTCAAATTATATCAAAGTTAGATGATTTAAAAGAAGCTAAATCTGGAGGTGCTTCATCTGCAAGCACGGTTTCAGCAAAATCAGATGCGGCACCTGCACAAGAACCAGTAAGTGAGGCGCCTGAAGCAAATATATCAGATGATAGTGATGATGCTATTATCGTTGATGAAGATAGTGATGAAGAAGAAATTACAGAATTGCAATCAGAACCAGAAGTTGAAATTAAAGATGAAGAACCTCAAGAGCAAATGACCCTGAAAGAGGGAGATCCCGATGATGAAGAAGTTGAATTTAAAGCAGATGAAGAAGAAACTGAAGAATCTGATGATGAAGATATCGTTTTGTTAGAAGACGATGATGAAGAAATAGTAATTACTGAAGAAGAACCATACGAAGACGAAGCACAAGATTCTCTTGATGAGATCAAAGAAGCAGCTGAGAAGAAACCTGAAATATCTGAAAAAGATGAAGAAATTGTTATAGAAGAAGATGACGATGTATTAGGTATATTTGACGAAGATGATGATGAAGATTTTTTAATAGTTGAAGAAAATGCTAAAGAAAAATAAAAAACTATGAGTTTTGAAAAATCAAAGTCAATTTCTAAGGCTAAGGTAGAAATATCGGGTAAAAACTATACCCTGCTGGGCGATGTGGATGCTGAATATATGTTATCAGTAGCCAAATATGTGAATGAAAAATATAATGATCTCAAAAATAACACAAAAGAAACCGAAAGGGAAAAGCTAATACTATTAGCCGCCTTAAATATTGCTGATGAATTAATGCAGCTAAAATCACAGGTAGACAACATAAAAGCGGGTTCTGAAGATTCTACTCTAGGAGAGCTTGGCGAAAAGACCAATAACTTAATTTCTATTTTAGAAGAAGGTCTTATAGGTAAAATATCAGCCTAGAATAGTATTTTTGCCTCTAAATTAAATTCAATTGTTATTTTTTCTGCCCCTTCTTCAATTATTTCATATGCGGTTAAAAAATTAAACTTTCCCATTACGTTAGCGTGAAGATTGGCATCTATAACATTATTAATAACATATCTATCTGAAGGTTTTTTAGATAATGCGTCAATATCATAGTCATACCGGTTAAAAGAAACGCCGGTTTCTATACGATATTTGGGATGATATTTTAATCGAAGGCTGGTCAGGTTCTGTAGAAAAAGTTTTAACCATGGCCATTCAGTTTGGTATGTAAATAAAAATTCATAAGTAGTATCTTGTTCTTTAATTTTTTCATTTTTAGAAGCAATATTATCAAATATAATTTTATCTTCCTGCGGGTTTTCTAAAATATAATTCTTATATTTTAAGTTTCTAAAATAAAGAGAAAATTTAAAAGATAAATTTTTTGATACATTCTCATCATTTATCCATGAAAAAAATATAGTATTTTGAGGGGCATAAATATCGTTTACTTTGTTATCTGTTATAAACATTTGGTTTTCATAAGTAAAACTAAAATCATAGCCAGAAAGGCGTCTTTTTTTTTCGGCCCAAAACCAAAAATTAAAAATTTTCATTAAATCATAATATTGTTTTAAAGATGAATTCCATTTAACCATTTGAATCGGCAGAGAACTGGAGGAACTTCGTTTGGTATCTTGTGAAATTGAAGTATCTGTTCTTAAAGTAAGGGGTTCCCATATATCCCAAAGTATAAATATTCCTGCGTTTTCAGTAAGAGAAAGTGAATTATTGTAAATAGAAAAAGCATTGCCATAAGATGTTTCAAAATCGGGTTCATATGAGTTGTTTTGAACATAGGTACGTCCGTTTGCATAATTACTTTTTTTTCTACCGGCAGATTGAAAATAATACCAAAAGGGATACTTTATTACGTTATATGTTCTTTCAGCAAGGGGCGGCAGAGTTCTTTTTAAGCCTAATTCATCGTCATATAATTCTGTTTTTTTAGTAAAGGGAACGTGCTGTTCATTAAAAATAATTTCTCTTGAAAAACTTGGTTCAATAGATTCTAAAATACTTAGAAATGGCAGTTTGTTTTTAAAGTTTAAGGGTATTGAAAAATTTAATTGGGTTTTTGTGCTGGGTTCTTTTTGACGCTGGAATTTTTCTAACTCGAGGGTTTCAGGGTTATCTTTAAAAGATGTTTCTTTATAATCAGCGGATAGTTTTAAAGTAGGAGAGAATATCCATAATTCATTATAAGATGAGGATAGTTCATATTTTGCGGTTCTGCTTCTATATCTAAAATCATTTGGAATTTCAAACCAAGGAAAATAAAAATTCCCATGAACTTCTTCATAATTTGTATCATCTATAAAAGTTTTTTTTAGTAAAACCGTGCGGTCTAACTGATATAGAGGCGCAAGGGAAAAATTGCCTATGTTTATCTTTAGGCTGTTTTTATTTGTTTCTAACTGTTCTTTTTCTTTTTTTTCCTTTGCGTTACTAAATATATTATCAGTAGATTCTATTGAAGTAACTTCTTCTTGGTGAAGCAGGTTTATATTAGTTTCAAAATTATAAACTATTTTTGTATAAAAAAATTCAGGAAATGTTTCGGTAATATTTAATTTAGGATTGTAATTTTTTTCAGTATAAACAATTTTTTGACTGCTTTCTGAAATAAATTCTGCGATTTTTTCATGTCTTTCGTTTTTTGCGTTTGTGTAAACATAATTCGCGTTAATCACGGGAAGAGAAAAATTTTGAAAATTAAGTATATGTCCGGTGCTGTGCGTTAACATTGTATAATAGTCATCTTGAGAAAGTAATTCAGAATGTTCTCCTTCTTCAGATATTAATTCTTCTTTATTATATCTGTAATCGGCCTTCCATAAAGGAAAAAGGGAGCTTTGAATCATCCATTCTTCTTCATTTTTTTCAATATTTTTTTCAGCTTCAGATAGCCCTATAGAAGAAAAATTACTATCTTTATGAAGTTTTTTATAAGAGGTAGATATGTCAGAAATTATAGGCACGCCTGATTCTGTTGTGTATAATGGTTTTAGAATTTTAACAGAAGCTTGATATTTATAGGCTTCGGCAGATTCTATTTTAGTACCCGATGTAAATATATCATTAACCCATATAATCCGTTCATCGTTTTGACTTAAATTAGTGCCTCTTTTTATTCCTACATTTAAGATATTAATTTTTTTTAGGTTAACATTACCTTTTGTTTTTTGAGGTTCAGATAATGCAAAACTTATTTTTTGCCATCCGGTTTTACTGATAAGTTTAGTAAATTCATAGTAATCATTATTACTCGAACCTACTCGAAATAAAAAATAATCAGAGTTAGCTGCTTCAGTTCTTGAATTTATCCATACATTTATTTTTTCATAATGCTCTAAATCTAAAGGCTCTATAAATGTTTGTTCCGTATAGGCAAGTTCATATATGTCTTGTAAATTATAACTTAATTTAAGAGCTCCTTCATATGTGCTGGCAAATTCAGTATTTGTTTTTTTACCGTGCAGGGTTTCCCATTCATCTCTTTCTTTAATTAAAAATGAATTTTCTTGATATTCTTCTTTAGATGAATAATTGTTTATACTGGCAGCTCTGAATATAAGTGGATCATAAATATCAAATTCTTCGATTTCAGAGTCGTTTATTCTCTTCGCCCGCAGGTTCCTCCATTTTGTTCCTCCAAATCGTATAGTGTCTATTAATAATTTCCCTTTCGCGTTTTCTGAACCGGCTTCTGGGGTAATGTAAAGTCTTATGCTTTTAACATCTCTTAAGGCAAGTTTTTGCTTATCGCTTAATGAAGCATGGTTTATGTACACGCGTACTAACTTCCAGCTTTCAGAAGATATTATATTTGAACTGTTGTTTTCATAATATAGATAATTATTTAAAGAAGAATCAGAGTCAATAGTTATGGTTTTTTCTTCGATATCCAGCTTGCCGTTGCCGTTAAAATCTTCAGTATTAATAACGGTGTTTCCTTTTGTGTCAGGGTACCCCTCTATATTGGGTCCCGCGCCTACAATAGTGTCAGAAGATTGGCAATCTGGCGGATTAAATTTGTATCCTATATCTTCGGTTTTACCTGTATTGTTATTTCGGTTAATTTTTCCGTCTCTTTCGCCTTCGTCCCATTTTTCATTAGCATCTTGTTGATTGTTTTGGTTTATATCTGCGTCAATTAAGTCTAAGCCGATATCTTCATTATCAAGCCAGCCATCTGAATCTGTGTCTTCATTAATAACTCCTATATCAAAGATTACTTTTATTCCAGACGTTAGGCTGTTTGTATCTTTAAGTTTCGCGTAAAATTCAAAATAAGTAATATTTGAAAAATCTACACCTGTGGTAGAATAGTTTCTGGTATTAATGGCCGCGAATTTTTGGCTGCCAGAATTTGTTTTTGAAAAATCAAAATCCATAACAAGCGATACTTGTTTTTCTGCCTGGGATATTTTTAACTGAGAGGACTCTAAGTGGCCCTCTGAGATGTTATATGGTCCTGATAGTTTTTCATAAGGCGGCTGGGCAGAAGGTGTAAACGAAAAATCAAGAAGTCCTCTTTCAAAATCAGAAGGATCTCTGTAGTATTTATAATAAAGAGGAGCCCTGTCGCATTGTACAGCGGTAGATAAATAAGGTGGAACAGCCGATAACACCCAGTCTTTTTCAGAAATTGGTATATCGCGTGTTTCTTCACTAGATTCCATATCATCTATTAAAGCTAACCCAAAAGTATTTTGATTATAAAAACTTCGGGCATATTCAAAATAACCGTTTGCCTGAACGGGAAGAAGATCAAAGTCAAATACGGGGATAGTATTAATTAATTTTGTAATTTTTTCTTCATTTAAATTTAATTCAATGTCATTATCAAAAACCAAACGGCTAACCGGTTCAGCGCCAATTTGAGGAGCTTCTGCCGGTTCAAATTGTCCGTTATACAATAAGACGCTACCTAATCTTAAATTTTTACTGGCCTCATAGTCGGCTCGAACTCCCGCTATGTATCCTTGTTCTTTAGCCCCAAAGGGCAGGTAATCATAACTTACTTCAACTGGAGTTTGGCTGGATATAGAGGGGTTTTGACTGTCTAAAAATTGAAAAAATCCGGTTTCATAGTCAATATAATAAAGTTCAGGCGAAATGGTTTCTCCGCTAACTTTAACAACTTCTGATCTTGGAATAATGTTAAAATGTTCTAATTGATAGCTGTAAATAGTACCTAAAAAATCAAACTGTAAAGAAAATACTGAATTTGTAGAAACATAGGAAGGCTGGTTTTCTGTGTATATTGTTGAACTTTCTAAATCTTCTAAATAAAAATTTCCCGATATGTCTTTAAGGTTTTTAAATGGCTCTCTTAAATTAAAATAAATAATACCGTTTTCATAATCAATAAATTTACTGCCTAGCGTATTCATTTCATTTACGGTGTCAAAATTTTTCTTTATAACTTTAAACTTAAAGCTAGATTCAATTATATTTATTGTAGCTAAATCATATATACCTCTTACTTCATATATATCAAGATTTAACTTGCCGTCATCAATAATAATAACGTCTGCTGTTCCATCATGATTCGTATCTTCGTGAATTGTTTTGCCAAATTTAATAAAGGTTTCTATTTTACCGTTTTCTATTCTCGCCGATGGATCTGTCGTATTTAAAGAGCCTCCGTCTAATGAATAACGAACAAAAACACTATACTCTTCATTAATAGGCGTAATGAAGGTAATTCTTCCTTTTTTAGCTTCAAAAGTGTAATCTCTGCCAACACGAAGAAGGTGATAGTTTCCCACGTTTTTTCCGTTAACAATTTTATTTACAGCTCCCATACTTTGATCAGTTAATGGATTGTTATCATCAACATAAATTTCAAGAGAAGATGTATCAATGTTAACTGAAGCAGGAGTATAACTTTCGGCGTTATTTATATTAGAAGTCAAGGTTATTAATGAATTAGAGTTTTTTCTGTTGTAACTTTCGGCAGAGATAAGAGGAATAGAAGTGAGTCCATCGTAATAGGTAAAAGGTTCAAGCTGGTAATATTTTCTATTAATAAATTCATATTCAGAAATTAGTTTTCCCGTTTTTTTTGAATTTCCCGTAAAATTTTGAATATTATGTTCACCCTGAGATAGAGCGGCTATCGCCTGAAGTTCAAGTTTACCGCGCTTCATTTTTGATTCAATACCTAGTGTTTTCTTATTTTGCTGTTCAAAAACAATAAATTCTCTTTTTGGGAATTTTAAGTCAATATTACCCATTGTGACTTCCTGCACAAATTCTCTTTTTCTTAAGGCTTTATATTGTACTTTAAATGTATTTTTAGACTCGTTTTCATCTTTATCATAATCAACATCTACCGTTATTTTTTTACCTATCTTGCCTTTAATATTAACCTGAAGACTTTTTTGATCTATAGGCAGCTCAGAATAATGATTTGGTGAATTAGTATCATCAGGTTCTTTTTCAATAAAATAAGTATATTTATAACCTACTTTAATATCATTTTTACCGTATATATATAAATTTAAATCATCGTTTTTATACTTGAAAGGACTTTTCTTGTCGGGCTCAGCTCCTTCTAACAAGAAACTTTCATCTTCTAATAATAACTGATTTTTTTGATATTCTGAGAATGTTTCAGGAGAATGATCAATATCTTCTATTTTGTTTATATTGCTGTTTTTTATTGTTAAGCTATTATTTGAAGCATTATTAAGGCTGATATTGTTTTCTGTATTTTCTCGCAGTACTTCTTTAAAATAATGGGTGCCTAATGATTCTGTATGAACAAATTTAACAAAACCGTATGAAAGTAAAATAGAGGCAAAGTATATAAATAAACCATAAATTACATTATTTTGAAATTGGTACATGTTGAATTAGGTTCAGGCTTACCTGTTTAGTAAGCCTGTAAAGAAAATGTTTTAGTTTTAAATGGGAAATTTAGAATTAAATTCTTCATTCGAAAGCATATTAAAATATCCTGATAAACCGGCGACCTTGAAAACTTTTTCAATGAGAGGTTTCGCGCCGGTAATATATAACCGGGCATCAGACCCTTTTATCGTATTGGTTATTTTTATTAGGGTACCAATACCGCTTGAGTCTATGTAATTTACATTTGACATATCAAGTACTACAGAATTATCTTTAACGATATCCAAATTGTCAAAACTGCTTTTGAGTTCAAGAGATGTGTAAATATCAAGACTGCCGAATATTTGAATTACAATGTAATTTTTATTTTCATGTACTTTAATTTCCATCTTATTTTTTTATTTTACTATATTTTTTTTGTTATTTAATATGAAAGTATTACTTTGTATAATAAATATATTTATTTAATATGTCAACAAAAACTAAATATGAGAGTACTTTTTTTATTAGATATTGACGGAACTTTAATAAATACTTCAGGAGTTGGAAGACGGGCGGCTGAAAAGACTGTATTTGAACTGACAAATGAAAAAGTACCGCTTTCGGCTAAAGATGTAGCCGGCAGAACAGATTTGTTCATTTTCAATCAAATATTAGAAAAATTGTCATCATTGAACGGATACAATATAAACTTTTCAGAAATAAAAAATTTATATCTTAAAAATCTGCGTTTAGAGGTTGAAAAAAAGTCTATAAATTCTCTGCCGGGGGTAAATGAATTTATTAAAGATATAGAGAATAATTCTAAACATGTTCCAGCTCTTTTAACGGGAAACTTTGAAGAAGGCGCGCAAATTAAACTTGGTCAAAGGTTTCAATCTTTTGAGTTTGGGGCCTATGGCGATTTAACGCAAGATAGAAATAAACTAATGCATTTTGCTATTGATGAATATCAAAAAAAATATTATACATCTCCCCAAAAAATAATTGTAGTAGGCGATACGCCCTTTGACATTGAATGCGCCCGCGCCGGCGGCGCTTTTGCCGTAGCGGTTACAACGGGACCCTATACGGCCGATGAACTTTCTGCGGCAGATATGGTGCTAGATTCTTTGGAAGACTGGCCTAAAATAATGAAAGCTGTTTTTTAGACAGGCCTGTATTGCAAGCGCAGCTGGCCGCAGACGGTAGTGAAGCATATCGAAATGATTAACAGGATTTTCAGGATTAATAAAAGTGGCACGCAGATAAACGCTGATAAAAACGCAGATGAGCGCAGTTAATCTCCATTTCTCTTAGCGATGCCGTTAACGACATCGCTAAGAGAAGAATTTAATTTCACTCTCATAAGTTGAGTTTTCATGATGCGTTTTTTGATTTTTAATATAATTAAAAATCTTATTAAAAGATGTTTTATCTACAGTAAACGATGAATATCCTTTTTGCCAATATAATTCTTCTATTTCATGAGATGAAAATCCTTTTATATGATTTACAACTTTAGAAACACTTAATTTCGATGGCAAAGATAATAAGATATGAATATGATCTGTCATACCATTTACTATGTGAATTTTAAATTCTAATGAATCTTCTTTTTCTTTAAATATTTTTCGTAGTTTTTGATAAACCTTTTTTGTTAAAAAAGGATATCTTTTTTTTGTACAAAATACAATATGATAATCATTTCGATTGAAAGAACGGCCCCTCGAAATCATATATTCATATAATTAATTAATTTTTCTGTGTCAATAATTCTTTTTATCTTAGCGATGTCGTTAACGGCATCGCTAAGAAAAGAAATAGCTATTCGAAAATATATTCTTCTATCACAAGTTCTCCTCTTCCCGTGTGTACCCAGTTGCCTTCAAATTCATTCTCAGGATCAGGAGTTTGATTTGTATACTTTTCTAAAACCGTACATTCCTTATTTTTATATTTTTTTTCTCTAAATTCAGTTAACTGGGTCCATTTTTCTTTGTGACATAGAGTGATTGTATTTTCTGTTCGGGTATAATTGCCTCTTATTATGGGGAAAGCCGGCGCTGGATGACCGCCGCCATATGGTGTTAGATAGTCTAGAACCTCTATATAGGTCCCGTTTTGTAATAATATATATCTGGCAAAAGCTTCAGTTCCTGAACGGCCCCGTCCTTCCATTATTATTATTGTTTCGCTTGGTCTTATATTTTTATTTAGAATACAGTATAATTTATTGTTATACACAATATGCCATCTCATAGCATAAGGTGAGTTCTCATATTTAGCTGTAAAATCGACTTTTCTGATTTTAGTCATCATATTTAACATTATTACTTCTGAATTTGCGGGAATAGACAATCTATTTTGGTCTACTCCTATTTCCCAACATTTTGATAAAGAAGTTTTTGTAATAATACCTTTGGGAAAATAATTTTTTCTTTTTAATAATTCAGTGAGAAACGGTTTTTTTCTTTTTCTATAATCATCACCAATTTCTTTTCGAGTAGGTCTCTTTTTTGCTTCTAAACCTTTTGCAATGATTAATAGCAAAGATAATAAAAATAATATTTTTTTCATTTTAATAATCTCCTTTTAATAGGTATCATTTTGACCATTAAATCCCACGTGAACATGGTAAATTCACCGCAGAGGCGCAAAGTACGCAAAGGAAATAAAAAAATAGCACGCAGATACCTGTATCTGCGTGCAAAGCTGGCTGCAAGCGGTAGGCTATTGCCGTATCGAGATAAACGCTGATACATAGCAGATACACTCAGATTATTATATCTGTGTTTATCCATTCTATCTGCGCTATCTGTGTCCTATTGTTACTCGAATATAAATTCTTCTATCACAAGGAGACGATTTTTCATATTTATCCAGTTTCCTTCAAGTACGTTCTCAGCATCTGGAATTTGATTTGTATATTTTTCTAAAACGGTACATTCTTTGTTTATAAATTTTTTTTCTTTATATTCAGATAGTTGCGCCCATTTTTCTTTCATGCATAAAGTAATTGTATTTTCTGTTCTGGTGTATTTACCTTTTATTATCGGGAATATTGGCATAGCGGGCCCTCCACCAAATGGAGTTAGATAGTCTAATACTTCAATATAAGTCCCGTTTTGAAATAAGATATATCTTGCAAAAGCTTCCGCTAATTGTCCGCGACCTTCCATTATTATTATTGTTTCGTTTGGTTTTATATTTTTAATTGGTATACAAAAAATTTTATCTTCGTATAATACATGCCATCGTAAGGCACGCGGTGAATTATCATATTTATCTGAAAATCTATGTTTTCTGAGCTTATTTTTTATATTTAACAATATCACTTCTGTATTTGCAGGAATAGACAAACTATTTTGCTCTTCTCCTATTTTTTGAGTACATATTGATGTAGAAGTTTTTATAATAATACCTTTAGGAAAATTATTTTTTCTTTTTTTTAATTCTGCAATGTAAGGTTTTAATCTCTTTTTATAATCATCATTAATTTCTTTGTCAGTAGGCATTTTCCTGGCATCTATACTTACAACTATCAGCATAAAAACAGATAATATGTAAAAAATATTTTTCATAAAAAATCTCCTATTAATTTTTAATCCCATCCGGCATGAATATGGTTAAAATGGTCGACATCATAGTCCCATGCTTTATCCATTTGCGTCATACAATTTAAATATTCGGGACTAAAGATATCACTACTTATTTCTGAACAATCATAATTACCCCAATCCCAAATATACTCAAGGCCATCATTAGGATCTGTATACTTACTTTTCCATGGTGAAAGAATTTGTAAATCAGAATATTCTTGATGTTCATCAAAAAAACTTGAAAAT
Source organism: Spirochaetia bacterium (assembly GCA_029880285.1). Classification (GTDB taxonomy): domain Bacteria; phylum Spirochaetota; class Leptospiria; order Turneriellales; family JAOUOS01; genus JAOUOS01. Next base: position 146,910 of record JAOUOS010000003.1, read on the forward strand.
ATGGCGGGCATTGAAGGATTTAAAGTGGCGTTTAAATCCCCACCGGTGCCGTTATTCATGCGAGTTTCATTTAAATAATTAATATCAAAAAATCTGCCTGATGGATGAGAGTCTACATTTCCATAGTCTCGCCATGCTGAACTTAAAGTTATAGAATTTAAACCTGATGTTTCGTTAATTGTCTTTAACAAACCAGCTATAGAATTTTGTTTTAAACCCCCAATAGCACTGGTTTCCCACGGGTTAAGTTCAGTAATTTCAACGAGACCTGCTATATCTTTAAAATAAATAGTTATAGTATTATTGTTATACAATATTTCCGCTTTATAAGCTTTTATTTCATTTTCTGTTCCTTCATTAAATGTGTCACGGCTAGTACTCGGCATAAACGCTGTGGCGCAAAGTACATAGATTTGTTTGCAAAAATATAGCACGCAGATTGCGCTGATAAATAATGCGGATGAACGCAGTTAATCTCCATTTCTCTTAGCGATGCCGTTAACGACATCGCTAAGAAAAAAAATTGTTACTCGAAAATAAGCTCTTCTATTACTAGTTCTAATCTTTTAGGATTTATCCAGTTGCCTTTAAGTTTATTATTGTAGTCTGGAATCTGATCCGTGTATTTTTCTAAAACAGTACATTCTTTATTTTTAATTTTTTTTTCTCTATATTCAGATAATTGTGACCATTTCTCTGTCATACATAAAGTAATTGTATTTTCGGTTCGAGTATACTCACCTTTTATCACAGGATGTACTGGCGCGGGATAACCACCCCCCATGGGGCCTATGCTCTCGAGTACTTCAATGTATATACCGTTTTGTAATAAAATATATCGAGCGAAACCTTCTATTTCACTACGCCCACGGCCTTCCATTACGATTATTTTTTCTTTGGGTTTTATGTTATCGTTTGGTATACAGTATATTTTATTTTTATAGATAATTTGCCAATATTTAACAGGTTTTTTTTTAATAAAAATATCGAAAATATTTAACATTTTAACATTTGCCTCGGGAGGTAAAGATAAACTATCCTGTTCAATGCCAATTTTATAGCATTTCGATACAGATGCTTCTGTTGTTATACCATCAGGAAAATAATTTTTCCTTTTAATTAGTTCTATCTCAAATGGCTTTAATCTTTTTTTATAGTCTTCTTCAATTTCTTTATCTGTACGATATTTTTTGGCTTCTAAATTTGTTATAAAGAATAGTATCAAAACTAAAATTAACATTGTTTTTTCCATTGTAATAATCTCCTTTTCTCTTAGCGATGCCGTTAACGACATCGCTAAGAGAAGAATTTAATTTCACTCTCATAAGTTGAGTTTTCATGATGCGTTTTTTGATTTTTAATATAATTAAAAATCTTATTAAAAGATGTTTTATCTACAGTAAACGATGAATATCCTTTTTGCCAATATAATTCTTCTATTTCATGAGATGAAAATCCTTTTATATGATTTACAACTTTAGAAACACTTAATTTCGATGGCAAAGATAATAAGATATGAATATGATCTGTCATACCATTTACTATGTGAATTTTAAATTCTAATGAATCTTCTTTTTCTTTAAATATTTTTCGTAGTTTTTGATAAACCTTTTTTGTTAAAAAAGGATATCTTTTTTTTGTACAAAATACAATATGATAATCATTTCGATTGAAAGAACGGCCCCTCGAAATCATATATTCATATAATTAATTAATTTTTCTGTGTCAATAATTCTTTTTATCTTAGCGATGTCGTTAACGGCATCGCTAAGATAAGAAATAGCTATTCGAAAATATATTCTTCTATCACTAATGCTCTATTTTTACCAATAACCCATTTTCCTTGAAAATCTTTAGAATTTCCTGTATATTTTATTAAAACGGTACATTCTTGATTTTTAATTTTTTTCTTAAAAAATTCAGATTGTGACCAGTCTTCTTTAATACACAAAGTGATTTTATTTTCTGTTCTGGTATATTCGCCTCTTACCGTGGCATGAAGCGGCACAGGATAACCGCCGCCATAAGGGCCTAAAGTTTCAAATACTTGAATATATGTGTCGTTTTCTAACAATATATATCTTGCAAAAGCTTCTGAGCCTACACCTTTACCTTCCATAACAATGATTTTTTCTTTTGGTTTTATATTGTCATTTGGTATACAGTATATTTTATTTTTGTGCATGATTATCCAGGATTTTACAGATTTTCTTTCTTCTCTATAAATAGATAGAAAATTTATCATTTTAACATTTGATCCCGATGGTATTGATAATCCATCTTGTTCAACACCAATTCTATAACATTTTGATATAGAGGTTTTAGTAATTGTACCCTCAGGAAAATAGTTTTTCCTTTTAATTAGTTCAAGAACAAAGGGTTTCAACATTTTTTTATAGTTTTCTATAATTTCTTTATGTGGGGGTCTTTTTCCTGCTTCTAAATTTGTTATAAAGCTTAGTAGTATAGTTAAAATACAAATTGTTTTTTTCACTTTAATAATCTCTATTTCTCTTGAGCTGTACCGTTAACGGTACAGCTCAAGAGAATGATTTCACTTCATTAAATCAACAAACTCTTCTTTTTCAGTAAGAATTTCAGCAAGAGACTTATCTCGTTTGATGGGAATGCAATTGTAACTGGGTATTGATCCTGACTTATTTCTGTAATATTTTTCAAGCTGTTTATAGTCCCACGTATAATTTTCAGTTAAGAATTCGCTTGAAATGTAATGTTTACCGTCAATAAAAAGACCGCTTTCAGGTTCGCAAACAGGTACCTGAGTTGATTTTTTACAAGAACTCACTATTATAGTTAAAACTAAATAAAGAATATATTTTATTATTTTTTTTTTCATTTTAACTTGCGTTGGTCTATTATATATTAAATATACTAATGTATATCATAAATTTAATATATAATTTAAATAATAATATATAATCGGCTCATGGATGTATTAAAATTGAATTTACATTGTGTTTGAAGAAAGAAACATAACTGTATAATTATAATTAAAACAAATAATTGACAAAAAAATACCGGCAGTACTTCTAAAATATAAGAAAAAATGAAAGATATAATTTGGAATTTTATAAATAAATTTTTTGGTGTTGATAAACTTGAGAAAATATCCATTGTTTTATTTTTATTCATATCATTTTTTGGCGGTATTTTTTTAGGCATAGTGGTTACAGACGTAGAATCGGGTAACCTTTCTAAATTATTTCATGCGTTTGAAGATGAAAGCAAAAAAGAAAAACAGGAATTATCTGACATTCAAAAATTAGAAAGTTTTCGCATGGCCGTTCCCACGCGAATTTATGATATTAACGGCACCTTAATTGCCGAGCTTTTTCAGCACAAAAGAGAATTGGTAAAGCTAGAAGAAATACCCCGCCCGGTAGTAAACGCTTTTCTTGCGGTAGAAGATACATCTTTTTATGACCATTTTGGAATAGATTTTATTGCCATACTAAGAGCGGCATGGGAAAATATAAAATCTGGTTCTATTGTTCAGGGGGGATCAACAATTACACAGCAGCTTGTGAAAAGCCTATATACTGAAGGAGAAAAAACCCTTGTTCGAAAATTGTACGAAGCGGTATTGGCCTTGCAGGTAGAAAAAGTTTTTTCAAAAGACGAAATACTAGAAATGTATTTTAATCAAATTTATTTGGGCCACGGAGTAAAAGGTATTGCTACCGCATCAAAGCTTTATTTTGATAAGCCAATTCAAAAATTAAATTTTATTGAAGGAAGCATATTAGCGGCTCTACCAAAATCGCCCCACACATATTCACCGTATAAAAATCCTCATAGATGCAGAGAAAAAAACAAGATAGTACTAAACAGGATGGTAGAGTTAGAGTATATTTCTAGGGAAACTGCAGATAAAATGTACGAAGAATTTTGGCCAAAGTATTGGGATAAAATTACAACTACGCCTTCGTCAATTACAGCGTTTGGTCTTAGAAAAGACAAGGCCCCATACTTTACCGAGACCGTAAGGCAGGAACTTATAGACATATTTGGTGAAGAAAAAGTTTATTCAAAAGGCCTACAGGTTTATACGTCTTTAGATTTAGATCAGCAATCTATAGCTGAAGAGATTTTATCAGAGGCCTTGAAAAAACAAGATGCTACTGCTCAGGCCTCAAATCAGGCTTATCGTAAAGATATAGATACAGAATTATTTTTATTTTATGACACGCTAAAAAGTATTCTGCCTTTGCCAGAGATACAAACCAGTTATTCTATTCGAACAGATTTTAGAAAAACATTTAAAGAAAACTCATCTGATTATTTTGAACTTTTAAGCCTGATTCTTCCCGCTGCTGAAGTCAATGAAATTTCAAAAGAATTCAGTAAAACAACAAGACAGTTTAAAAGGGACATTCAGGTTCAGGGCGCTTTTTTGGCCATGGAGCCAAATACCGGCAGAATAACCGCTATGATAGGGGGTAGAGAATTTAAACCTTCTGATCAATATAACCGGGCTTTGCATGCCAGAAGACAACCGGGAAGCGCGTTTAAACCGTTTGTTTATGGCGCGGCAATTGAAGATAGAGCTGTTCATTATTCGATGGGATTTACTGATTCTCCGCTTATGAATGTAAGGCCGGATGGTTCTATTTGGGCCCCCAGTAATTATGAAGGCAGTTTTAGAGGATATATTCCATTAAATAAAGCATTGGCTCAAAGTAAAAATCTTGTTTCTATACAGGTTTATGATTTAATAGGTCCTGAGAAAATTATAGATTTTGCCAGCCGTTTGATGAAAATTTCGTACTCTCGGTTTCAGCCAGATCCTTCGTTAGCGCTGGGATCTTCAGAAGTCACTCCGTACGAGTTATTATGGGGATTCTCAATTATTGCAAATGAAGGTAAAGATATCGTCCCTCATTCTATTATTTATGTTAAAGATAGAGATGAAAAAATGTTACATATAGAGAAGAAAACTGTAGAAATCTTAAATCGAAAAGAGAAAAACAATAATTTACAGATTATAGAACCTGAAACCGCCTGGATGCTTAAGAAAATGATGAAAGAAGTGGTTAAAAACGGTACAGGTACCCGGGCCATTGTTGAGGACAATGAATTTTACGGTGATGCAGCCGGGAAAACCGGAACAACTTCATCATGGAACGATGCCTGGTTCGCTGGTTTTACCAAAGAACTTGCAGGTGTTGTCTGGGTGGGTATGGATAAAGGCGCAATGACGCTGGGTAAACACCAAAGCGGAGGAGTTATATGCGCTCCTGTCTGGGGAAAATTTATGAAAAGACTCTATGATTTAAAAAAAGAAAAACCCGGTCAGTTTGAAAGTGAAATTCCTGAAAAAGTTGAAACAAAAAGGGTATGTAAATTTTCGGGTAAATGGTTTAATGAAGATTGTGATATTGACGAAGAGACAATGACAACATACACTATGCCCAAAATAGAAAAAGATTTCTCTAAGTTTGATGAAAAGCAGATTGAAGATGAAGAAAAAATTAAAAAAAATTATGAAACAATATGTGATTGTAACCATACACAGACCAGAAATTTTCTGGAACTTTTGCAGGAGCAAAGTGAAATTACCGATGAAGAACTTGGTAAAACTAAACATTTTTCAGGCCGTTACGGAAACGATTAAAATTGAATTTATATAAAATTATCCGTCCTTTTTTGTTCGCGCTTAAGCCAGAGAGGGCTCATGATGCCGGTGTATTTTTGTTGAAAACAACTCAAAAGATATTACCAAAGGCAAAAAAAAATATTTCTTTTTTAGCGCAAAAAATATTTAATAAAGAAATATTACATCCGGTATGTATGGCAGCCGGATTTGATAAAACAGGTGAAGTATTCACTGGTTTAATAAAACTGGGGTTTTCTTTTGTAGAAATAGGTACATTTACCCCTAAGTTTCAAGCGGGAAATGACAAGCCCAGAATATTTCGTCTTCCCAAAGAAAAAGCGGTTATAAATAGAATGGGATTTAATAATCCGGGTATTTTAACGGGTCTTCAAAACGCGCAAAAGCTTATAAAAAATTCTAATAATAAACTAAATATCGCCATAAGCATAGGAAAGCAAAAAGAGACACCTTTACATAAAGCATTTGATGATTACAGGACTCAGCTTATTGAAATTAAAAATAATAAAGATATTGTTCAAAATTGTCTATACGCAGCTGTAAATATTTCATCACCAAATACCCCGGGATTAAGAGATTTACAAAATAGTAAATATCTATCTGAGCTTATTTATTTATGTAAAGAAGTAACTGATTTACCCATCGTCATAAAATTCGCGCCAGATTTTGAAAACATGAAAGATTTTCAAAATTTAGTAAAATCTGTTTTAAAGTCTAAAGCTTCAGGTATTATTGTAACCAATACATCAACGAAATTGATTAATGAACCTTATGTGCCTGAATATATTAAAAAGAAAGGGGGGGGGCTGTCGGGGCTGCCTTTAACAGAAATATCTGAAAAATATCTGCAAGAAACTATTAATATTGTACAGCAGCAAATTCCCGTAATATCCAGCGGCGGCATAATGAAACCTGTGGATATATGGTTTAGACTTTGTATGGGAGCTTCATTAACGCAATTATACACTGGATTTATTTATAATGGTCCTTATTTAATAAAAGATTCGTTAAAATATTTAGAAAAAAAATTTAATGAGTACAATATAAAAAGTTTTGAAGATTTTCAAAAAGAAAGAAACTATATTTGTAAAATTGAAAAAATAAACAGTAAAACATAAAAAAGCCGATATTTAATAAAAGCGTATAGAAAAACTGCAAAAATAATAAGCAGTGTATGAATTAATCAATAATAAGACCTGACAGGATGAACATGATTTACAGGATAGATGAATGAATCGAAGCCAAAATTAATCATGTCTAATCTTGTAAATCCTGTCTAAAATTCTTATAAATTAATAAGCGCTTTAATAACACTATGGGGATACTGAAAATTATGAAATCTATTTTTAAGTATAAACTAAATTTAATAATTATCGCGTTATTATTTATTAACAGCATAAACGCAGAAGAAAATGAAAATAAGTATTATCCCCAACTTGAAGATGTAAATCCTCAGGCTGCTGATGTATTATCCTTTCCTCATTTTAGTATGGATTATAAATATAAAATAAATACGCCTGAAAAAAAATATGAAATATTCAGCGAAAAAAAAATTATAGATTGGGCAAGAGCGCAGGGTTTCATGATTACCCGTGACCATAATTTAAATGGTTTAAATTATAAAAGGGGAGCCGTTTTCTTTCCGCCGGGTTTAAGTTTTAATCTTTATGTTCCTAAAAATGATTTTGACGACATAGTTCCTTTCGGATGGACCCTTGTTATAGATATGGGTTTTTTAAAATCTATGGATAAAATTGAAACCTTATCAAGCGATTTTTTATATTATCAAAATATTTTAAGGTATGATATCTATATTGATAATATTCACTATAAAACAATTGAAATAGGCTATGGAAAAACACAGCCTTCTTTAATTCAAATCTCTATACCTTTCATTAGAGATAAGGAAGGTAAAATTTTAGTTGATATTAAAATACCAAATACACACAATAGTTTTGGTGTTTTATATGACGCGATATTGATAAAAGAAAAAATATAAATAAAAATTATTTTTTAGATTCAGCTGCTTCTTCTTTAACTTTTTTAACACGCGGTATAATTACCTGCTTGCCATTGTAAAATCCGCACGAAGAACATACTCTGTGTGAGTATCCATAAGTGCCGCAATTTGAGCATGGTCTTAAATTAGGTTTGCCTATAGCATGATGCGCTCTTCGGTTGCCTCTGCGATGAGATGATTGTTTTCTTTTAGGTACTGCCATACATCCAGACTTTACTTGAAAAACAGCCTGTCAATTTTTTTCTTGTAAAAATGAAAGCGTGAAGTAATATGTCTGTAAATAGCATAAAATATTGTTGTAGTTTTCTAAAAAGAAAGAAAATTAGACAGAATTTACATGATTTTGATGAGAAGAAAAATTAAAATAATCATTTCGTTTTTATTGTTTTTAAATGTTGCTGGCGAACTTGCGGCGAAAAAACGTGATCGCGGTGACATGGTTAAGAAAGAGCCTGATACGGAATATCTCGATGAAAAAGATAAAATAAGGCTAAAAATAAGAAAAGTAAGCCAATCTTTAATAGGCAATAACAGACGAACAATTAAACTAAACGGTAAAACATATCCAAACGACTGCTCAGGTATGGTAAGAGCCGTATTTGACAGCATTGGTGTAAATGTATACAAAAAAGCAGATACCGCTCCAAGAGGAGCAAACGGTGTTAGAATTATTCATCATTCTTTTAAAGATAGAACATGGGATGACGCGAAAAAGAGAATGCCCCGCACAGGTGATTTAATTATTTTTAATAATACGTACGATATGAACAAAAACAAGAAGTGGGACGACAAATATACTCACGTATCGGTAGTAACCGGTGTTGAAAAAAATGGTACCATCGCTTTTATTCACCATGTAAGTCAGGGAATACAGCGTTATCGAATGAATCTTTTTAAGAATACAGTGTACAAAGAAGGTGATGTTAAATACAATGATTTTATACGCAGACGACCTAAGTCAGATAAAAACAAAGAAAAGTATTTATCAAGTAGCGCTTTTTATACATTTATTGATGTTCTTGGCGGTGAAAAAGTAAGTTATACAGATACCGAAGTTTATGATAAAGACGAAAATAATTCAGAAAATAAAAAAATAAATCTGCAAATTAAAGAAGATATTCAAAAATTATTAGTTAAATATGGCATATCTGAAGACGATTTGGTTGAATATCTGCAAAGTCAATAATAAATAACGTAAAAACGTTGCAAAAACCCCTTTCTATACGTATAATATATAAGAAGTTTAAGCTAAAAAAACCGATATTTTAATTAGGTTTTAAAATAATAAATATTTATTTGACTTTATGATTTTATTGTTAAAAACAGTATCAAATATAAGAGAAAAATGAAATGCATGATTTTATTCATAAGAAAATAGTAAAGATATTAAAACTGTCGTATATTATAATTATTTTATTTTTTTTCTCATCGATTTCTTTATTTGCAAATAGCAGATTACCGGCAGAAAGCTATAACTGGCTGCATGTTACAGGCGGGGCGAGCAGTGGTGATATAGACGGGTTGACTGTCATTTTTTTTGAAGTTCCTGAAGCAGAAACGTCTACCATATATTTTGGCATAAATGATCCGGGATGTGATAATGTTGCGCCAGACGATTGTACATCAAACGCCGATACGAATTATTATTTATTTGGGGGCAGCGGCGCATTGAGCCACCCCGATTCGCGGCTTCGAGATTACAGCGGTCAGCAGGCAAAAGCGAAAACAGGCGGCAGCCTCTTAAGCAGCTTCACTTATGGGAATTCAACAGCAGAAGGATGGGTATATTTTTCGGGTGTAAGCGCGTCACAGGGCGAAAAAATCGGTAATAAATATTATTTTAAAATAGTGATCGAAGCAGCTTCAGCATCATTGGGCAATAATGCTTATCAGGTTGATATTTCATACCAAAATACGGGAACTCCTGTGGGAGTTGCCGATGTAAAAACCTTTTCCTATTCATGGACAATTGACTTGCGCGATGATGGTAATTTATGGAACTTATATCCTTTTGTGCCAGAAGGCGCTGCCGGAAGTCTAATCGTTCACAATTATGATATGGATAACAATGATTCAGGTAATCAATATGGTATATCACCGGTGTATAATAATAAAGGCGCAATTACAGTTTCTGGAAATGGTGAAGCACAAAATGGTATTACAATAGGTACTGAAACCAACGGAACATGGAAGCTTGTATTAACAGGTGACAATGACGGCGGCGGTGAAAACACGGCTGAATTCTGGTTTACCAATTCTGTTACCTCAGAGCTTTATCGTATTTATTCAAGTAGCTATAATCCGTCAACTGCTGATCATGTTGCCTTATCGTATAACGATGGTATGGTCATAAATAACGGAACAGATACCGAAACGGTTGTACTGCAAATAGTAGACAGTTCATTAAATCCTTTGCCGTATTCAAAAAATATTTATGTATATTTAACAGAAACCATTTCAAATTCAACGGCCGTTATTACAGAAAGTAATAACGGAGTTGTAAATAGTCAAAGTACAGTTGTCACGACTGATTCTTCAGGTATGGGTTACATTAAAGTAAAAGATACTGAAATAGAAACTATAACCGTAAATTTACTTACCGATGGAACCAATGGTTCCAATGATTTTGGAGCGGGAGCCGATGATGTAAAAACAATTAGCTCTGTAAGTAATATACCACCTAAACTATCTTCTGTTTCTAACAAAACATTTACAAAAGGCGCAGGCAGCACCTTGGGACCAGATATAAAAATTACGAATTCGCCAATTTCTACATTATTAACAGCCACAAATGATATTTATATTAAAATACCGCCTGAATTAAGCGCTGTTTTTGATACTTCAGTTATAAACCCAACATATACAATTGCAAATGGTACAGGTGCCATTAGTGCCGCTGCGGTAACTTATCTTGACAGTAATAAAACAGTAAAAATTGATATAACCACCAGCCTTTCTGTAAATGCCGAATTAAACATAAGCGGATTAAAGTATATGTCGTTTAATACTGAATCAAATGGCAAAATGACGTTATGTTATGATGGTACAGGAATAGATTTTACGGTAATTGACGATAAAGTATACAGTGTTTTAGATTTAACGCCTCCTACTATAACCTTGCGTGAAACAGTCGATCTTGATAAAGACGGATATATTGACGCTATTCATTTGACATTCAGCAAAAATGTTAAAGATTCATCAGTTACAGCGGCAAATTTTTCTATAAACGCCGGTGCCGTAGCGGGGCTGGCTTTCAGCTCAACAACAAACGGCGATACCGCTAATGATAACGATATCTATATTACTTTTACAGAAGATGTATCGTTAAAAACAGACGCGTCACCTACCATAAAATATACGGCCGGGACCTTAACCGATCTCGCCGGTAATGCTATGGTAACAGAAGCTGTGGCAACTACCTCAACTGATAAAGCGCCTCCCGCTTTTACGGCTTTGGCTCCCGCAACGGGTAGCAGCGTGAATACGGCAAATGTCAGCTATACTTTATCAGAAAATATTTCATCAGGCACAGTAACGTATACATGGGTAAGCGGTACAGCCGATACAAATCATACAGTTACGCTTACAGGAGCAGAACTCTCTGCGGGCGCTTTTTCAGGCGCTCTTAGCGCGCCGCCAACATTACTTGAGGGCGCCGTTTATAATATAAGTTTTGTGGGTACAGACGCTTTAGCAAATGCCGGTACAGCGGTCAGCGTTTCAAACATAACTTATGATTTAACAACACAAACACCTACATTAACATCGCCTGCTTCAAGTAGTACCGTTTTAGGTTCTTTAAATGTAAATTTTACTTTGCCAGAAAACGGGTTTGATAATTCACTAAAGCTAACAATAACACAAACAGGGGGTACGGCTGATGCCGGCTCTCCTCATGTTTTAACAATGGTCAGCGAAACCAGCGGGAATCATTCATTGACTTTAGATGGTGCAAATCTTGGCGCAAATTCGTCTATCGTAACATACATCGGAACTTCTTTGGTTAGCGGGGCGGTCTATTCATTTAAACTTGAATATCAGGATTTTGTGGGTAACACAGTGAGTTCGGTTACAAATACAAATATTTTATTTGATGTAGATACCACACAGCCACAGCTTGTAAGCGTTAGTTTAACTGATGCCGGCAATTCAGGCGCGGGCACAGGCGATACCATTGTTTTTGTTTTTAATGAGGCAATTGATGCCGCCTCTATTACAAGTTCATTAGCGGGTTCTATCACAAATAACTCTTTTGCAAGCGGCAGCGGTAATTTAACAGGTACGGTACTTGATGATTTAATAGCTGAACTGGGTTCTTTCGCGACGGCAACTACTGCGACTGCCAATTTAAGTACTCTGGCAATGAGTGCAGATGGTACCACTTTAACTTTAACTCTTGGCGGTACTGTTACAAACGGTACTTTTCCCGGAGGCGTTTTTACGCCGGCAGCTGCCGCATATACCGATTTATCTGGTAATGATATTAATGCCGTGGTTACGCAAACAACAACCGGTAAATGGGATACATCCACCGACGCGCCCGCATTAACCTCGCCCGTAGCCAGCTCAAATGTTGGCCGTTATGTAAATCTTAATTATACAATTCCTGAACCTGCAGCAGATACATCAGTAAAATTAACAATTACGGGAACCTTAGGTGATGCGAATACTTATGTTTTAACAATGATAAATGAAACAAGTGGCAATTTCGTTTTAGATACGGCCAGTTTTTCATCCAATAATACGGCATATGTAGAATCGGTAACCGGCGGCGATACACTTGTTTTAGGGGCAACCTATAGTTTTAAAATAGAATATGACGATATATATATTAATGGTATAAATTTTGATGAAAATACTAATATTTTTTATGACGGTACGGCTCCCGAGCTTGTAAGTGTTACCTTAACTGATGCCGGTAATTCAGGGGCAGGGGCTGGTGATACTATTGTTTTTGTTTTTAATGAGGCAATAGATCCTGCCTCTATTACAAGTTCTTTAGCAGGTTCTATAACAAATAACTCTTTTACCAACGGCAGCGGTAATTTAACAGGTACGGTACTGAATGATTTAATTGTAGAACTGGGTTCTTTCGCGACGGCAACTACAACAACAGCTAATCTCAGTACACTTGAAATGAGCGCCGATGGAAAAACATTTACTTTAACGCTTGGCGGAACCATAGCAAATGGAACTCCTCCGGGGGGAGTTTTTACACCAGCGGCGTCATATACCGATCTCGCGGGCAATGCTATAAATACATCCGTAACGCAAACGACAGCAGGCAAGTGGGATTCTTCAACAGAATTGCCTACGTTAAGTTCACCTTTATCATCAAGTTCTGTTCCACAGTTAATAAACGTTAGTTATTCGCTTCCTGAGGCTGCGTCAGATACAACTGTTAAGATAATTATTACAAATGAGGCTGTTCCAGCTACATATTATACAATAACCATGCCAAATGAAACGGCTGGTGTTACTTCTGTTACTTTAGATGGTTCCAATCTTTCGGGAAGTACAGGAATAGAATCGGTTGCCGGAACCGGAGGCAACGCGTTAGTTGATGGGGTTCTTTATACCTTTAGAATTGAATACCAGGATGCATATAATAACGCTGCGGCTTTTACGCAAAATACCGGCATTAAATATGATATTACAGCACCCACTTTAACGACTGTAAGTATTTCATCAAATAATACAAATACATTATATGCGAACACAGGTCATACTATAACATTAAACATAACCGCTATTGAATCTTTAAGTGTGGCTCCTACTGTTACTATTGCCGGTCAAACGGCAACCGTGGCGGGTTTAGGACCGTATACCGCTACTTATACGCTTTTAGGTTCCGAAACAGAAGGTATTATACCTTTTACTATTGATTTTACAGATTTAGCCGGCAATAACGGCATACAGGTAACAACTGTAACTGATAGTACAAGTGTCACATTTGATAAAACCGCGCCCTTGGCGGCTACAGGCATTGTCTGGTCAGAGACTTCACCTTTTAACGGTTTAACGGTGACTTCTAGCTGGACAGTCTCAGCCTCTGTTGATTTAGCTT
>JAOUOS010000075.1 GCA_029880285.1 Spirochaetia bacterium
GTTTTTGACTGGTTCTTGCCAGTTTTGCGAACGCGAATTAACCTCAATTCGTGCGCGAGCAAAACGGTTAAGCAAGAAGCAGTCAAAAATGAGGTCAAGCGTCAGGCTAATTTCAATTTAGAGAATAAAGCATAATACGTAAATACTTTTCTTGGTTAAAATAAAAGCGCCGACCCGAGCAACCCCGAAGGGGTTGCGCAGCTTGTAAAATTAGTTATCTGAAGTTTTTTGAGGAGAAAATAAAATTTAATTGACAAAACAATAAATGTATATTTTTACATATACATATGTCTCTAATTTCAAAAAATATATATGCTAGAACCAAAGACATTAGAGAAGCTTGTATAGATATCGAAAATAATTTATCAAAATGGCATCTTGAAAAAGAATATATATTTCCAATAGTATTGACAACAGACGAAATACTAACAAACATTTATAGGCATGGTAAAGTTCTCAATGAAAATATTGAGAAAAATATTAAAATAAATATTATTAAACAAAATAATTGTATAAAAATAATTATAATCGATAATTGTGGGCCTTATAATATTAACATAACCAATAAAATGGATATGAGAAAATATATTAAAACAAATAAAAACGGTGGATTTGGATTTATAATAATTTATAATTTAATGGATTTAGTTAAATTTCAAAGAAAATTCAATAAAAATATTATAATTATGAAAAAGCTAATTCAAAATAATCGATAAAAAAGTCTCGTACTTCATGCCTGAACAAAAATAATTTCACAGAATATGAATGAAAATATACTATTTTATCAAAAAAGTCAATATTTATAAGGGGAAAACAAATATTTTAAGAATATTTTTTTTTGCCATTTCAGTAAAAATGCAAAGTGATTTTTACCTTTAGTTAAAATAGACTTTTGTAATTTGATTCCAAATCTGGATAATTAAAGATATGAAAATCGAAAATGTATGTCAAAGCCAGTGGTAATGGCCATTAATAAAGAGAAAATATTTATTCATAATACGAGAAACCAATAAATATGAACGACAATATGGTATGAAAAATCTAAAATGCAACTTTATTTAATTAAATAGAAATGGATGTAATTCATATTTAAAAATATTATAAGTTATAATAGAAAGGAATAAATAAACAAAAAATTTCAGATAACGAAAAATCTTAAAAGTCGTTGCAAATCGTTTTTGTAGGCGTGATGAGGGCGAATTAACCTCAATTCTTGCCCGAAGAAGGCCGTTAAGCAAAAACGATTTGCAATGAGTTTTGCGGCAAGGCACAAATACTACTTTACAATTTATCTACAAAAAGTAAAGCTTTTCTTGGTGAAAATCTGTCGCAAAACCGAGCAGCCCGATCAGGGCGCGCAGCTTTTAAGATTAGTTATGTGCAGTTATCAAGAAAATATATTTTTATCCAAGATTGTTTGTATATAAACTACCTATACCAAGATTCATTATTTCATCTGAATATTTTTGTATGGCAAGGTCAATATATAGATTATAAACATTAAAATTTTCAGCTTTTATTACAATATCTTCGATTTTTAATATATTAAGATATTTTATAATTGCGGCGCGGCAATGATATTTTCCCCAGACCAGTCGCGTCCGCACGAAACCGTAGGCTGAGAGAGTCCGAGGCCATTGAATTGTTTTAAATATCTAGGAACATTCCCCGTATTCAGGCAAACAAACGAAATTAAAATGACTTCCTGAGAAGACTTAAAAGATATGATCGGAAGTGAAAACCAATATTTCCTGCCAAAATACCTCTTAAAAATTTTGGCTATAGACGGGGTGGGATATTGGGGTAGATACTGGGGTGCATCGAGTAGAACGGCGTGCGTTATGGTAATTGTAAGGACCTATCGGACTCTCCCCATGGCGGGGGAGAGATCCCTAAAAATGCTTACTTCACTACCTTTATGGGTAGCCGATAGATTACATGAAACTGTTTGATCGGGTATCGAGCATGCAGGCGTACTTCGTATTTCCCGGCCTTCCAGACGCTCTTAAGCTTGACTTGGGTTGCGCCCGCCTTGACGTATTGCCACTCACCCCACCAAGAATCGGGAGTCTCTGCGGGAGCGATCGTAATCCAGTATTGTTCGTCTTCCACGAGGGGCAGTGGTTTGTTGAATAACACCTTCACCCGCGCTCCCGTCTCGATCGTATCTTTGCTCAGGGTAAAAGTGATATCTGACTTAGCGAGTATTGCAGAGACAGCCAGTAGTGCCATTGCGATTGCGAGTGATAATTTTTTGAAACTCATAGAATTCTCCTCTATTTAAAAATCTAATATTCAGGATAGTGCCCCATATTCAGGTAATAAAAAACATTTCAGGACAATCTCCTGAACAGACGTAAAAGATATTCTCGAAAGTGAAAACCAATACTTTCTGTCCGATAGCCCTTTAAAAAAAGCGTTTACCTGAAAAATGGAATACTTAACCAACACAGGGTCAAAACTAACCATACATAAATCATGTAAATAATAAAAATCTATAATACATAAAAAGATATGAATAAATTATATGATTGAAGCGTTTTTCAATAATATTGAAGGATTCTATCAAAAAATAAAAATATTCTAGGCTTGGAAGCCAGCGATTAAAAAAATTTATCCAGTTTCATTAATTTCAAATAATTGATAATTGCACATAACGGGCGAACTTTTAAGTCGTTGAAAATCGTTTTTGTAGGCCTGATGAGCGCGAATTAACCTCAATTCGTGCGCGAACAAAACGGTTAAGCAAGAAGCAATCAAAAATATGCTCAAGCGTAAAGCCATTTTCTATTTGGAGAATTGGTCATAATACGTAAATACTTTTCTTGAAATAAAATATAGCGCCGAGCCGAGCGACCGTAGGGAGCGCAGCTTATAGCCGCTGTTATGCGAAGTTCATTGGCTTATTAGGATTTCATCTATTTTTAATTCTGGAAATATATTTTTTATCCGATTTAACATCGTTAAACTTGGATTTACTTTGTTAGATGACTCTAATCGCTGATAACTATAAAGGTTTTTCATGCCTAATAATTTGGCAGTTTCTTTTTGTGTTAATCCTTTTTTTATACGAAGCATTCTAATTGTCATCGCAAAAGCAATTTTTGGATTTACTGGTACGTCGATAATATTTTTTCCCTTAATTTTATTATTTGGCAGTGGAAATATCATATTTGATGTGTCCGGTTCATCTAAGTATAAATTGAGTGCCTCTTCCATATTTTGTATTAGTTTTTCTTTTGTATCGGCTTCTGTTACACAGCCCTCTAACTCTAAGCATTCAGCCCAGTAGCCTTTATCTTCCAAGTGTATTTTAAAGTGGTACCACATATTTATTCACCTCTTTTTAATCTTTTAAATAAATAATGCTCAGTCCCTTTTTTCAGCTCATCATGCATTGGAATAGTTTCTCGGTAGGATTCTTTACCAATAATAACATGACTACCTTTTTGTCTTAGAACTTTCCAGCCTTCTTTTTTATAAAGTTTTAACATTTCTTTCCCGCTTATCGGCATAATTATTTATTATAATTATAATACCAAATATTATTGGTATTGTCAAGAATAAAATTGGGAAATAGAATAAAATAGATAGATGTCGAAAATTAAAATACCGAAAATTGCATAGAAAATATTCAACAAATTTCTGATTTTTGCTTACATTCGCTAACTTTAGAGTAAGAATGGAATTTTGATTATAAATCGGGGTAATTTTTATTGGTGAAAACATGGAGAAATTCAAGCCAATGAATTTTGCATAACGTTTTGCGGCTACCCC
>JAOUOS010000030.1 GCA_029880285.1 Spirochaetia bacterium
TAATTAATTCTTCAATAACCTCCAATAAGTTTTTTAAGTCTATAGGTAAAAATATTCCTAAATTGCCAAACTGTTTGTGACGTTTCAATCGCTTCAGGGGGGTACCATCATCCCTATCTTTTCCATATACCATAAGCCTATTTCTTGACGGGGTGTCTTTTGATAAAAGCTTAGTCTTATGGGAACAAACAATTCTGAAACCGAAAAAGATAATAATAACAAAAACGCATGGTCAAATTCTATCATGCTGCCGAAAACAAATTTTCCCATGAAGGCAGATTTGGCCAAACGAGAACCTGATATTATTAAATATTGGGTTGATAATAAAATATACAACAGGGCCCTGGAAAAAAGAAAAAAAGAAAACGCGAAAAAATACATACTGCATGACGGGCCGCCTTACGCGAACGGAAATTTTCATCTGGGCCACGCGTTAAATAAAACATTAAAAGATATTCACGTAAAATACAAATTATTAGACGGATATTACGCGCCTTATATTCCCGGGTGGGACTGTCACGGTCTTCCCATTGAATTGGCCGTAATGAAGAAACTGGCAAATAAAAAAGATAAATCTGATAAAGATCCCATTAAAGTAAGAAAAGCATGCCGCGAATATGCTACTGATTTTATTAGAATTCAAGCGGAAGATCAAACCAGATTTGGTGTTTTTTGGGATAACAGCGAAGTAAAAAATTTATCAATAGAAAATCAGTTTGAGCCTGAAACTTTTTATTATACCATGAGTCCTATGTATGAGGCAAACATACTAAAAGTATTTAGAGAAATTTTTAATAAAGAATTAATTTATAAAGGTGAAAGACCCATTCAATGGTGTCCATCGTGTGCTACAGCTCTGGCCGAGGCCGAAGTTGAATATAACGAGCATACCTCGCCTTCTATTTATACTGCGTTTAAGGTAACAAACAAAGAAAACACATTTGTGGTCATATGGACAACAACCCCCTGGACACTGCCGGCTAATTTGGCATTAAGCTTTCACCCTGAATATAAGTATAATATTTATGAAACCGAAAAAGGAAATTTAATAATAGCCGAAGGGCTTGAAGAATCTTTTTTCGCGCAGACTGAACTTAAGTTTACAAAAAAAGAAGAAATTAAAAAAGAAGAAATAGAAAAATTAAAAGTAATACATCCGTTTATTGAAAGAGAAAGTAAAATACTATTTGGCGATCATGTTACACTTGAGGCGGGCACCGGTATTGTTCACACTGCTCCCGGACACGGGCAGGAAGACTACCAAATAGGAATAAAATACGGATTAAAACCGTTTTCGCCGGTTGATAACAGGGGCAGATTTACTGCTGATTTTGAATTAATGCAGGGCGAAAAAGTATTTAACGCCAATGAAAAGATAATTGAGCTTTTAAAAGAAAAAAAGGCTCTTTTAGGCGTTTCAGAAATTAAACATTCATACCCGCACTGCTGGCGATGCAGAGGGCCTTTGATTTTTAGAACAACACCCCAATGGTTTTTTTCAATAGAGCCTCTTCGTAAAAAAGCGCTGGAGTATACAGAAAAAGTAAAATGGATACCCGAATGGGGTAAGGCCCGTTTTTCATCGATGGTAGAAAACAGGCCAGACTGGTGTCTTTCGAGACAGCGCCATTGGGGCGTTCCCATACCGGCTTTTATCTGCGAAAACTGCGGCGAAACACATATAAATGAAGAATCATTAGATTTTATTATTTCTCTGGTAGAAAAAAACGGAATAGAAGTATGGTTTGATAAAGAAACCAGCGAATTATTACCGGCGGGAACCAAATGTAAAAAATGTTCCCATGATAAATTTGAAAAAGAAAGAGATATTTTAGATGTATGGTTTGACAGCGGAATAAGCTGGTATGCCGTGTTAGAGAAATATAAAAAACTAGAAGTTCCCTGTGACATGTATCTTGAAGGTTCTGATCAGCATAGAGGATGGTTTCAAAGTAGTATGTGGCCGGCATTAGCCGTAAAGGGAGAAGCCCCCTATGAAACCGTATTAACGCATGGTTATGTTTTGGATGAAAATGGCAGGGCGATGAGTAAATCTCTTGGCAATGTTATATCACCCGTGGATGATATAATACCTAAATACGGCGCGGATATGGTAAGACTTTGGGTTGCTTCTGAAGATTATAGAACAGATAATAAAATTAGTTTTGATATGCTGGTAAGACTTTCTGACAGTTATAGAAAAATTCGAAACACTTTTAGATATATGTTGGGTAACTTAAAAGATGGTGAGGCAGTTAAGAATCTAAAAGATTCAGATATAACAGATGATATTGATAAATGGGTTTTACATGAACTTGCCGATCTGGGAGAAAAAATAAAAAAAGCCTATGACTTAAGCGAGTTTCATCAGGTATATCACAGAACTTTGCAGTTTTGCACGGTAACCCTTTCAAATACTTATTTTGATATTATACGCGACAGGCTTTACTGTGATGACGCGCCCAATTTAATAAAAAGCGTAAAAAGAAAATCATCATTAAAAACTCTTCAGGTTTTATTAGAACATTTAACTGTTTGGCTGGCACCTGTTTTAAGTTTTACAATGGAAGAAATTCAAAAATTTGTTGATGATTCAATCAGTATTTTTGAAAAAAACTGGCCTGACGCGTCAAAATATAAAAATGAAAAGTTAAAAGAAAAATTTAATCCTGTGTGGGAACTAAAAGAAAGCGTAAATATAAAACTTGAAGATGCCAGAAAATCTCAAAAAATTGGTTCTTCTGTTGATGCTGTTGTTGTTATACCAAATGAAAAACTAAAAAATATTTCAAATGAAGTTAAAGAAAGTTTAGATTTTTATCTTGTAGTTTCTGAAGCAAGGTTTGAAGATGTATCTGAAATACAAATAGAAAAATCTGCGAAAGAAAAATGTCCCAGATGCTGGCTTTACCGCGACTTAACCCCCAAAGGCGTATGTGAAAGATGTCAAGATGTTACAGCTGAATAAAATTTAATTTAAACTGCTGTAAGAAGAATAAGGTAAAATAATTTCTAAAGATTCTTTTTTATGGTCACTTGTTAGTTTAAGTGAGCCCTTAAAAACAAAAATGATTTCTTTTATTTCGTTTAAGTATAATTCCATTTCTTTTTTTTGAAGAATATGATTAATACTGGAATCTTTATTCATAAAGTTTATTAAAACCTGATTTCTTTCTGTAATAATAGAAATTTTTAATATTTTATTATTTAATAAATGAAATATGTTATTAAGAGCAATTTTAAGAATTTTAATAATTTCAGAAGCTAGAATATTTTCAATAAACAGCAAACTTGTGTTAAAAAATAAATCACATCTGTTCTTTGTATTTTTTTCATAATCAGCGGCTATATTTTCAATAAATGTTTTTAGACTAAAATTTTCAAGCTGGTTTAATTCCAGATTTTTTGTTATTTTTCGAATGCTTTGAATGGCAGAATTTAATAAGTTTTTTGATTCAATTATATTTTCTGGATTTAAAGTATTTTCTACTTTTTGAATTTCATCGTTTAGTTTTTCAATATCAAAGTTAATTAAAGACATAATTTGATTTAAATCATCCTGAATATTAATGGCTATTTTTTTTCTTTCCTGCTGGCGCGCGGTTTGATAATTTCTTGCCATTTGTTTAAGTTCTCTTCTTCTTTGTATAAGTTCTTTTTGAGCGTTGTGACGGCGGCTAATATTTTGAATTAGTGAAGCGATTCCAATAATGTTATTTTTCTCATCAAATAAGGGCACATTGTACCATTCACATTGAATGAAGTTTTTGCTTTTTGTAATGTTTTTATCTGTGCTTCTTAATTCACATTTTTCTTTCAGTATTTTATTAAAAAATTTATTTATTAAACTTTCGTTTATATTTGAAATTTTTGACAATGCTTTTTGGTTTATCATTTCTTCTTGGGTATATTCAAAAATATTTTCAGCCGCTTTGTTCCACCGTGTTACCTCTAAATTCAAGTTCCACTCGATAATAGCCATGGGAATATTATCAACATGAAATTGAAGTTTTTGAGCATGTTCAATTAGTGCTTTTATCCCTTTTTTTTCTCTTGTTATATCGCGGCATATTTCAATTGAGCCCGCTAATTCATTATTGTTTATAATAAAGGGATAGCCTTTAATCTCCCATATATTATTATCAGATGTTATAATTTCGCCCTGTTTTTGAGAAAGATTCTCTTTTGCCTCAATAGCAGGGCAGAATAAGCAAAAGCTGTCTCTTTGAAAAAGTATCTTATAACACTTTTGACCTATTGCCGAATCACGGTTTACTTTAAAAGAATTTTGAGCGCCTTTGTTCATCCAAATAATATTCATCTTTAAATCATGGCAAATTATAGGATCAGAAATACTGTCAAGTATATGAAAATAATCTATTTTAATGTCATTTAAATGATTATGCATTGAATAGGTTTGCTTTTATTTATTTAATATAAAATGCTATTAATTTTTTAATTATATAGTTTTTTAATAAAAGCGTCAAATAATATTCAAGATAACACTTTATTTCGTTTTTTTAATAATATCCGTTGTAGAATATCCTTTTCGAAAAGGCAGTATAACAACTTCTCCCTTATATTTTTTTATAACAGAATATTCAGGCAGATCTTCTTTTTTATAGTCACCGCCTTTTACATGTATGTCAGGTTTTATTTTTTTTATTATCTCGATAGGCGTGTCTTCTGAAAATGAGGTAATAACACTCGTAAAGGGAAGGGCAGAAAGCGATAAAAGCCTGTCTTTTAAGGTATTCACCGGTCTTGATTTGCCTTTCAGCCTTTTTACGCTATCATCAGAGTTTGCGGCGACAACCAGAGCATCCCCCAGTTTTGAGGCCTGCCATAAATACTGAAGATGACCTGAATGTAAAATGTCAAAACATCCGTTTGTAAAAACAATCTTTTTCTTTTGTTTTCTTAAATTTTGAATTGTATTTTGAAATAGTTTTTCTTTATAGGAAGAATGAATTTTTAAATTTATATCTTTTTCAAACTCTATTTGTAAAATAAATTGAGCGGCTTCTTTAAGATCTGTAGCTATGTATTTCAAATTTTTAGGTTCTTTTAATTTTTTTTCTGCGTCTGAGGGATATACTAAAATACCATCGATATTAAACGGTTCAGCTGCTTTTATATCCCTTAATTTATCACCAATTATGTAACTTCTCGAAAGACTAAATTTTAATTCTTTTTGAGCCTGTTTAATAAGCCCGGGTTTTGGCTTGCGGCATTCACAGTTATCTTCATCTGTATGCGGACAAAAATAAATCTTTTTTATTGTAATATTTTCTTTTTTTAAGAGTTCTAATAGTCTATTGTTAACAGCTTTAAGTTGTTTTAAAGTGATAAGTTTTCTGCTAATTCCAGACTGATTGGTTATTATAGCAAATTGAAAATCGAATTTTTTTAGTAAATTTAATGCTTCTGTTACACCCGGTTTTAGTTTTAAATCTTTTGGATTATTTATATAACCCGGATCAAAATTTAATGTGTTGTCCCTATCTAATAGTACAAATCTAATTTTTTCATTAGCTGGCATAATATTTAGCGGAATTTAAAGCTGTATGATAGTAATTTATTCCAAATAAATTTGCATGTACCAAAAGGGGATATATCTGGTATAGCTTTTTTATATCTTTGTATATTTCGCAAATAGAATGAATTTCTTGGTAAGCCGAATAAAATGCAGAATCAAATGCGCCAAATAATTCAGTAAAGGCTAATTCTATTAAAGCGTCACCATAATAAACAGCGGGATCTATAAATATAGGACCTTTATCGCTAAAATATAAGTTTCCGCTCCATAGATCACCATGCAGTAAAGAAGGTTTTGGTTTATGAGTTAATAAAACCGGCAGTTTTTCAAATAATTTAGACCAAATATTTAGTTCGTTATTGGTTAATTTATGGGATAAATTCCATAAATTTAGCTGATACTGCAGTCTATGTTTTTGATAAAATAGAATCCAGTCTTTTTCAAAATTATTAATTTGATTAAGAGAGCCAATATAGTTATTTTGAAAAAAACCAAAGTTTTCACTCGTTTTTTGGTGAAGTTTCGCTAAAAGAGTACCAGCTTCTTTATAACATGGTTTACCAGCATTAAAATATTCTAAAAGTATTGCATCTTCATTAAATGATATGACTTTAGGCACGGGAAGATTATTTTCACGTAAATGGTTTAAACCAAAACATTCATTTTCAAACATTTTAGTAAACCCTCCGTTGTTATTCTTTAAAAGAAATTCACCATTTAGACAGATAAGATGATAAACTTCATTTATATCACCTCCCGCTAAACGATTTTTTTTATAAATTTGACCAGTAAATTTTTCAAACGGATTTTTCATCCATATTTATTTGACCTAATGAATCAATTATCTTTTTTTTTATAGGGTGATTTTGTGAATTATAAGATGCATGACTTATACGCATTAAATTACGATATAAAGCTAAATGATCAGATATGCAATTTTTACAATATCCTTTTTGAAATACCTGACTTACCATGTTATGGCATTTCTGGCACATATGAAATCGCGCCTGTTTTTTTGAGGGCATGTTATTTAATTAAGTCCACACAATTATATTTGTATATATATCTAAAAATAAATACAATATTCTAATAAAATTATTAAAATATAGGTGGGATAAAATGTAAAGAAAAGTCTGTACGTCAAAAGAGTTAGAATATTTTTTGAAAAAATAATAAATTTTATTTAACGAAAACGGATGTCATGAGTTAATATACAAAGACATTAGTATTTATAAAATAATAACTTTGGCAGAATATAATGTATTTAAAGATTTTTTAATAAAATAATTTATCTTAAAAAAGAATTAATAATCTAAATAAATTATATAAAACCGCCAAAGTTATTTTAACATCAAGCTGCTTCTTTTTGTCCTTCAAAATTAAGATCAGAAACAGCAAGGGTTTCAGCAGATATATGAAATCTTGATTTTTTGTTTTGATTTTTATCTACCCAGCGGCTTTGAACTAAAGCCCCGTTTATCACAACTTCAAGGCCTTTTTTTAATATGGAATGAAAAACTTCGGCAAGTTTTTCCCATACTTCTACATGAATAAAGTTGGCATGCGAACCGTCTTTATCTGTTGTCTGCCTTGTGTAATACATCAAATTAAAGGTTAAAAACTTTTTACCTGTGGTTGTTTCTTTTACCTCAGGATCGGTAACAATTCTGCCTTTTATTTGATTTATGTTCATACTATTTGGGGTCATATTATCCTCATTTTCACTATTTAATTTTTTTAATAAGAAAAGTTTATTAACTTTACTTAATTTAGTAATACCCCCAAAAATTAATTATATACCGCTTTTTTTAATTTTTTTTTTAAATTACTAAAAAAATTAAATAGTGAAAATGATTGAAAACATTAAATATGTATAATGAGATACTTGAAATAGAAAAAGCTCAACTAATGTTAAAAAAAAATTATAGCAATTTAAATTATTGATAAACAGGATTTTTTATGATTATTTTTTTCTAAATATCTTGTTATCTTGTTAAAAAATTTATCTTAAATGCCTGTCTCAATCTGGATTCACGTAAGATTGAATATTGATAATATAAAAATCTTGCCGCATTGTCTTTTAAATAAATGGTAACTGATGAAAAAACCACCGTCTTTAGATAAACCAATAGAAAGTCTTAAAAAAATTGCCAGAGATTTACGCGATAAAACACATGGTTGTCCCTGGGATATGAATCAGACCCATGATAGTGTAGTAAAAAATTTAATAGAAGAGACATATGAAGTTGTAGATGCGATTGAAAAATTAAATGAGAAAGACATAAATACTTATAATGATCTGAAAGAAGAGCTAGGTGACTTGTTTTTTCAAATAGTTTTTCATGCCCAGCTTGCTGAAGAAAGGGGAATGTTTAATCTTGAAGATACCGCCCTTTATGTTTCAGAAAAATTAATATTTAGGCATCCTCATGTATATGGCGAAAACGTGCAAGTAGAAGGTGAAAAGGATGTTCTGAAAAACTGGGAAAAGTTAAAGCGTGAAGAAAAAAATAAAAAAAATGAAGAATTTATACATATGCTTTCTGGAATTCCCGTTCACTTGCCCGCGCTATTAAAGTCTTATCGCATAGGCCAAAAAGTAAGCCGTGTAAATTTTGACTGGCCCTCTTCAAAAGAAGGTACAAAACTGCTTAAAGAAAAAGTAATTGAAGAGCTAAATGAGTTTCTTGTTGAAATTGACGAAAATCATGAAAAATACAATCCTGAAAATCTAATTACGGCAGATAAAATAAAAGAAAAAGAAAGAGTAGAAGAAGAATTAGGAGATTTATTATTTGCAATTTCACAGCTTGCGAGACGTTATTATATTGATCCCGAAGAGGCTTTGCAAAAAGCAAATAAAAAAGTAACCTCGCGGTTCGAAAAAATGGAAACTATTTTTCAGGATAAGTTAAATAAAGGCATACATCCCAGCATTGAAGAATGGGATGAGCTTTGGAAAAAAGTTAAGAAAGAAGAGAAGTAAGAATTTTTAATTTTACTTTAAAATTCGCCGATATTAATTTATATTGACATATTGAAATAAAACCTGTTTCTGACAAAAATTATGCAGAAAAAACATCATTTAACACGAAATGTAATTCAAAAACTGCGAAAAAAGGGACACGAGAAACTGACATTCATGATTGTTCCGCACAGTGAAAAACATATTATTCATCTTCAATTGAGTAAGTTTACAGTAGCGTTTATAATTTTTATTATATTAGCTGTATTTTCAGCATCTTTATTATCTATGAAACTTCAAAATAACATAAGAGGTGAAGTTAATCAATTATACGCTAATTCGAAAGTATATTTAAATGAAAAAAACCAGTATCTTTCAAAATTAGATGAGCTAATGGAAAATCAATATGAAATAAAAGAAAAACTGTATAATTATTTTGAAAAAGCAGAACTTGAAAAAACTGAACTAAAGGTTTTTTTTTCAGATGATGTTATCTATAGACAGGCAGAAGAGCAAATATTAAAAGAAAGTAAAGACTTAATAGAAAGAGTAATTTTAATTGAGCAAAAACATAAAAACAATGAAACTAATTTACAAATAACGAGTATTGAAGAGGACCTTTTGTCTGGCTGGGAAAATAATCAAATAAATCGTAATTTTTCTTACAATGAAGATGTTTTAGCTTATAGAAAACTAAGCATCGAAATGAAACAAACCATACAAGCTTTAAAAACAATTCAAAATTTTTTAGATGAAAGAATAAACGTGCAAAATGGTCTTCCCTATTATTGGCCAGTCGCTGGGGGTCGATTTACTTCTTTTTATGGGCCCAGAATTTCTCCCTTTGGATATACAAACGAGTTTCATCTTGGTGTTGATTTAGCTGACGCCGTAGGTACACCAATTTTTGCCTCTGCAAATGGAGTTGTTATTAAGAGAGGTTATGGCGGCGGATATGGATTAAGGCTGGTTTTACAACATGAATATGGTTATCAGACTTTATATGCACATCTAAACAAGGCAAAAGTAAAAGTAGGTGATAAAGTAAAAAAAGGACAAGTTATAGGATATATGGGAAAAACCGGTCAGGTTACAGGTCCTCATTTGCATTATGAAGTAAAAATGCAAAATAAACAGATAAATCCGTTGCCGTACTTATCTAATTTGTAATATCAAAATGCCTATAAAGGTAACTATAATCAAAATACGCGGAAAAAATAAAACTGTGTGAAAAATAATTATAGTATATTTAACAAAAAATATAATTAAAAATTATAATAACAATAAATTCTTTTTGTTATAACAAAAAGGAAAAAATTCAATATAATTAAGGTATTAAGAATAAAAAGAATAAAAAACAAAAAATAAATGGTAACAGAAAATAAAAATCGAAATGTTTGGAATTCACATTATACTAAACCAGAAGCTAAATTAAAAATTCCGGATGAAAATGTAGTAAGATATTTTATTAAATACTTACAAAATAAAAAAAACGAAAACTTAAAAGTATTAGATTTAGGCTGCGGTTCGGGCAGACATCTTTTCTATCTAAAAGAAATAGGTATAAGCGCGGTAGGTTTAGATTTTTCTTATGAAGCTTTGCTTTCTTTACCTTTTAAGAAAATACTTTCTTCTGTCGATTGTATACCTTTTGCCGATAACAGTTTTGATGTTGTTTTATCATGGGGGGTTTTACATTATCTTTCAGAAGAAAACGCGAAAAAATCAGTAATAGAAATCAATAGAATTTTAAAAAAAGAAGGAAGCTTCTTATTAACAATTAGATCAGATAAAGACACGCATCTAAATAATGTTTTAAAAAAAGGGGCACTAAAAGACGGTAGTGCTTTATTATATTCTAAAGAAAAAGCTGAAGAACTTCTTTCTAATTTTTCTGATATTCGTTATGGCTTTATTTCACGCATACCTTTAGGTGAAAATAAACTTATTGCACATCATATTTTTGAAGCGCGAAAATAATGAAATGTAAAGTATGTCAAAGTTCAAACAATTATTTATGGTCAGTTATTGATAAATTTGAAAAAGATATTTTTATAAGAAAATGCGCGAACTGTCTTTCGTTATTTCAATATCCCCAATTAAATGCGAAAGAATTTTATAATCAGGGATATTATGAAGGCAGGGCAGATTATACATATTACGACGAAAGAAAGGTTCTTCAAGGCGCAAAAAAAGTTTGGGTTTCAAGATTAAAAACAATACAGCGTTATAAGAAATCAGGAAGGTTTTTAGATGTTGGATGTTCTTTTGGAGGTTTTGTTTATGTAGCCTCTCAAAATTTTGAGAGTTATGGATTAGATATATCTAATTTTGCCGTAAATGAAGGATTGAAGTGGGTTCAAAAATTAAAACTTGCGCCAAAATACAAAGGATTGTATCAAGGCAGTTTAATAAATCTGCCCGATAGAAAAATCTTTAAAAACGAAAGTTTTGATGTAATTACCATGATTGAAACAGCTGAACATTTAGATGAGCCCGTCTCGCATTTTCAATCGGCTTACCGTTTATTAAAGCCAGGAGGATTTTTAATTATACAAACAGCTAATTTTGACGCATGGCAGGCAATAAAAGAAAAAGATAAATATCATTATTTTTTACCCGGACATCTCGTTTATTTTACGGCTTCTGGCTTAAAAAATATGCTTCAACAAATAGGTTTTAATAAATTTAAAGAATTTATACCTGTCGATTTTTCTCTTTTGGCAAAGTTACAAAAAGCTAAGTCGGGTTTTAATTCTATTAAAGACTATAAAAACTGGATGAAAATTATATTGTATCATATTCACTCATTTAGAAAAAAGAAAGGAAAATATATAAATTCTTCGTATGTTTTATACGCATACAAACCGTTATAAATAAATCATTGTCTAATTATTAAAGAAATTAAAGTTGAACTGATATGAAAATTTTTCAAAAAACAGGCGAAGGATTTCTAAATTTATTAGAAGAAATTGGTTCTTTTAGTATATTTGTGTTTGAAACTCTTAAGCTTATATTTGCGAGACCATTTGATATTAAAGCGCTTATTTTTCAAATGCATCAAATTGGCGTAAAATCAATACCTGTAGGCGTTATTTCTTCTTTTTTTGTGGGAATGGTGATGGCATTACAGCTAGGTGGACCTATGGAAGAGCAAATTCAGGGTATAACCACATATATGGGCGGTGGTATTTCTATGGCTATGGTTAGAGAGTTAGCTCCGGTTTTAACAGCGGTTTTATTAGCGGGCAGGGTGGGTTCTTCTATAGCCGCTGAGGTAGGTACCATGAAAGTTACAGAACAAATTGACGCGTTAAGCACATTAGCCACAAATCCTGTTCAATATTTATCTGTTCCCCGTTTTTTGGCAGCTATTATTTCACTGCCTCTTGTGGCAACTATGGCTATTTTAGTAGGTGTTTTTGGCGGAGCTATAATTTCATATGTTAGTCTTGATATTCCCTTGGGAACTTATTTTGAAAGCGCGAGAAATATGCTTAGAGCGAAAGATTTAATTTCGGGAGTAGGTAAAACAATATTCTTTGGCGCAGAAATTGCTCTCATTTCTTGTTTTACCGGTTTCAGAGCAAAAGGCGGCGCCCAGGGGGTGGGCCAGGCGGCTATTCAGGCTGTAGTCTTTTCTTTTATGGCCATAATAGTTTCTGATTATTTTATTACATATATTTTTCAATTGTTTGGATTATAAGAATGGGGCCGGTTATAGAAATAAAAAATTTAACGAAATCGTTTGGTGACAAAAAGATCTTAAACGGCATAAATCTTGATATTCATAAAGGTGAAATTATGTACATAATAGGAAAAAGCGGCGCCGGAAAATCTGTACTTCTAAAACATATATGCGCTTTAATGATGCCAGATTCTGGCAGTATTTATATTGAGGGTAATGATATTTTTTCAATAAGTAAAAAAGAACTTGAAAAAATAAGAAAAAAAGTAGGCGTATTGTTTCAAATGGCGGCCCTTTTTGATTCGATGACTGTATTTGAAAATGTAGCTTTTTCTCTCAGAAGATTTACTAAAAAATCAAATGAAGAAATTAAAACTATTGTTTCTGAAAAATTGGCCCTCGTTGGCTTAAAATCTGTTGAAGATAAGGCGCCTTCGTCATTATCAGGAGGTATGCAAAAAAGAGTAGGTTTAGCGCGCGCCATTGCTTTAGACCCAGAAATCGTTTTATATGATGAACCCACAACCGGTGTAGATCCTATATTGGCTTCGGCAGTAGACGATTTAATCTTGACATTAAGCCGCGAATTAAAAGTAACTACCTTGGTAATATCTCATGATATGAATTCAACTTTTAAAGTAGCCAGTAAAGCGGCTATGCTGTATGACGGTAAATTTATATTAACAGGAGAGCCAGAGGAATTTAAAGAATGCAAAGATCCTATTGTAAATCAGTTTATTCGAGGCGAAGCCAAAGGACCAATTCCTATTTTATAATAGGTGATAAATAAAAATGGGTACGAGTAGAAATACAGCAATTTACGTGGGATTAATGGTTGTTATAGGGGCCATTATTTTTATAACATCTTTGGCCATTCTTGCCAGATGGCGCGTCGCGGCCGAAGGTTTTAGCATAGATTTGCAATTTTCTTTCTTAAATAACTTATCAGAAGGAGCTTCTGTAAAAGTTTCAGGAGGTATTCCAGTAGGATACGTAAAATCGATTTATCAAAAAGATATGCAGACATACGTGAAACTTTATTTAAATAACGATCTTAGAGACAAAATACCTAAAAGACCAGAAACACAATTTGGGATATACACAACAGGTCTAATGGGGCAAAAATTTATAAATATAACAATTCCTCCCGCGCAAGAAGGTGATGAATTTATTCAACCGGGAGACGTGTACAAAGGAATAGATCCCCCTTCTATTGATCAAATGTTGATGGTTTTTTCAAGCTGGTTTGACGGCAAAAGCGGCGGTCAGGTTCTAGCAGAAATTATGCAGGAAACTGAAAGATTTATATCAAATTTAAACGCTATAGCCTCTGAAAACAGGCAGGATATAAGGCTTACTATAAAACAGGCAAGAGAATCTTTTAGTAATTTATCAGATCATCTTGATATATTAATGAAAAAACTAAACATTTTATCTGAAAACTTTTCAGATATATCAACAAAAAACAAGCAGGATATTCAAATTATGCTTGAGAATATGTCTCAAATATCTAAAGATTTGAATTTAATTACCCAGAGAATTAATTCGGGACGCGGTTCTGTGGGTAAGTTTATTGCCGATGAAAATATTTATGAAAATACCAATGAAGCCATTGAAAATGCTAAAGAACTTTTTAAGCTTCTAAAAGAAAAACCATGGCTCATGCTTTATAAAGAATAAATTACTCTTCATCATAAAGTTTTTTAAAATATTCTTCTTCTTTACCGGTCAGTTTTTCTGTATTTTTATCTGATTTTACGGTTTCTTTATTAATTTTTTTAAAATGATTTCTTATAAATAAACCTGCAACACCCGTAAACAAAAGACCTGCTAAATAAATTAAAAGTTCATGTGATTTACTTTGGGGTTCAGTATAACCTTCTTCGCCGATACCTTCTCTGAATACATCATGGGATCCTGTCGCACGCGCATGCGCGAACGCGGGATCAGTATCAACTATGTCGTGAAAACCGTTTATAAAACCGTTTATAATATATTCATCAGATTTACCTGCCTGTAAAAACTTTTCAATGGCAGAACGCATTGGCCATGCAATGCAGTCGCTCATATTACAGGTGTCAAGAGGAAGTTTGCATCCGCATTGACACATTAATCTTTCAGATATATATTTAAATCTTTTTAATAGAGCCGTATCTTTTAAGCTGCTATGCGCGCTTTGGGCAAATAGGTGAATTGAAAAAATAGTAATCGCGCTAATGAACAAAATAAGAACTGATTTTTTTTTGTTTATCATTATAAGTTTTCTCCTTAAGTTGAGTATACCAAAATAATGATTATTAGCGGCCATGTCCAGAATTTTTTATTGGTAGTCTGAAGTACGGGTAAGAAATTACAAGTTTAGTGATGATTTACAAGATTATTTTTGTTTATTATTTATTTACAGTTATCCATAATTAAATATTGAATCTTTCAATATCCTGAAAATCCTGTTAATCCTGTCTTTTTTATATTAAAAAAATAAAAATTTATATATACAATTTATATAAAATTTTTATTATGTCCCCTGAAATAAACTAAACTTTTTTTAAAATAAGACGATATAGGTAAAGATATGATAGATTCAAATTTAAATTGGAACAAGGCTGTATATTTTCTTGAAAAGGGACTAGATACGGCAGAGCTTAGAGGCAAGGTTGTTTCTGATAATATAGCTAATGTAGATACGCCGCATTTTAAAAGAAGCGAGGTAGCTTTTGAGGCTCAGTTGAGGCGTGCTCTTGATTCAGAAAAATATGTTAAAGAAAATGAAGTTCCCGCTAAGGTAACAGACTCAAGGCACTTTTCATTTTATAAGTCATTAGACTATAAAGATGTTTCTTCAAAGATAAATGTTGATTATTTATCTACCATGAGAAATGATGGTAATAACATAGATGTTGAACATGAAATGAATCTCGCCTTAAAAAATCAAATGACTTATGAAATGATGACGGGGCAGATAAACAATCATTTTAGAATGTTAAGTATGGTTATGAGAACAGCATAAAAGAAGGTAAATAAATATGTTTAACACGATAAATATTGCTTCAACGGGTTTAAGCGCTCAGCGTCTTAAGATGGATGTTATTTCAAACAATATTGCAAACGCAGCAACCACAAGAACAACTGAGGGTGACGGACCGTACAAAAGAAGAAGAGTAGTTTTACAGCCTATTAATTTAAGAGCTAAATGGAATTCTCCGGTTTATCCTTTTGGCATAAGGCCGGGTGAAGGCAAAGGGGTAAGGGTAGTAAAGGTCGAAAGAGATGACACAACGCCCGTTCGATTGGTATATGATCCCGGTCATCCCGACGCCATAAAAATTGGACCTAAAAAGGGATATGTTGAATATCCAAATATCAATCCGGTTACAGAAATGGTCGACATGATTTCGGCCAGCCGTTCGTATGAAGCTAACGCTCAGATGATAAACGGATTTAAAAGTATGTTTAGGGCCGCCATGCAGATAGGAAGATAAAAGTATATAAAAATTAATTGACAGGATATTGATTATATAGTAGGAGGAATAATATGGGTATAAGTAGCCAAATATTACCATTAGAGATGGCAAAAGGAGACATAATTCCTTTGAGTGTGTCTCAAAAAAATCATTTTAACGAAATAAGGCCTAAAGAAGTTTCAGAATCACCGGCAGAAAATTTCGCGAGTCTTTTGTTTAAGACACTTCAAAAAGTAAACGATCAACAAGTAGATTCAGAGAAACTATCTCAGCAGTTAGTGTCTGATCCGGGTTCTGTTAGTCTGCATTCTGTATTGATTGCTGCAGAAAAAGCAAGGATGTCGCTAACGTATACTAAAACACTGGCAGACTTAGCTGTAAAAACGTATAGAGAATTAATTAATTTGAGATAATGTTAAAAAAATATAAAAAATATAAAAAATATATTCATAGGGAACTTGGGGAAATTTTTATAAAAAGAGGCCCCCATGCCAGATTTCAAAAATTTATTTGAAAGTATTAAAGAAACATTTAATAAGTTAGAGACAACGCAAAAAATAATTGCTGGTGCCGTTTTAGGCACTGTTGTTGTGGCTTTGGTGTTAGTGGCGACTGTTTCATCAAAAGAAAGCAGGGTTGCCTTGTTTGAAGGCATCAGTACAAAAGAATTCGCAGAAGTAACCGCGAAACTTGAAGAATTGAACTATTCGTTTACAACTTCAGGTACAGAGGGAGTGTTTGTTTCAGCTGATAAACGTGATGAAATCATGATGAAGCTGGCGCAGGAAGGCATGATTCCCAAAGGTGTTGCCGGCTGGGAGCTTTTTGACATAGATAAGTGGTCAGAAACCCAGTTTGAAAAAGATATAAAAAAACAAAGAGCCCTAATGGGCGCTATCTCAAAAACATTATCTACTTTAAAATCTGTAAGTGAAGCGACAGTTAATATTGCTTTTCCCGAAGAAGCGTTGTTTGAAGAAAGATTAGAACCCGCAAGCGCTGCTGTTTTACTGAAATACACTCCGGGGGTAGATAAACTCACAAGAAGAGAAATAGAAGGGATTGTTACTTTAGTGAGCCGTTCTGTTCCGGGATTAAAAAAAGAAAATGTGTCTATCGCTGGCCCAGATGGTGAAATATTGAATGATTATGACAATGAAATAGACAAAGAAAAGTGGGAGCTAAAAGCAATTTCAGAGAGACTGAAAATACAAGAAAAAGAAAGGGTTAAGCTATTAACTGATATAAAAAATTCATTAAATTCTTTTTATGGTAATGATAGAGCTGATATTGTAAGGCTTGAGATAAAAATGCGATGGGATAAAGAAGAAATTGAAAAAACAGAAGTTGAACCTGTTGTAATGATACCAGATGATCCGAAAACTCCCTATTCTGAACTTCAGGTCAAAGACTCTCTTGAAGTTTCTTCAAAAGTAACATCAGAAAAGTTTGAAGGTAATGGATTTACTCCAGAGGGTCCGGCCGGAACAGAGCCAAATATCCCTCCCGGTTATAAAGATAAAGATTATCAAAAAGCAAGATACGAAAAAACAGAAAATATAAAAAATAATGAATTTAATAAAACAAAAAGAAAAATTGATAAACAACCATGGGAAGTAGAGAAAGTAAATTTAGCGGTTATACTTGACGGCAGGTGGGAAAATGCAGGTGAAAAGGAAGATGAATCTGGATATAAAAGAAAATATGTATCTGTGAGTGATGATGAGCTAAGAAATGTTCAAGATTCTCTAAAAAAAGCAATTGGGTTTGATTTGTCTAGAGGCGATCAAATTTCTGTAAAACATATTCAAAAAGATCGTTCGAAAGAGCATGAAAAAGAAGATGCGGCTCTTAGAAAAAGTAAGATGATAAGAAGACTTCTTTTGGTAGGCTTAATTTCATTTTTAGTAATATTTTTAGCGTTTGCTGTTTATCACGGCATAAAGCGTGAGATGGAAAAACGACGACGATTAAGAGAAGAGGAACTAGCCGCGCAGCAGCAAATGATGCGAGAAGCCGCGTTACGAGCTATTGAAGAAGAAGGTGTAGAGGTCGAAATGTCTCTTGAAGAAAGAGCAAGAAAAGAAATGCTTGAAAATGCGATTAATTTGGCCAAAGAAAGACCTGAAGACGTGGCCCAACTATTAAGAACATGGCTGGCAGAAGAATAAACTTTGACATGAAAAAGAGTATAATATATAATTATATTAGGCTGAATGATAATGATAGAAAAAAAAGATAAAAAATTTAATATTATATTAAAAAAATGGAGTAATATATGGTAGGTAAACAATCAGATATGAGCGGCAAACAAAAGGCCGCTATATTTTTATTGGCTGTTGGAGCTGATGTATCATCGGAAGTTATGAAAAAATTAGCTGAAGCTGAAGTTGATACATTGACATATGAGATTGCTCGTTTAGAGAAAGTTACTCCTGATGATAAAGAACGAGTGCTTCAAGAATTTCAAGAGCTGATGATGGCCCAGGAATTCATTACAAAAGGTGGTATTGATTCTGCGCGTGGAATTCTTGAAAAAGCTTTGGGAACGCAAAAAGCTATTGATATTATTAACAGACTAACAAGCTCTCTTCAGGTGAGACCTTTTGATTTTGTCAGAAGGCAGGATCCCAGT
The DNA here is from genome assembly GCA_029880285.1 of Spirochaetia bacterium. GTDB lineage: Bacteria > Spirochaetota > Leptospiria > Turneriellales > JAOUOS01 > JAOUOS01. Next base: position 18,289 of record JAOUOS010000030.1, read on the forward strand.
CATTTATTAAACTTCATACAAAATGAGCATCCACAAACCATAGCGCTTATAATTTCATATTTAGATCCACAAAAATCTTCTTTTATTATATCAAGTTTACCGCATCAGATTCAAGCTGATGTGGCTAGAAGAATTGCAAAAATGGATAGGACATCTCCTGAAGTTCTTCGAGAAGTAGAAAGAGTATTAGAAAGAAAGTTATCTACGTTATCTAATGAAGATTATGCTTCTGCGGGTGGTATTGATGCTGTTGTAGATATATTAAATAATGTAGATAGAGGAACAGAAAAAAGTATTATAGAAGCTCTTGAAGAGGAAGATCCAGAATTAGCTGAAGAAATAAAGAAAAAAATGTTTGTATTTGAAGATATAGTACTTCTTGATGATAAAGCTATTCAAAAAACTCTTCGTGAACTTGATAATCAAGATTTAGCTAAGGCCTTAAAAGCGGTAGATACTGAAGTTCAAGAGAAAATTTTTAGAAATATGTCTAAAAGAGCCGCGGCGTTATTAAGAGAAGATATGGAATTTATGGGACCGATACGATTAAAAGATGTTGAAGAAGCGCAACAGAAAATTGTAAATATTATACGAAAACTGGAAGAAGAAGGCGAGATTGTAGTAGCAAGAGCCGGTGAAGATGAGCTTGTTGTGTAATTAAAAGGGAAATTTATATGGCAAAAATATTATTTAAATCAAAAGAAGCAGATATACAAAAAGAACCAATTATAATTGATCTTCCTGACAGATATAAAAAACACCAGCAGTTTGATGAACTTTCAGAATTTGAGTTAGACTCTGAGGGTAATGTTATTGAACAGTATACCGGCCCGTCAATAGAAGAAATAGAGGCTGAACTTGAAAGATATAGGGACGAAACCGAGCAAAATATTAAAGACAGGCAAAAAAACGCCGAATCTAGGGTTAATGAAATTATTGAAAACGGTAAAGCTGAAGCCTTTAGATTAATTCAAGAAGCAAAAGAGAAAACAAAAAAAGAAGATGAATCTGCACGTTCAAGATCAGACCAGATAATAGAAAGAGCTAAACTTGAAGTAGAAAAAATGATTAAAGAAGCAGAAATGCGGGTTTCAGATATTGAACATGAGGCCTATCAAAAAGGTTACAACGCGGGTAGAGAAATGGGTTACAGGGAAGGTCAGGGAGAAGTAAAAAGGCTAATTGATAGATTAGGTACAATATTAGGTCATGCCATTGATGTTAGAGAACAGGTGGTTAAAGAGTCAGAAAAACAAATGGTTGAGATGATCTTAATAATTGCACGAAAAGTAATTAAAGATGAAATAATTGAAAGAAAAGAAGTTGTTATTAATAATATCAGAGAGGCGTTAGCTAAAATAAAAGATCGTGACCGAATTGATATTAGGGTAAATTTTACAGATTTAGAACTAACAACGGCGCATAAAGATGAAATAATTAAAATGATGGAATCATTAAGAAAAGTCAATATATATGAAGACTCAAGGGTAGATAGAGGCGGTGTAATTATAGAAACAGATGTTGGAGCGATTGACGCTAGAATTTCAACTCAGCTTAAAGAAATTGAAGAAGCAATAAGAAACGCTAAGCCATTATGATAGCAAAAAAAATTGTAAAACCTGTTAACTATCTTGAAAAATATCGAAATTTGGTTGAAAAAACCGAGACGATTAGATCGCTGGGAAGTGTTGTAGAGGTTACAGGTAAAATAATTTTATCTAAAGGTCCTGAGGTTCAAATTGGAGAATTATGTCACATTGAAAAAATTGAAGACGAAGCATATATTTTATCAGAAGTAGTAGGATTTAGAGATGATTTTGTCGTTTTATCGCCATTAGAAAATATAGCGGGAATATATCCGGGAAGCAGAGTTCTATCTACAGGGTCTCCCTTAAAAGCATTTGTTGGTGATGAATTAATGGGACGTGTAATAGACGGTCTTGGAAGACCTCTGGATAACAAAGGCAGCCTAATTGCCAGTGAAAAAAGAAGTTTATATAATAATCCTCCCAATCCTCTTGAAAGACCATTAATAAGAAAAGATCTGACTACAGGTATAAAATCAATTGATTCATTTTTAACTATGGGCAAAGGACAGCGTATTGGAATATTTTCTGGTTCTGGCGTGGGTAAAAGTACGCTTATGGGAATGATTGCACGTTATAGCAAGGCCGATATTAACGTAATAGGGTTAATAGGAGAGAGAGGAAGAGAAGTAAGAGAATTTATAGAAAATGAACTTGGCGAGCAGGGGATGAAAAAATCGGTAATTGTGGTTGCTTCATCTAATGACAGTCCCATGCATAGAATTAGAGGGGCCTATATGGTTATTACTATAGCTGAGTATTTTAGAGATAAAGGAAAAGATGTTCTTTTAATGATGGATTCTCTAACTCGTTTATCAATGGCACAAAGAGAAGTGGGTCTTGCTGCGGGAGAGCCTGCTACAACAAAAGGTTATCCGCCTTCTGTATTTAGTATGCTGCCTGAGCTTGTAGAGCGTGCGGGTAATGCTAAAACAGGAAGTATAACAGGTATTTATACTGTGCTGGTAGAAGCCGATGACTTAAATGAACCAATTGCAGACGCGGCAAGAGGTATATTAGATGGTCATATTGTTTTATCCAGAAAATTAGCGGGCAGGGGGCATTATCCAGCTGTAGAAATAGTAGAGTCTGTAAGCCGAAGTATGCCGTTTGTAACAGACGAAAATCATTATAAAGAAGCTGCTAAATTAAGAGAATTATTAGCTGAATACCAGGAAAATGAAGAGATAATTAATCTTGGCGCATACGTAAGAGGGGCAAATTTAGTGTTAGATAAAGCAATACAGCTGAAATCTGATTTTGATAGTTTTTTAAAGCAGGGCATTAATGAACATTCTACAAAAGAAAATACATTAAATAATTTAAAGAGAATTTATGAAAAAACCATAACTGTTAAAGAGTCAGGCGCAAAAAGACTTAGATAAAGAAAATGAAAAAATTTAAATTTAAGCTGGAACCGTTTTTAAAACTTAAAAAATTAGAAGAAAAAAATAAAATGGTAGAACTTTCAAAAGTAGCTCAAGAAGCAGAAAACCAGCAGATAGAAATAAATAATTATTATGAAAAATCAGGAATATTGCTTTCTGAAGAAGCTATAAAAATGCGAGAGGGTATATTTGACTTATCATATCAAATTATAATGCAGAATTATTTTTATAATATGAAGAAAAGAAAAGAAATCGCAGAAAGAAAAATGTTAGAAATTGAAATGAGATTAAAAAAGAAACAAGATGAAATGATTATTGCAAGAAAAAATCGCAGAGTAATAGAAATAATTAAAGAAAAAAAGTGGGAAAATTACTGTTATGAAACGGGTCGAGAAGAGATACAATTGTTGGATGAACAATATAATAGAAAGAAAGTAAGACTTTCATAATAGGAGAGAAAAATGAAATTAGGGCTAATTCATGTAAAAAAAGAAAAATATGTTAATAAGTTAAGATATGTTAAAGAAAGTTTTAATATACTTAGAAAAAAAATATTTCGGCTTGAAAAAGAATTAGATAAAATGAGTTTAATATTAAATAGAATAAGAAGAGAAATGTTGGTTAGAGCATAAAAATTATGTCAGATAGAAAAATAGCCATATTGTTAATGCTTACAATCTTGTTTTTTTCAGGAGTGTTTGTATTTGTTCTTGATATGATGGGCATAATTCAAGCGGCTGATTATCTGACATTTTTAAGACCTAAAAATCCCCCCGTATCAAGTGACATGGAATTACCATCAGAAGTTGAAAAAGTTAGTTTTCAAAAATGGGAAGAAAAACTTATAGAAAAAGAAGAAAAACTTGTATCAATGGAAGAAAAAATTAAAGAAAAAACGGACAGTTTAGATCAAAAAGAAAAAGAAATAAAAGAATTTATGAACAGTATGCAAAAAGAAAAAGAAAAGTTATATATGATCACAAAAGACTGGGAAGATAGAAAAAAGAAAATTGAAGATATGGCTGGCAAGGTAACCAGCATGCCGCCGGAAAAAGCAAGAGAAATGATGGAAAACTGGCGTGATTTTGATATAATTGAAGTTTTAAGACAAATTGATAGAACTGCAGAAGAAGAAGGGATGGCATCTATCTCTCCTTATTTATTGACATTATTTAATCCCAAAAGAAGAGCAGAGATTACTAGAAAAATGCTTTTACCGCCTTTAGAACAAGAGATGCCATTAAAATCTGCAGTCAATGAATCAGAAGAAAAAGAAGAAGAAAATCAAGTAGAAGAACCCATACAATAATAAACAGAATAAATTAATAAAATAATTTAAAAAAAATATTTATAATTTTATAATGAACAATGATTTTTTAAAAAAAGCATCTGCTAATTTAAATTATCTTGAAAAAGAAAATTGTTTGTATTATGACACAAATTATGATATCAAAAATAAAATTATAAATATAAAATCATTTTCTGGGAATATTGAAAATGAAAATCATTTTACTTTTCAAAAAAATAATGTATGGTATCACTCAAGAAAAGACCCCTATAGAGAAGCAAAGAGGCAGTTGCATGGTATAATTGATAAAAATAAAAATACAAAGCATTTAATATTAATAGGCGCTGGTGCCGGATATATAATACATGAGGCATTTTTAAATAATGATATAGAATCAATACTTTTAATAGAACCAGATTTAGAAGTGCTGGTATACTTATTAAATTTAGTAATTATTCAAGAAATAATTAAAGAAAAAAAATTATATATATATTTTCCTGAGAACATAAATATTATAAATTTAGAACCCATATTACCTTTTATTAAAGGCAAAAAAGTGGAAACTATATCAATTTTTACTCATCCAGCATCTTATCAGGCTTATTCAAGTTTATATACAAAAGTACAAGATAAGATGGCCAATTTAATTGAAAAAAGAGCCGTAAATCAGGCAACTTTAATTAAATTTCAAGATATATGGAACAAAAATATAAGTTTAAATATTAAAGAAATAATTTTAGGCGAAAAATTAATAAACATAACGAGTAAAATCAAAACAGAAAATATTGTAATCGCCGGGGCGGGTCCATCATTGTCTGAAAGTTATGAAGAGTTAAAAAAATATAGAAGTAATTTTTTATTAATAGCAGCAGATACGGCTTATATTCCATTAATTAAAAATAATATTATTCCTGATATTGTTATAGCCGCTGATCCTCAGTGGTTAAATCATTATTATGTATTATCAAAAGAAGTAAAAAAGTCAATTTGGATATTAGATCCGGTTGTTTGTCATGTGATACCTCATTTTCTAATAGCCAATGGGTGTACGATGATATGGTGGGATAATCCATTTTATATAGATCAAATAATAAGAAATCATTATGGCGATAGAGGTGAAATTGCACACGGAGGTTCAGTAACAACAAATGCCTTTGATTTAGCGGTTAAATTTAAGGCAAGAAATATTATATTAACGGGACAAGATCTATCTTTTTCTAATAAAACCGCCCATGTAAAAGGATCCGTTCTTGAAAATATGATATATTATAAAATGAATAAATATAAAACAATAGAAAATCATAATTTAAAGCAGATGAAGGCCTTACCGGCATTAAAGGTAACATCAATAAAAGATAATAATATTTTTACAAACGCTAAATTAAAGGTTTTTATTGAATGGTTTGAAAATCAAGCAAAAATATATAATAGCGGGGACAATATAATAAATTTATATAACGCCACAAAAAATGGTGTTAAATTAAAGGGTTTTATTTATAAAGATATATCTGAGATATTTACAAATGATAATGAAAGATTAAAAGTAAATTTAGATATAAATAAAGAAAATGTAATACATGAAAATTTAGAATTGAAAATAAAAAATAAATTAGAATTAATATTATTTGATTTTAATATGCTTGAAAAATTATATATTGAAAATATAAAAATGTTATTTGAAGCAAAAAGAAATCCTGTAAAAGAAAAGATAAAATCTTTAATTTCTAAAATAACAGCTAATGATGAAAAAATAAAAAAATATAACGAGGCCAACCAGATACTTTCTATAGGGGCTCAGCATACAATTCTTGAAATTACAGAGGGATCCAATTCTGCTTTTAATGATGATGGCACCATTTTTTATAAGGCAATGCTTAAAACTTGTAAAAGAACAAGATATTTATTTAAAAAAATGATTCATATATTATCATTTATGCATGTTCCAGGTTAAAATGGTTTCTCTGGCTGCTTTTACTTCGTCTAATTTTCTAACAAAAGTGTGACAAGGAGCGTTCTTTATATCATTAGGATTTTTTTCTATGGTTTCAAAAATATCTTTGACTGCTTCTACAAAAGCATCCATTTCTTGCTTTGTTTCAGTTTCAGTAGGTTCGACCATTATAGCGCCGGGAATATGAAGAGGGAAAAATACAGTGGGAGCGTAAAAACCCCGATCTAAAAGAGCTTTGGCAAAATGCATTGTAGTAAAATCTTTATTTTTTAAGGTATTATGATTAAAAACAGATTCATGAAGTACCGGCAGATCAGATGAAATTTTTAAATATTTTTTAAGTTTTAATTTCAAATAACGGCTGTTTAGTACGGCTCTTTCTGTCATTTGATTTATATTGCTTCCAAGTGTTTTTACGTATGCCCATGCTCTTACAATAACCCCAAATTGACCATAAAAGGCTTTCATATATCCTATAGATTTTTCCGGAATATAAAATTCATAGAATTCAAGATTGTCTTTGTAAATTTTTCGAACATGGGGCGCTGGTAAATAAGGTTTCATTCTTTCAGAGCAAACTAAAACTCCCTGTCCCGGTCCGCCGCCTCCATGAGGTGTAGAAAAAGTTTTATGCATATTTAGCTGACTTAAATCTACTCCCATTTTTTCAAATGAAACTTTGCCGGCCAAAGCGTTTAAGTTGGCTCCGTCTACAAAGAGAAGCGCTCCTTTTTTATTTAAAATTTCTTTTATTTTTATAATATTTGTTTCAAAAATACCCTGCGTATTAGGATTTGTTATCATCAATGCCGCAGTGTCTTCAGTTGTTAAATTAGAAAGAGCGTCAAGATCAGTTAATCCATCTTCAGTAGAAGGAACTTTGGCAATATTATATCCTACCATTGCCGCCGAAGCAGGATTTGTTCCATGAGCTGAATCGGGAATTAAAATAGTCTTTCGCTTTTCATTTTTATTATTAAAATAAGCATTAATCATATAAACACCGGCGAGTTCTCCGTGCGCACCTGCGGCTGGTAATAAAGTGGCAGCAGGTAAATCTACAATTTTTTCTATCATATTTTGTGTTTCATATAATAGTTTCAAAGCGCCCTGAGTATGTTTTTCGCTTAAACCGGGATGTAAGTTCACAAAAATTTCATTTGCAGATAATTTTTCGTTTATTATAGGATTATATTTCATAGTACATGAACCAAGAGGATACAAACCGTCTTCCCAAGCGTAATTTTGTTTTGATAAACGCGTAAAGTGTCTTACCAGTTCAATTTCAGATAAATGAGGAAAAAGCTTAGCAGGTTTTCTTATTTTTTGAAGGGCAGGATGTTTCGATTGAGAATTTCTTTCATATTCAACTTGTTTTTTTTCACAAATCTCATTTAATATGGGTTCTTTTCGAATTGGTATAGATGATAAATTTAACATATAAAGACGATTTTTTTATTTAAATTAGGTTGAAAAGTAAAATGTAAAAATAAAGATAAAATCAGGTTGACGGCTGATTTTATCTTTTTAAGTGCTATTCATTAAAATTAAATAAATATGAATATTGAAAAAGAAATTAAATTTGAAGGTGATAGTAAAGATTTAATCTGGCGGCATCCATCCGATATATTTGCCTTGGGGCATGAAATTAAAGTTAATGAAAGTCAAGAAGTGGTTTTCTCAAAAAATAATGAGGCACTAGATGCTTTTAGGCAGGGTACACATGAATTAAGCATAAAATTATTTCCTATAATGAAAAAGACTTTGCCTGAAAAAGTTGAAAAAAATATGATATTTACTGCAACGGCATGGTTTATAAATATAAAAATTTTTAATAGAAAAAGATGGGGCACTTTAAAAGATTTTGAAGTAATAGAACCAAAGTATGGAACAATGGTTCCCATAAAAGCATTTGGAGAATATACTATAACAGTAAATGACAGTAGAAAGTTTATTCAAAACTTTGTGTTAAAATATCACACGTATGATACATCTACGGTTGAAAAAAAAATACAGGAGATAATAATACAAAAAACACAAAAATCGATAGAAGAAACTTTAAATGCCGGAACAATAGATTTATTAAACTTATTAAATGAAAACGAAGAAATATCAAAATTAGTAAAACAAAATTTAATTTATGATTTTAATGAGTTAGGCATAGAGTTTAATAATTTTAGCCTAGAATCTATAACTATTGCTAATGAAAATAAAACAATTTTAAGATTAGAAAATAATTTAAAAGATAAAGAATTAATTGATAACATACGTTTTAATTACGTTAAAGAATATCTTAAAAATATAATTGAAGAATATAATTAAGATTAGAGTATAAAAAAGTATATTATAGGGTAAAAAAATATCTTGTTAATGAAGAAAATACATATAAACGAAATAATAAAATCAGTTAATAAAAGATTAGAAGAAATTATATTAGATGATCTTCCTGTTTTAAATGATATAAAAAAGTTTGTAATCGAAAGCGGTGGAAAAAGAGTAAGACCCATAATGCTTTGTTTATTAAATAATATATACAATGGAAATTCAAAAGGGGCATTAGTTTTAGCGGCAATTGTTGAGATTATTCATGCTGCCAGCCTTTTACATGATGATGTTTTAGATGAAGCCGATACAAGAAGAGGTAAACCCAGCGGGAAAGCTTTATTTGGTAGCAAAACAGTGGTTTTAGCTGGCGACTATCTTTTGGCCTGTGGAATTAAAAAATTAAATGAATTTAATAATTCTCAATTGATGTCAATATTCACAAAAGTGATACATGATTTATCTACGGCAGAGCTTTATCAAATGGAATATGAAAAAAATTCAAACATAACTATTGAAATTTATAATAAAATTATATATGGTAAAACAGCTTCATTATTTCAAGCAGCTTGTGAATCTGCCGCTTTATGGTGTAATTTAAAGAAAGAAGAAATAAATAAGCTAAGTATATTGGGTAAAGAAATAGGTATGTTTTTTCAAATTCGTGATGACTATCTTGATTATTTTAATCCTAAAATTTTAAAAAAAGATCCTTTTCAAGACTTTCAAAGAGGAATCTATACATATCCAATAATTAAAGTAAAAAATAATCAAAAAAACGGTATAAATAAAAAAATTCATAAATATTTCTTAATGTCTGATAAACTTAGAAAAAATAAAGAAATTCAAAAAGATTTTATGAATTTATTGCATGAAAATAACTCGAAAGAAAAAACCCTAAAAGATCTTGAAAAATTAGGTGAGAGTATTTCTTTACGTTTGAAAAACCTTCCTAACGGTATATCAAAAGATTTAATGGAAGAACAATTTAAACGCCTATTAAATATAAATTAAGAATACTAAAAAAGAATATTTATACCGCCATAACCTTTTATACCAGATGTATGATAGGGAGGCATTAGAATATAATTTTGGTTTAGCAAATTTTCGCCTTTTATAAAAAAATTAACAGTAGGATTAATTTCTTTTGTAATAATTAAATTTAATAATGTGTAAGGTTTAAGCCATGTTTCTGATGTAGTAAAGGCTTTTCTTTTTCCCATAAAAGTTAATTCTAAACTAAATTCCCATGTTCCCGGTCTGAAACTGGATTTTAAAAAAGAAGCTAAATTTGGTTTTAAATATAGGTTATCAAGATAATAAAATCCCGTAATACCTGTTGAATAAAAAAGATCAGAGCCTAAATTTTGCTCTAATTCTAAAGTACCATAAACTTGGCGCAGTACTTTATCATTAAATAAATAAATGCCGTCTAACTGGTATGAAAACTCAAAAAAATGATAATAATATTCATATCCTGCTTCAATATTCAATGAAGCATTCTTAGAAACAGGAATTCTGTTTTTAAGAGATACTTTATACATATCTTCAGGATTTTCATAGGAAAATAGAGCGGAATAAGGAGTGTTAAGAAAAGAATTATAAAACAAAGGAATTTTTGCCTCTCGCTCAAATAAAAGTTTAGAATGCCATTTTCCCCAAAAACTATCTAATACAAAATAAGGACCAAATACCGATTTCATATCTGCGGCAAAAAAAGATTTGAATCCGGCGGTTATGTTTATTTCCCAAAGAGTTTTATCTTCGCCTATATAATTTCTATAAATAGGAAAAATATCCGATACAAAAATTTTCCCGCTACGATATATTTTTTTAGTGTCGCTATAATGAGAATTTAGCTCACCATACCAAAAATTACTTAAAACGCTTAAAGAGTTTCTTCTGCCAAAAATATATTGCCAGGATGCCTGCAATTTGCCTTCAGTATAAGAAGAAGAAGATTTAGGCAGAGTTTTTTCTTCAAGATCAGAGCTGATATAAACTCCATAGAGAGAAATATTTAATTTTTGTGCCTCACTTGGGCGAAATTGATTTTGAACTTCAATATATCCGCCTCTTTTGAATTGTTTTGAGTATAAACTCGAATTTTGCAGTCCTCGAATATCGTCAATATAATTGGTTTTTAACATTAATTTATAAGCTGTATTTATATTAAAATGGCTAACTAAATTTAAATTATCAATAGAAGTTTCAGAATCGCGGTATATAGTTTTCCCGCGGCCCTCAGAGTCTTTTTTTAATCTACCGTATTCTAAAAGATAAAGACCAAGGTCGTCTCTTTTCGTAACGTATATATCAATGCCTAAAGTAGAGTATAGTCCATATTCACTTTTTATCTGGGCTCTTTTTTCAATTTTTTTAACTCCCTGTTTTTCTTTTTTTGTAATTTGAGAAGCGTTTTCAGACCATTCGCTTATTTCAGTTTCTTCGGGATTAATAATTTTTGTGCTATCTTTAGCGGGTTGAAGAATCTTTTCATCTTCGCCTTCTACCACAATTTCTTCTTTTTCTATAACGGAATCTGAAGATTTTTCAATTTCATCATCAATTTCATCTTCAATTGTAATATTCTTTTTTTGTGGAAAAATATCGCTAGGTAATAAAAAATTAAAAAATAATAGGATTAAGAAAACATATAATGAATATGAATATTTCATTGATTAATTACTGAAAAATAGATATTATAATAAGTTTTTATTTTTTTAAAATAAATTATATTGTCAATTATAATTATAAAAAAATAGAATTTAATCATGAATACATAAACCATGCACAAAGAGGCTATAATATCTTTATATTTTTACGAAGAATTATTTAATAAAAAATTTTAAATATAAATATTAATAGTTAAACTCTATTATCATGTCAAAAATGTTTAAAAAACAGTATGGGTTACTTTTTTATTATATAAAACCCGATTTTTAATATTTTCCATTACCTGTACGGCTTTGTCATAATCTCCAGTTTCCATATACTTCAACCCCAATTGAATTGCAACACTACTTGTTTCAATTGATTTCTTTTGTGGATTGTTTAAAACCGATTCATACTTTTTTTCAAGTTCTTCAATAGATTCTTTTAATAAATTTTCTTGATTAGAAATTGATTCTCCTGAAAAATCAATAATCTGGGTTAAACTATCTTTATTTTGTTGTGTAGATTCATACATATCATTTTCCTCACAATTTATTATTTTTCATATAATATTTTTTCGGCTTTTTTTGAAATTTATAAATAATAATTTTATGAATATTAAAGTAATTATATTTTAAATCATATCTAATCTTAAAAAATATAAAATCTTTAAAATTGAATACGCTTGACAAATAAGTTCTATTTTAGTACATTTTATAAAAGATATAATAAAATGCTTAAAAATATAATTATAAAACAGGGTCTTTTAAAATCTATATTGTTTTTTACGTTAATTATTGTATTTTTATCAGTTTTAGGTACAAGTATAATAACATTAATTTTAACAGGCGTACTACCCGATAAAATAGGTTTTTTTATTTCTACAATCATGCCAGCTATTTTAGTACCATCAGTTGGATTATGGCATTTTAAATTAATAATTGAGTTGCATGCGACACAGCAAAAATTATATAAATATTCTTTTATAGATGAATTAACGAATACTTATAATAGACGTTATATCTTAGAAATATTACAAAAAGAAATGAGCCGAGCAAAAAGATACAATACGAATCTTTCAATAATGATATTAGATATTGATAATTTCAAGAAAATTAATGATAATTATGGGCATCTAGAAGGTGATAAAATGTTAAAGAGATTCGCAGATTCATGTAAAGCGAATATGAGAGATAATGATTATTTTGGAAGATACGGCGGTGAAGAATTTTTATACATACTAACAAATACTGAAAAAGAAAACGCTGTTTTATTCGCAGAACGACTGCGTGAAATGATAGTAAAGCTTTGTTTAATTTCAGAAGATAAGAAAATTAGTCTTACAACAAGTATTGGTGTATCAGAATATAAAATAGATACAGATGACTTAGATTCTTTTTTAGATAGAACAGATAAAGCATTATATAAAGCAAAAGAAAAAGGAAAAAATTGTGTGTTTGAGTTATAGAGTAAAAATAAATTATTAACTCTTTACAAAAAATCTAAAAAACCTTTTGTGGCGATATGAAAAAAGCAGTTTATCCGGGTAGTTTTGATCCTCTTACTAATGGACATTTAGATATTATTGAACGGTCATTAAAAATTGTAGATCATCTTGTAATTTCAGTATTACATAATTCATCAAAAAAATCGTTATTAACACTGGAACAAAGAGTAAAATTAATAAAAGAAGTTACAAGAAATTACAAAAATGTGAGTGTTCAAACATTTTCCGGGCTTTTAGCCGATTTTTGCAGAGAAAATAAAATAAATATTGTTATGAGAGGCCTGAGGGCCGTTTCTGACTTTGATTTTGAATATGCGGTTTTTTTAATGAACAGAAACTTAAATTCTGAGCTTGAAACAATATTTTTAATGAGTAACAATGAGCATTCTTTTACTTCATCAACTATTATAAAAGAGGTTGCCTCTTATGGCGGGAATGTGGCAGACAGGGTACCCGAAGCCGTAAATAAAAAATTAAAAGAAATTTACAACAAAAAATAAAAAATTATATTAATTGACAATCATTATAACAATTAGGCTTTACAAATTGATAAAAAAAGAAAAAATATAAATAATCAGGAATATAAATGCAATATAATAATGAGCATAAAATAGCTATTCTAGGTGCCGGTTTTACAGGGTTAACAACAGCGTATTATTTAAATAAATTTAACAAAGACATAAATATAAGTATATTTGAATCGAAAGAAATAGGCGGTCAGGTACAGACCGAAATTTATGAAGACTGCATTATTGAAAAAGGTCCTGAGACTTTTCAAATGAGAATTCCGCTATTGAATACATTATGCGAAGAACTGGATATTAAAGATAAAATGATTATAGCAAAAAAAGATGCCGCGAAACGATATATTTTAAAAGAGGGCCAACTTATTAAAGTACCAATGAGTTTATTGTCATTTCTTACGAGTTCAATATTACCATTTACAAATAAAGTTAAAATTGCTTTTGCTTTAAAGAAAAAGTTTTCATTATGGCCGGGTATGTCTTTTTACGATGCCACAAAAAATATATTTGGTGAACCTTTCGCTCAATATCCCGCTTCTGCTGTGGCTCGCGGTGTATACGGAACAGAAGCGGAAGATTTAGAATTTTCTTCGGCTTTTCAAGATGTATACATTTCTATTCAAGAAACTGATAGTTTAATGAAAGCAATTAAAAAAATGGTAAGTGAAAAAAAGAATTTTTGGGTTTCGCAATTAGGTGCAAATTCTTATAAAAACTTTCAAAAAGGAATGTATTCATTTGAAGGCGGATTAAAAACAATTATTGAAAAAATACGAGAAAATTTGAAAAATAAGAATATAAAAATTGAAAACGCTAAAATTCAAAGAATAACTTGTAAAAAAAATGAATATTATGTGCACACTAAGCATAGTAAATTTGGACCTTTTAATGAAATTATTTCTACTGTTTCACCTTCTGAACTCTCTGAAATTATAAAAGAATTAGATAAAAAAATAAGTGTTCGTTTAAATGAAATGAAATATTCACCTATGACAGTTGTAGTTCACGCGTGGGACAAGAAAAACTTTTATTATCCGGGCTTTGGATTTTTGGCCCCTCGAAAAGAAAAAACTTCGATGATGGGTACTCTTTTTTCCAGCAATATATTCAGTCACAAAGCTCCTGAACATTTGTTTTTAACTAAAACAATGGTTGCCGGTGATTCTGAAATTTTTTCAGATGAAGAAGTTTCTGCTATGCAGGTAGAAGGTTTAAAAAGATTATTTAAAATTGAAAAACCTCCTATTTGGACCAAAATATACAGATATAAGCAAGGGATGCCAAAATATTTCTTAGGATATCATGAATGGAAAGAAAGTATAATTTCAATGCTAAATGAATTCAAGGGTATTCATCTTACCGGATGGCATTTTTCGGGAATGGGACTTTCTGATGCGCTTTCAAGTTCATACCAATTTGCCTTAAAATATAGTGAAAAACAGAAATAAAATATAAAATTTATTTTGTGAAACAATTATTAAAAAAAAAAATAGTATGGGATTTTAAAAAAGAAAACCAACTGTTATTCTTTGAAAATACCCATACAGTTTGTGAAGAATCCCGATGTCCTAATCGTAAAGAATGTTCTGATAATTATACGGTTACGTTTTTAATAGGCGGGGATAAATGTACCAGAAATTGCGGTTTTTGCCATGTAAAAACAGGAAAACCATTACCAATAAAAGAAATAAATGAAAAAGAAACCGATATTATAATAAAAGCGGCTCAAAAACTGAATTCAAAATATGTTGTGCTCACTTCGGTAACAAGAGATGATGATGAAGAGGGCCTAGCGCTTTATTTTGCCGATTTAACAAGAAAATTAAAAGAAGAAGGATTTTTAGTAGAGGTTTTAATTCCCGATTTTCATGGTGATATGAAATATTTAAATATAATACTAGAGTCAAGGCCCAATGTTATTGCGCATAATATAGAAACTATAGAAAGTTTATCTAAAAAAATTCGTCCACAGGCATCTTATAACACTTCGCTACAAACCTTGAGTTATTTAAAAAATAATGAGTATAATTTAGTAATAAAATCTGGATTCATGATAGGCCTGGGAGAGAATATGAATCAAATAAAACAGGTTTTAAGAAATTTATCCGATACAAAAATTGATATATTAACCGTAGGACAATATCTACAACCGTCAAAAAATCAGCTTGAAGTGAAAAAATATTATACAGATGAAGATTTTTTTTATATTAAAAATTCGGCAGAAATGATGTCTTTTAAAACGGTATATTGCGGATATTTTGTAAGAAGCAGTTATAATGCATTTAATGCATATAAAAATACAATAAATTATAAAAAGAATTAAGATGCAGTTACATTCTAATTTTCATAATATAGATTTATCAAACATAAAAAAATTGTTATTAGAAAAACAAATTACTGTTGAAACTACTAATGATTTAATAAATTACTGGGAAGAGCAAATTTCTAATAAGAAAAATCTTATATTTCACAATTACTTTGATTCTTATCTTTTTTTTGAATTGATGAAGTATTCTGTAATAAAAGTAATTTTTTATGACTTTAAAAATGATAAGATTTTGTATAAATACGGTATCTTAAATGATGCCGATGGTGAGATATTAAGTTCAGTTAAAAATGATGGTAAAAGAGATGAAAAACTTGAGAAAATGTTTTTATTTGAACATCAAAATGAGGCTTTTGGATTATGGAGAAGAAAAATAACCTCACACAATTTCGATTATTACTTTTTAGCTTTATTCCCGCAAGAACTGAATATTATCGTAAACTTAAGAGAAATTTCTCAAATATTCTTACGTTATTTTCTGCCAAGTATTTACAAGCCTGATAATCGTTTTATGCCTTTATTTGAAGATGTTAATAAAGCTATTATAGAAAAAATAAATCCTTATTTAGAAAGTGAAAGCCCGGTTACTTTTTCTTTTTTTAAATTTGAAACATTTGATAGATATTTAGAATTTGGGGGGGAGTTCTTCGCAAAAGAAGTAATTGATGATATTTTAAATGAGTTTTCAACAAAAATAAAAGCAACTGATAATTTTTTTGTATTATCTCCACAAAAATATCTTATCGTCTCTGTAGATTGTGAAAGTGATGTGATAAAAGACAGATTTAAAAAACTATCGTTTAAAATTAAAAGCTTAATTTTAAATTTTAATGTAAAATACTCGACATTTTACAAGCCAATCAATCATTTGTCAGAAAAATGGAAAGAAATTTCAACATAAAATAAGAAAAAGGAATTTAATATGGAACACGCGATAAAAAGTCTTATTAGAAACATACCTGATTTTCCTAAGCCGGGAATTCAGTTTAAAGATATTACGCCGGTACTTTCAGATTCTACCGCGCTAAAAAATTTAATAGAATGGTTTAAATTAAGTATAGAAGCCGCGGGAGAAGTAGAGTTAATTGTTGGTATAGAATCAAGGGGATTTATTATTGGTTCAGCGTTAGCGCATGAAATGGGAATTGGTTTTGTACCAATACGAAAACCCGGCAAGCTTCCTTATGAAACAGAAAGCGCTTCTTATGAATTAGAGTATGGTAAAGATTCAGTTGAAATACATGTAGATGCGGTACACCAGGGACAGCGTGTCGCTTTAGTAGATGATCTCTTGGCAACGGGAGGTACGGCCGAGGCCGCGTGCAGATTATTAAAAAATCTAGGTGCCGAAATTGTAGCAGTAGCTTTTTTAATTGAATTAGATGCCTTAAAAGGCAGAAAGAAATTAAAAAACACAATATCAGAAAATATATTCTCACTTATTCATTATTAAATAAAAAATTGAATTCTCAAAAATCGGGATTGTATGTTCATATTCCTTTTTGTGAAAAAAAATGTAATTACTGCGATTTCTATTCTATAGAAAAATATGAATTGTCCAAAAATTTTCAGCAAACTTATTTAAACGCATTAATTCAAGATTTAAAAGAAAAAAAAGAAAAGTATTTTATTAATACTGAATTATCAAGTATATTTTTTGGCGGGGGTACGCCATCTATATTTGATCCCGACTTTTATTTTAAGTTTTTATATGAAATTAAAAATATATTTACAAATACTAATTTTAATAATATTGAAATATCAATGGAAGCTAACCCAGAATCATTATGCGAAAGAAAAATAAATGAGTATAAAAGAGCTGGCATAAATCGCCTGAATATTGGTATACAAAGCCGAAAAAAAGAATTTCTAAATTATTTAGGTAGAAAAAGTACCATAGACGAGGTTGATCTATTAAAAGCCTTACATCAAAGTGAATTTGAAAATTATGGGATTGATTTAATTTATTCTTTACCTATGCAAAACTGGAACGATATTAAACAAGATATTGATTGGGCCATTGATAATAATGTAAAACATATATCACTTTATTCTCTAACAATTGAAAAAAAAACAAAATTAGAAAAAGAGATTTTCTTAAAAAAGAAAAAAAAACCATCAGAAAAAAGATCATTTATTTATCAAAAAATAATTACAGAGTATTTAAAAAAAAATAGTTATAATCATTATGAAGTTTCTAATTTCGCGAAAAATAAATTTGAATGTGAACATAATTTAAATTATTGGAGGTATAGGCCCTACATAGGATTGGGAGCTTCTGCTCATTCTTTTAATGGAAAAGTTCGAATTATAAATACTACAAATATTAAAAACTATATAAAGCAAAATAAATATAAATTAGTAAGCAGTCAATTAAATCCAGATTTATTTATAGGTATATTTAGAATCACAGAATTTCAACCGTTAAGTAAATTTAAAAAGATTATGAAGTTTCATGAATTTTTACTTTTCCAAAAAAAAATAATTGAATTCGCGAATAAAAACTGGATTAATATTAAAAAAACGGGTTTTAATATAACCGAAAATGGTTTGCTACAATCAGATACAATGCTCATTGAGATGTCGAATATTTTATCTCGTGAAGATGAAAAACTTTTTGCGTAAATAATATTATGTTTTATGTATATATTTTAGAATGTAAAGACGGAACCTATTACACAGGCGCCGCTAAAAATCTTGAAGATAGAATAAACAAGCATAAACAGGGCAAAGGTGCAAAATATACAGCGGGAAGAACTCCGTTAAAATTAGTTTATTATGAAGAGTGCGAAAATATAAGCGAAGCATACAAAAGAGAAAAAAATATTCAAAAAATGACAAGAGAAGAAAAAAAGAATTTAATTAGAAGCATTCCAACTAAAGGTAAATCATAAAAATATGAATATATGAATAGACAGGATTAACAAGATTATACATGATTGATTTTATAATTATAACGAATGAACTTTTAAGTCGTCGAAAAGCGTTTTTGTAAGCTGGACAAGCGAAGCTGGTCGAAGGCGGCGCGAATTAACCTCAATGGTTATGCGAAATGGCGTTTAAGATAATTTCTGACCTATAACTTTATTCAATACTGTAAAGGTTTCAATTATATTTGGTGTTGACAAATAAATAGGTTTGGTTTTATTAAAAATTATTAATTCGATTATACCATCTTCTTCCTCAAGATAATTATTTTCTAAAATACTTTCAATCTTTATAGTTGAATGACCCGTAGTGACAAGCTGTATTGTATTTGCAGTAATAAAAAAATTACCTTCTTTGTCTAATGATAATTGTCTGAATTTATTTTTTATACCATTTTGTGTAAATGACTTTATAATTTTACTTTTAAGTATTCGAACTTTATTTTCATAATAACATTTATCAGATTCTTTAATATTATTCATACTTGGACTAATCGATTTTAATGGTGAGGTAGCGATTTTTCTAATAGAACTATATTGTTCAATAATGTGATAATATTTTGTCTGATCTGATTTTGGAATATCAAAAATATTTAAGCATGTTTTAAGAAAATGTTCTTCACTTTCATCGAGATATTTATCATCGATAAAAATTGATAATAAATTATTAATATATACAATATTAATAGATTCCCAAGTTTCTTTTGGTAAATTGTTTTTTATTTGACTAATTAAAGCTTTTTCAGAGTCATCAATAATCATGTCCTCAATAATATTAGGTATTAGTTTTGAGTATATTATTGAATAGATATATGATTTAAGCGATTTATCTTTTTTAGATTTATTATTGAGTTGCTCAATTAAATTTAAAAATTCATTATGTTTATTTTCTATAATTACGTTTTCCATTTTTTGAATGTATCTTTTTGCCTGATATTTCCTAATATATTTTGTGGGTAAATTGATGATAAAAATTAAAAAAAATATAAAACTCAATTCTGGAATATTACCTATTGCTGAAAAAATAAAAAAACCAAGAGAAAACCAAAAAGTAAATATATAGCGATAGGTGCTATTTAATTCAAATTTACCTAATTCTATGTTTTTCAACGTTAAATGATGATCATATTTATCTGTTGATTCAACGTTATGTTCTAAGCTTTGTTTAACTGAAAATGTGTCTACAGAATTAGAATTGAGGTTTGATGATAAACTTTCATTAAAATATAAACCATGTCTGCCACCTGCCACATAACTTTTACCACGACTGTCCATACCTAGCTTGAGACCTTTTATGCCAGCCGAAATGCCTATACCACTCTTAGAAAGATTGAATCTAACTGGACCCATTTTAAGAGATTTTCTCAAAAACTTACTCATTTTATAAAACCTTGAACATGTTGCATAAAACATATATATAGTAAAGAGAAATATGTAAAAAAAATTGTTATTTTTTAAGAATATAATTTTTTTTAAACAAAAAGTGCATAATGTATAGTAAAATTATTGACAATTAACCTAAAATTAAGAAAAGGCCTTATTGTATTAATAAATTTTAATAGTTGAAAAGGTTAAAATAAAAAAGAATTTATATTATGAGAAAATTCTTATCTGATTTATTTGAAAATAATAATTCAAAAAGGAAAATATTTTTTGACATATTTATTAATATTTTAATTTTAATATCAGTCTATACTATTATACAAGAATATATTTATGAAAATGAAAATGAATTATTCATAATTGCAAATGATGTTTTTTTCTATATATTTGTTTTAGAATATTTTATCAGGTTATGGCTGTGTACAACGTTTATAAAAGATTATAAAGATGAAGGATTGTCGTATGCAATAATTAATAAAATAAAATGGATTTTAAAACCGAATAGTATAATAGATTTACTTGCAATTTTACCGGATATACGCTATTTAAGATTATTCAGAATATTTCGATTAATAAGAATTCTTCGTATCGTTCGATTATTTCGGTCTGTTCATGTCCAATCTGCAGTTGAAAGAGGCTTTTTAATATTGAGAAGTTTTCGAGAAACTACAATGCTATTTTTTTTACTATTTTTTTTCGTCTTTAGTGCACTAATTATAATTTCACTTTTCATTTATGCTTCTGAAACGAAAATTAATAAAGAGTTTTCAACTTTTTTGGATTCCATATTATACTCTTTTCAATTGGTAGATATAGTTGACGATTTACCAAAAACAGGTTGGGGAAAGCTCGGAAGTTCTTTATTGTTATTAGTTAATATGGTATTTTTTGGTATTTTTATTTCATTAATCACAACAAATGTCGAGGAGGTATTAGATAGGATGAAAAAAGGAAAACTAGGAAAGGTAAATTATAAAAATCATATTATTCTCTGTGGATTTACTAAGTCAACAGAGGCAGTAATTAAAGAACTTTTATGTAATAAAAAGAAAAAACCAAAAATTATTCTTATTAGTAGAAAACAAAATCCTGATATTACGGGAGTGATTTATATGAATGGTGATTTTAGCAAAATGGAGACATTGAAAAAAGCTAATATATCTCAAGCAGCTATGGTTGTCGTTTTTACGGAAAAATTAGATGATGAAACTTATGAAGTCGTTGATATGAGAACGATGCTAACTATTTTTAATGTAGAGAAAGAAGTTCCAGAGGTACATACTGTAGCAGAAATTATTGAAACTGAAAATGGTGATATCATAAGAGAAAAAATTAAAGGCGATGAATTAATATTTAAAGAAACATTGGATGGTAATTTAATTGCTAGTTGCGTTAAACATCCTTATATCTCATCAATGATATATGATTTATTAGATACAAAAGGAAATTCAATTAAAGAATACAAAGCGATTGAATTATTAAATGCTAAAATAAAAACGGTTAAAGACATAAAAATGTATGCAATTGAAAATAATATTACATTCTTGGGATTTATTGATGAATATAAAAAATCAAATATTAATCCTGACAATAATTTAATATTTTCTGGAAATGAAAGATTGATATTTATATGTTAAAATATATTTATAGAAAATAATATAATATCTTTTTAGCAAAATATAATATTTTAGAAAACAGAAAACGCTATTTTGCACAACGGACGACATTTTACGATGAGTTTTGCGTTTCGCCTTAAAAACAACTTTACATTTTATCTATAGAAAGTAAATCATTTTTAGCATATAAAAAAGCGCAAAACCGCTAACGAAGGTTGCCGCAGGCATGCAACCCGAAAGGGAGTTCAGCTTAAAAGATTAGTTAGCAGATGAAACCGGCCTTTTTAAGATGTATTAACCATAAAAAAATTGCTTTCAATATTGAAATTTACACCTTGACATCTTGTAAAATAAATATATATTATAATCAAAGATGATATAATAAGGAAGAATTTATGAGTGTAGCAGCACAGAAAATTATAGAAGAATTAGACGAATTATCTACAGAAGATAAAGAATATGTGAAAGAAGTCTTTGATAAAATGCTAATTGAAGCAAGGCGCGAAGAAATCTATCAGAATATTCAATTAAGCGAACAAGAATACAAAGAAAGAAAAACAAAAAGTTTTGATAACGCAAATGACTTAATGAGTTCTCTAAATGAAGATTGATTATAGCAGCACCTTTAAAAAAGCATATAAAAAAAGAACATCTAATCATCCTCAGCTAAAAAATCGTTTTAAAGAAAAAATGGCTCTATTTTATTCTAACCCATGGCACCCTGCTCTAAAAACACATAAGTTAGTGGGCAAACTAAAAAACTCTTACAGTTTTTCTGTCGATTATGATTGTAGGATTGTTTTTAAATTTATTTCAGATGACCATATTCTTTTAATTGATATTGGCAAGCACGACGAAGTATATTAATTTTATCAAAGCCACAAATTAGAAAATAAAATATTAAAATGCACTTATACGAGGTGCTTCAGGCTCAGGGTCTGAGTTTTGCGGCAAGGCAAAAAACCGCTACCGAAGGTTGCCGCAGGCATGCAACCCGAAAGAGCGCGCAGCTTAAAAGATTAGTTAGCAGATGTGACAGCCGCGAACAATCATAGAAACAATTATTGTATATTTTAAATAAAATGGAAAAATATTGATTATTTCTTCAAAAAAGGCGAAAAAATAGGTAATTTTACCTATGAAATTATGAAATTATAAAATTTTAATAAAAAGTTATTGCATTTTTCAAAAAAAAAAAAAAATAGTGTCTCTAAAATAATTAAACAGGAGATATTCATGACAAAAAAACTAATTTCAATGATTTTTCTTATTGGTGCGCTTTCATTTATAAATTGCGCTTCAGAAGAAGCGCCAGTAGACGAAACACCGGGAAAAACAGACGCACAGTCTGTTACAGATGATAAAGCGGCCCTTGACTTTGCCGATTTCACATTTGGAACAGGTGACAGCGAAACTTCGGTAACGCAAAATATTGGCTTACCGGCTGCGGGTTCAAGCGGCACAACGATCACTTGGGCGGCGGCATATACTTCAGGGGGTGCAGATGCCTCTGGCGTAATAGCTTCTGACGGTACAGTGACAAGACCTGCCTTTGGCGCAGGCGACGCTGTTATTACGCTTACTGCGACGATAGAGAAAAACGGCGTATCAGAGACAAAAAC
>JAOUOS010000076.1 GCA_029880285.1 Spirochaetia bacterium
AGCTGCAGGCTCAATAGTGTTCAGTTCAAAAGGTTAAGATATAGACATATAAATAATCTGAAACTCATTTATACTTGCCCATAAAAAGAAGAGAAATAATAACAATTGTTGGGTGTTTTGCCTAACGGATTGCGGCTATAAGAAGTTTGCAATCGTTTTTGTCAGCTATGCGAGCAACAATTAACCTCAATTGCCTTGCGAGCATAGCGGTTAAGCAAAAACGATTGCAAATTTGCTCAAGCGAACATCTAAAATCTATTTTTTAGAATGAATCTATAAAGTAAAATACTTTTTCAGAGAAAATTAAGAGCGCGAGCCGAGCGACCATAGGGAGCGGAGCTTATAGCCGCTGTTATCGGAAGTTTTGTCGATTATATGAGTATAAATAATAAAGAGTATAAAAATAATTGACATGTAATAAACAGTTAACTATTTATACTATAAATGATAATAAAATATATGGGGAAAAAAAGAATTAAAATCTATTTTATAATAGCCATTTTTTACTTTTTAAATTGTGCTTCATATGGTAAAGAATGTAATAGACATGAAGATTGTGCTGATGGCGAACTTTGTGCAGAAATTATTGGTGATTGGTTTGGGCCTCCTACTGAATGTATGACATTTCCTAATAGAACATGCAAGTTTGATGAAGAATGTAATAATTGCTATGATGATAAAAAAGAGAGTTTTATATGCCATGAAAATCAATGTTTTAGTAAGGGAGATGTAGGTGAAAATACTATACGGAGTGCTTATTGGCCCTGCAAATGAAAAATATCTTTTATAAATAATATTATATTTTTTATAAAAGATATTTATTTTATCGAATAAATATTCGAAAAATAATATTGATTATAATTAAAGTATGAAAAATCTAATAGTATATGTATAAAATAGAAAAAGTTTTTGATAAAAAACAAGAAACACTTTATAAAATATCATTATGATTATCGTTTTTTTTAAATAGAAATTTAAACAGAATATAATAATTATGTTAGAATAATAATTATTTTTATTATTAGCATAGAAACAAAATCGACAAAATTTCCGATAACGTTCGATCTTTTAAGTCGTCGTAAATCGTTTTTGTAGGCCAGATGAGCGCGAATTAATCTCAATTCATGCGCGAAGATGGCCGTAAAGCAAAAACGATTTACGATGAGTTTTGCGGTTCATCTTAAAACTATCTTTAGAATATATCTATAAAAAGTAAATCAAAATTTGTAATGATATAAGACGCAAAACCGAGCAGCCCGCGCAGTCGGGCGCGGAGCTTAAAAGATTAGTTAGGCGAAGTAAGGGTAGTACAATATATTTGAATATATTCGGCTTGCCGTAAGAATTTGCGGTTAGGTTAAGGGTATTAAAATATAATATTAATAAACAAAAAAAATTAAAAATATCTTGCAATAACATATTTGATTTTGATAATGATTTACTGGTAGAGTTAATAATTAAAATATACGGAAATATTTCATTAATATCAAAATTGTTAAAAAAATATTCGTGTTGTCTATAAAACAAAAAAGAATATATATAAATTATCAGCTATATACAAACGATATATTTAAACTATTAGGGATAAATAAATAAAAAGATCAATGAAAAAGGTAAAAAATAAGAAAAGGTTAATTTTATTATTTTTTTATTTGCATTATGCTACAAGTATGTTATCTTATGAAAAATCATTTTTTAAAGATAAATCTGGAACCTTTTTTGGTACAATAAATGGGATATTGGAATTAGAGCGAAATAATGATAAATCTAACTTAATTTTAGATTTCCAAGGCAGTAAATCTACTTTAAAGATAGTTGAAGATAAAGAAAAAATGTATGATACACACTATAAATATTATACAGGATTGACAACCTCTGGTAATACTAAAATAAAATATAATTCATATGCAAATGCCAACGAATTTGTAGTAGTTTTAAATGGTATAAACTATGCAATATCAAAAATGGATGGTGCTCATCGAGAAAAAATAAAAGGAATAGAAATTAGTTTATTACAAGATAAGACTAATGAATATATGATAGTAAGTTTTATAATTGATGTAGAATTAAATAATATTCAACAAGTTTTATCTGAGTATTATAAAAAGAATCCTGGTAATAATGATCCAGAAATGTATAAATTATTTATTAAAGAAAATAAACAAAGCATCAAAGTAAAAAAGGGTTCTGTTCTGATATTTGCAATTAAAAAATAATTATGCTTTAGATAAAGAATATGTTAAAAAAGTATTAATAAACAACAATAATAATACCAGAAAAATTAATAAATCAATAATTTTAAAGAAGGTTGTTATATTATTATCGAACTTTATTTGAAGCATCTTAGAATGATATATTATAAAAATAAATAAAAATAAATAAAAACCCTAACCGCTACTGAAAAATGTAAATGCTTATTTCGCCTAACGTTCGATCTTTTAAGTCGTCGTAAATCGTTTTTGTAGGCCAGATGAGAGCGAATTAACCTCAATTCATGCGCGAAGATGGCCGTTAAGCAAAAACGATTTACGATGAGTTTTGCGTTTCGCCTTAAAAGCATCTTTACAATATATCTACAAAAAGTAAAGCTTTTCTTGATGCTCATAAAACGCAAAACCGAGCAGCCCGCGAAGTCGGGCGCGCAGCTTAAAAGATTAGTTAGTGGCCGTTTTTTATTTTTCATAAATAATCGTTTTTGTTTTTCATATAAATAATAAAGTTATAAAAAATATATATTAAAGATATATAATATAGATAAATATATTTAAGGTTTTTAATTAAATTGCCTGAGAATATTGATGAATTGTTTCTAAGTCATCTTTAATTTGTAGTTTTTTATTTCTGAGTTCATATTCTACCTGTAATCCCATCCAAAAATCTGCTGAGTTTCCAAAAAATTTTGACAACCGTAATGCTGTATCTGATGAGATAGCTCTTTTTTCATGAATAATTTGTGTTATTCTCGTAGGTTGAATATGTGTTTCTTTTGCTAACTTATATGCTGATAAATTCATTGGAATCATAAATTCCTCACGAAGAATTTCACCAGGATGAATATTTCTAATTTTTTTCATATATTTCTCCATTTAATGATAGTCAACCAATTGTACATTAATTGCCTTATCGTTTTTCCATATAAAACAAATACGCCATTGTTCATTTACTCTAATACTGTAATAATCTTTCATGTTTCCCTTAAGTTTTTCTAATCTATTACCCGGTGGAATCTTTAAATCCTTAACATCTGTAGCACGATTTATCATTATAAGTTTCCTAAGAGTAATATCCTGAATATCATTTGGAAACTTTTTAGAAAATATTTGATTCCATATCTTTTCTGTTTCCTTGCATGAAAAATTATATATCACATATAATAATATCATTATTCGATAATATCGTCAAGCAATTTATTATAATATTTTAAAAAAATATTGGATATATTTATATAAATAGAATAGAATTATAAAATAAAGGTATTATCCTATAGTTAAGAAATTAATAATAAAAAATGGCCACTAACGTTCGATCTTTTAAGTCGTCGTAAATCGTTTTTGTAGGCCAGATAAGCGCGAATTAACCTCAATTCATGCGCGAAGATGGCCGTAAAGCAAAAACGATTTACGATGAGTTTTGCGGTTAACTG
>JAOUOS010000004.1 GCA_029880285.1 Spirochaetia bacterium
ATTAATTCTTCAATAACCTCCAATAAGTTTTTTAAGTCTATAGGTAAAAATATTCCTAAATTGCCAAACTGTTTGTGACGTTTCAATCGCTTCAGGGGGGTACCATCATCCCTATCTTTTCCAAATTTAACTACAATTTTACTTGACTATATGAAAAAATATAAAAGAAATAAAATCGTGAAAGATATTCTGTACACCAAAAACAAAATCCATCCGGCGGCTTTTTTTGAGATTAAAACGCCTATTGGTTTCATGACAGCCGGCGCCATAGAAAAAGGTATATCCCTTCTTCAGTTTAAAGATGAACCTTTAGAATTAAAAACTACACCACCAAATATAAAAGAAAACAACAAAAAAATAATAGAAAAATATTTTCTTATGTTAAAAACTCAGTTAGATGAATTTTTTAATAAAAAAAGAAGAACCTTCGATTTGCCCCTGGTTTTAAGCGGCACCTTGTTTCAACAAAAAGCATGGCAGACACTTTTAAACATCCCCTACGGTAAAACTATTTCTTATGAAGAAGAGGCCCGCCAAATGAAAAATAAAAAGGCGGTAAGAGCGGCCGCTAACGCAAACGCGGCGAATAAAATAGCTATTATAGTGCCGTGCCATCGCGTTATTTCTAAAAATGGGGCCCTTGCCGGATACTCTGCCGGTATTGAAAGAAAAAAATATCTTTTAGACTTAGAACAACATTAAATGATAACAGCCAAATAAAAAATAAAAATTTTCTTTACCCTGTTATTCATAAATCATTATTGTATAAAAAAATAGTGATTTTTTACGGATGAAAATTTTACATTTTTTTATAATTAGCTTTTCTTTTATCTTCTCTCAAAATATATATACAAAAGATCTAAATAAAAATAGCAAAACTAATTACAGTTTTAATAATAATACAAATATACTAGCAACATTTTATAATGATGACGTGCCTATTGAAAATTCTGAAAAAGAGAAAAGAAAAAATATTTTTGATTCAAGTGAAGAAAAAAATAAAATTAAAGATATAGTTGAATATCAATTTGGTTTTATAACCGAAGCGGGAATTTTTAACAATGCCGACTTTCGCAATCTTAATAAAGAAAATTTAGAAACCATAGAATATACAGATGATAAACTAACAATTGCTGTATCTCGTTTTTTTATAAATATTTTTTTTCCATTAACTGAAAGATTATTTTTTAAATTTGATTTATACAAAAATGGATTTTGGGGCAATGATAATCTTTCAAGTGATTCATCAAAAGAAAAAACCTTCATAGGATCAAATCCGTTTTTGTTTGGCGAATTATACACCGAGGCTTTTTTTATTAAAAACGAAAACACAACATTGTCTTTAAAAGTGGGCCGGCAATTTTTTGATATAGGCGGTATAAAAAACGATTTTATTTTAAGAGATTATCTTGACGCTTTTTCAATTTCAATTTATAATAATAACACAGGTACATTGCGCATATTGGCCGTTGATTTTTTGGCTTTAAATTCAAACGCCGCTCATGAGATTAATTATTTAAGATATTTTTCACGCAACACAAACTCAATTGATAATTTTGACGGTGACGTAAACGCTCTAAGAACAGGTGCTGTTTATGAAAGCAAAGACCTAATGAACTGGAACGCAGAAAACAAGGCCCAAAAAACTCTTGAAGCAAAAGTTTACGGATTTTACGCTCGTTACGGCGCGGTTTTTCAAACCGGAGCCGATAGAACCACACAAGGTGAATATGATAACTTTGCCGACAATGACTGGTCAGCAGTTTTTGGCAGCCGGTGGTTATACTCTATTGAAAATTTGAATTTTTATGTTGAATACGCGGTATCGCAGGGCATTGATAGAAAACTAAAATCTTTTAACCAAAGTAACAGAGATATAAAAACCGATGGCACCGCTTATGGCGGGGGATTAATTTACAACTTTAAAACATTTAGTACAATAGATATTATATTAATTACAAATTCATTTTACTCTTCGGGGCCCGTGTATGACGAATACGGAATTCAAAAATCATACGGATTTACCAGCTTTAAAGGCTCACACGCGGGAGGTCTTTTATTTAATAAGTACAACGGATTTCATCCATCGGCACATACTGAAACCTCGGGAATTCAATTTAATTCATACGGTTATGAAAGATCTTCAGGAACTTTAAGCGCTCACACTTCTTTTCAAATTATTTATAATAAGATATTATCAATAAAATTTGACGGATGGTTTTTTGCCGATACCGGTAAATCTAAACTAAAAAACACTCAAACAAATTTAGAAGAAAAACAAAAACGCCTTGGCCAATATACAGGTAGCGAAGCAGACATACTTTTTGAATATGTTTTTGAAAATTATTTAACCATGTATATGAGTACTGCTATTTTTATACCGGGAAGCTTTTATAAAAATAGCGCCAGCACTGATATTTTAATTCAGGAACCACAGGAACCAATGGGAAAAAACAATTTTTGGGGATTTGTACTAGGCACAAAATTAGTTTTTTAACTTTTCCATTTAATATGAACTAAATACTCAATATTACCTTTAGTACCCTTAACGGCCGATTCATCAAAATTTAAGCATACTATTTTTTCATTTTTTAGAAAATCTAGAAAATCATTAACTATTTTTTCTCTTTCGGTTTTATCTTTAACAATTCCTTTACTGAGCGCGTTTTTATCGGCTTCAAACTGAGGCTTTAAAAGTACAATTCCCTGCCAAACAGATTGCAGTTTTTTTAAGCTGTGTATTACTTTTTGAATTGAAATAAAAGAAACATCAACCGTAAAGTAATCGGGCATAAAAGGCAAATCTTCTTTTTTTACCTGCCGAATATTTTTTCTTTCTATGACTGTGACTCTTTTATCATTTCTTAACTTCGGATGCAAAAATCCATAGGCTACATCAAGGGCAATTACTTTAGCGGCTCCTTTATTTAAGAGAACGTCTGTAAATCCGCCCGTTGAGGCCCCTATATCTATAAAAGTTTTATTTTTTGTTTGAAAATTCCATTTTTCTAAAACTGTTTTCAATTTTTCAGCCGAACGAGAAACATATTTTCTCTGTTTTTTTAATCTAATATTAAAATTTTTCTTTATTTGAAACCCGCAGTGAGTAATAACCAAGTCATTTACTAATACACTGCCGCTTAAAATTAAAGCTTCAGCTTTTTTTTTATCTGCGGCGTGTCCATTTTCAACAAGCCAATCATCAAGCCGCATAATTTTATGATACCCTTGAAATAATGTACTCAGGAAGGTATTGAAATAATTTTGAAGAAGGGAAAATATCGAAAGCTTCTTTTGTTAATTTTTTAGAAAGGTCATTCGTTAGATTCTTTGTTTTTTCGATACCGTAAATAGAAACATAGGTAAGTTTATTTTGATCTTTATCTTTGCCTACAGATTTACCTATTTTCTTAAAATCACCGGTTTCATCTAGCAAGTCGTCAGCCGCCTGAAAAAGTTCGCCTATTTCTAAGGCCCAGTTTTCAATTTTTTTTATTTTATTTATATTTGTTTTTTTTTCTATGAAAGGTATTACAATAGCTGCCTGTATTAATTTTCCTGTTTTTAAATTATGAATTTTCTTTAATAGACGGGCAGATTGCTCTTTATCTTTTTCGCAATCTAATATCTGACCTCCAACCATGCCCGCCGCGCCGGCTGCTTTGGCAAAATAAATTTGACTTCGCGAAGAAAAATTAGACATAGCTAAAAGTTCAAACGCGCTGCTTTGCAATGCATCGCCGGCTAATATGGCAGTATCTTCACCAAAAACTTTATGGTTAGTTTGCTTGCCCCGTCTAAAATCATCATTATCCATTGAAGGTAAATCATCATGAATAAGTGAATAAGTATGAAGACATTCAAAAGCGCACGCGGCCCCAAGGGCCGCGTTTTCGTTTATAGAAGTAATTTTAGAGCTTTCAAGAAAAATAACGGGCCGCAGTCTTTTGCCGCCAGCTTTTAAACTGTAAAGCATAGCTTTCTTTAATTTTCGGGGAGCATTTTGAAAGCTACTTTTTTCTAATATTCTTGTGTACGATTTTTCCCACTTTTCTTTATGCTTTTTAAAAACTGTTTCGAATTCATTTTTAAGCATGAGAAAATAAGAAAAAACTTTAACTTATTCTTTTACGAGCTCCATTCGGCTAAAGAAGAAATCGGTTTCTATTTGCGCGTTTTCAACTGAATCTGAACCATGAACCGCGTTTTCACCTTTTGAACGGGCAAAAAGCTTTCTAATGGTGCCTTCGTCTGCTTCTTCAGGATTTGTAGCTCCTATTACTTTGCGCCAGTGTTCAACAGCATTTGCTCTTTCTAAACAAGCCGCCACTAAATGTCCTGAAGCTATAAATTCTGTTAACTCATTAAAAAAAGGTCTTTCTTTATGAATTTTATAAAACTCTTTTGCCTGGGCCTTTGAAAGTCTCACGTATTTTATGGCCCTTACCCGAAAACCTTCATCTTCAATTCTTTTTATTATAGAACCAGTATGACCATCTGCGACAGCGTCTGGTTTTATCATAATTAATGTGTATTCATTTTCAAACATGTTAACCCCTTAATACTATATCAATAAATCCAGTAAACAGCTTTGATACCTCTCGTCAAACTTTTCATTAATTATTAAAACCCGGCAATTTTTAAGAAGTTATTAAAAATTTGAAATCCATTTTTCGAGAATTCATCTTTTAATAAATTAAAATCTTCACGCAGCTTTTTTTTATTTAGGCGGCTTAAATCTAAATCTTCTTTCATCCAGCTTTCTAATAATTCTGAAGTCAGTTCAAAATGACATTGAAACCCATACGCATTTTCACCAATTTTTATTATTTGATTCTTACAGAATTCTCCCCTGCCTAATAAATTCATATTTTCAGTTAATTCTACTGTTTCACCATGCAGTTGAAATACCTCAAGATTATTTTTAATATTATGGAACATTTGATCTTGTTCGCCCTTTTTAGTTAAATGTATTGAAAATAAATTATTATTAAGATCACGAAATCCAATTTCTTTTATTTTACTTTTTATAACAATACCCCCCGCGGCTTTTACTAATACCTGAAGCCCAAGACATATACCAAGATAAGGAATTTTTTCAGCGAGAATTTTTTTTACATATTTAAGTTGGTTTTCTATTTTTTTAGTATTATCATTTACACTATCGGGGCCGCCAAGAACAACAACGGCGCCATATTTTTCTTTCAAAGGAATTTCTTCATTTAAACTCAAGTCAACAATCTCGTATTTTATGCCTTGGCTATTAAGAGATTTTTCAAATAAACCCGGTCCTTCGCGGGTTATATTTTGTATTATAAGTATTTTTTTTAGACTCATAAGATTAGTATATTATCAGCTTTTATCTTTTCGTTCTGTTGTAAAATATTTTCAAAATTATTTTACTTTTTATTTATTATTTGTATATTATTATACAGGCAAATAAATACTGTATGAGACATTAATTCCATAAAAATTATGCCTGCAAGAATATTAGAAAACAAAATATGATACAAAGAAAATTTCTCATAGCGTTTATTTCATTGGCTCTTGGCACGGTACTAGTTACAGGTGTAATCGGTTATTTTATGGGAAAAGATCGCATGCAAACCGAAGTATTAAAAAAACTAAC
Organism: Spirochaetia bacterium; assembly: GCA_029880285.1. GTDB lineage: Bacteria > Spirochaetota > Leptospiria > Turneriellales > JAOUOS01 > JAOUOS01. The sequence goes on from JAOUOS010000004.1 coordinate 5,630, forward strand.
TGCCTTAAAAGAAACTAAAAAACAACAAATAGAATCATATTTTTCTCAAATAGAGGGTCAACTAAAAATCTACGCGGCAAGTGACATGATTGTTAATGCTATGGAAGATTTTATATCTGCCTTTGCAATTCTTGAAAAAGAATCAAATTTATCGGGTAAGGATTTTAAGAAATATGAAACAACATTACAAGAGCATTATGAAAACCTTGTTTTTGCTAAAATAAAAAAAATTAATGAACATGAAAAAGATTATTTATTTTATAAGCCCCATGATAAGACAACGCTAATATTACAACATGATTTTTTAGCGGCCAACCCGCACCGCATAGGCAGTAAGGATAATTTAGTTTCTGCGGGTAACTACACATATAGTAAAATTCACGCGAAATACCACCCTAGAATAAAACACTTTCTTAAAGAATTTAATTTTTATGATATTTTTTTTGTAGATATAAATACAGCAGATATAGTTTATACGGTTTATAAAGAAATTGATTTTGCCACCAACCTTTTAATGGGACCTTTTAGTCAATCGGCTATTGCGAAACTATTTCAAAAAGTAAAAAACGATAAAGCAAAAAAGAATTTTTATTTTCTAGACTTTGAACAGTATGAACCTTCATACAATATGCCGGCTTCTTTTATAGCGTCACCTGTATTTAAAAATAAAAAACTTTTAGGTGTACTAATTTTTCAGGTACCTATTGATAAAATAAATAATATTATGACAGCGAATAATAACTGGAAAAAAGAAGGTCTCGGAGATACAGGCGAAACATATTTAGTATGTGAAGATTATTCTATGCGTAATAATTCCAGATTCTTAATAGAAAATCAGGAAAATTATTTTAATACTATTAAAAAAACTGAAATTTCAAATAATGTTATAAATTTAATTAAAAAACATAACACAACTATTTTATTTCAAACCGTATTTACAGAGGGTGTAAAAGACGCTCTCTCTGGCAAATCCGGTACAAAAATTATGAATGATTACAGAAATATTCCGGTTTTAGCTTCTTATGCTCCTGTAAAATATTTTGATGTTAACTGCGCAATAATCGCCTCTATTGAAACCAGCGAAGCATTTTCTCCTATAGAAGATTTTAGAAACTGGCTTTTCTTTTTAGGTCTGTTTTTAATAATCCCCACAGTATTAACTTCTTACTACTTTTCAAGAAAAATAGCTTATCCCATATTAAAACTTTCACAGGCTATTAAAAAAATAACTAAAGGCGAAATACCAGAAAAAATATTAATTAAAACAAATGACGAAATAGAATCTTTATCTGAAAGTTTTAATGAAATGATTGATAAACTAAACAAAACAACTGTTTCTCGTGATTATCTAGACGATATTTTAACTTCAATGACAGATATATTAATTATAATATCTGTTGAAAACTCTAAAAAAGACGCTTATGAACCTAAAGCAATTATCGAAAAAATCAATCAATCAGCGATTAAAAGTCTTGGTTATAAAGAAAAAGAGATTATTGGAAAACCCATAGATAAAATATGTGCCAGTGATCTAGACAAACAATTATTTAAGGGAAAATCTTTAATCGAAATACTTAAAAAAGGAAAATTAAAAACTGAAGAAAGAATACTTTTAAGAAAAAATAAAGAAAAAATGCCAGTTTTATTTTCAGCTACGGTTATGAATAGACCCGACAAAATAAATGAAACTATAGTTTGTGTGGCCCAAGATTTAACTACCTATAAAAAAACGCAGACCGCACTTGAAAAAAGTGAACATATTCTTGCCAGAGCTCAAAGAATAGCAAAACTGGGCAGCTGGGAATGGAATATAGTTAAAAATGAATTGTCATGGTCAGATGAGGTATACCGTATTTTTGGCACAGAGCCGCAGTCTTTCGGGGCTACATATGATGCTTTTATAAATTTTGTACACCCTGATGACAGAGAACTGGTTAGTCAGGCTGTTAACGAATCGCTTAATACAAAAAATCCTTATAAAATAGAACATCGAATTATAAGGCCAGATGGCACTCTTGCCATCGTACGTGAAATAGGAGAACCTTATTACGATAAAGAAAATAAACCGGTAAATATGATTGGTACAGTTCATGATATTACTGATTTAAAAGATACTGAAAACCGCTTAACAATGGCCACACAGGTTTTTGAAAATTCTATTGAAGGTATTATGGTAACAGATGAAGAAGGAATAATACTATTTATAAATAAAGCATTTTCAAGAATAACAGGATATTCGGCAGATGAAGCCTTGGGTCAAAAACCCAAAATTCTTAAATCTGATAATCATGAAATTAATTTTTTTAAAGAAATGTGGCAGGCGCTCCAAAAAAATGGCAGCTGGGAAGGCGAAGTTTGGAACCGCAGAAAAAACGGAGAAGCATACCCTCAATGGCTAACTATTTCTGCTTTTCAAGATCCCTTCGGTAAAACAAACCGTTATGTGGGAATTTTTCATGATTTAAGTGACATTAAAGAGAAAGAAGCAAAAATCACATATCATTCAAATCATGACCCTTTAACAGGATTGCCCAATAAAACATTACTTTTAGACCGGCTGCAATTTGCCATTTCTCAGGCTGAAAAACAAAATAAAATTATGGCAGTGGCTATATTAGGTCTCGATAGATTTAAAAATATAAATGAAAGCCTAAGTCACGCAACAGGAGATAACCTCTTAAAAATTGTTTCTGAAAAACTAAATAAGGCTATTAATAAATCAGATACTATCTCAAGAATAGGCGGCGATGAGTTTGTTTTTATATTAACAGATAGAAAAAATATTAACGAGATAATGAACTCGATTCATAAAATAGCAGAGTCTCTTAAAAAACCTGTCATGCTAGCGAATAAAGAAATTTATATTACAGCAAGTATAGGTGTATCTATCTTTCCTAATGACGCTAATAATGCAAATAAACTTTTAACATTCGCTAATACGGCAATATCTAAGGCAAAGAAATCAGGAAGAAATAAAATTGTTATGTATACAGAGGCAATGAATCAATTAAGCATAAAAAATTTAGAAATAGAAACAGATTTAAGAATTGGCATTAAGGCAGACCAATTTAAGATGTATTACCAGCCAAAGGTTAATATAAAAACAGGAAAAATTATAGGAGCAGAAGCTCTAATTAGATGGACCCATCCCGATAAGGGATTTATTAGCCCAATAGATTTTATTCCCATTGCTGAAGAAACCGATTTAATTTTATCTATTGGTAAAACAGTTATAGAAAAAACCTGCGCTCAAATAAAAATGTGGCAGGATGAAGGTTATGATAACTTAAATATCGCTTTAAATTTATCGGCTAAACAATTGCATTCTCCAAATATTGTTGAAGAAATTAACTCTGTGATTAAAAATATAGGCCTAAAGCCTAAAATGCTTGGAATTGAAATTACTGAAAGTTCAGTTATGGCCGATATGCCAAGCGCTATAAAAAAATTAAAACAGTTAAAAGATCTGGGTATCACACTTTTTATTGATGATTTTGGAACAGGATATTCGTCATTAAATCATTTAAAACAGTTCCCTATAGACGCGTTAAAAATTGATCAGTCTTTTATTAGAAATCTATTAGAAGAACCTAATGATGCCGCTATTGCTTCTGCTATTATAGCCATGGGACACAATTTAGGTTTAAAAATTATCGCAGAAGGAGTAGAAACAGAAGAACATCTACTATTTTTACAGGAAAATAAATGTGATGAAATGCAGGGTTATCTTTTTAGTCCACCGGTAAAAGCAGAAATGATGACAGAATTTTTGAAAGAAGAAAAATCTATTTCGAAGAGTCCTTATTAATTACCGGTTATTGCTTAACCAAGAAGAAACAAGCGGCTCATATTTACTCATGGGAAACTTTTCTTTAAAAATATTAACTAAATATAAAACATCTTTTGTTATTTTTTCATTTGATTTTTCAAAATATGCTTTTATTAAAAGCATATGCGCTTTTTCAACTAAATATTTATGATCCGTTGAAAAATAACTACTATTATAATCTAATGATATCTTTTTAAGTTCAATTATTGATTCTTCAGTTCTTTTTAACTCTAATAGAGATGCTCCCTTTAAAAGTATTAAACGGTGTCTTAAATATTCAGAACTTTTTTCATTTAATCTCCACATACCTTTTTGAGAAGACCAAAAAGCCTCTGCTGGTCTTTTGGCTAATAGAGCTTTTTCACCATAAGATAAGAAAACTTTTGGTTCTATTTTGCATTTTAATGAAATATCTTTAAGTTTATAAAAAGACTGGCTTAATACTTTATTATTTATTACAAAATCGGTACTACAGTTCTTTGAAAAAAGAAAACCTGTATTAATAAAATATACTAAAAAACCGACAACGAAAATGTCTATTTTTTTAATATTTATCATATTTAATTAAAATCTGTAAATATTTTATTTAATTTACAAACCTTTGTATATATAGTAACGGATTTTAAATAGCCTAATCTTGATTTTTAAGGGGAATTTTTTGTGAATTTAATAAAACTTCTTTTATCATATAATTTTCTTGTGAATAAAAATACTTAAAATCTTGACAAAAGAAATTAACTATTACTAATGGCGGTATATAGAAATTACAAAATATATATAATTTATTATAGGAGAATACCAATGGATATTCAAATAAGAGAATTTGGCAAACATAAAATTTTAGCTGTTGACGGTGATGTAGACTTATACAATGTTAGTGAATTAAAGCAGTCAATTTATAAAATTGTAGATGATGAAAATATAAATTCTTTAATTATTGATATGAAAAATATAAATTATATGGATTCATCTGGTATTGGCGCCTTGGTCGCGGGTCAAAAAAAAGTTAAAACGAAAGGCGGTAAATTCGCTTTATTAAATGTTAGAGATGAAGTTATAAATATTTTGCGTTTAGCTACTTTAGATCAATTTTTTACAATTTATGAGAATGATAGTCAAATAGAACAATAGTTTATTTATAAACCATTGTGAAAAATATTCTGCTTTTTTATGGGGGTATTTCAGCAGAACATGAAGTATCCTGTGTATCAGCATCATATATAGAAACAAGTTTAATAAATGCTGAGTATTTAGTATACCCAATATACGTTGATAAAAAAGGAACTTGGCATCTACAAGAAAAAGTAAATAAAATTCCCTCAAAAAATATTATCAATCACGCTTACATCAAAGCCGGTAAAGAAAAAGTGCTTATCTGCGGCGAAAAAGAAATATCAATTGACTTTGCTTTTTCAATAATACATGGTACTTTTGGCGAAGATGGATGTATTCAGGGTTTTTTCGAGTTTTTAAATATTCCTTACGCGGGGGCCGGCGTATTAACATCATCTATTTGCATGGATAAATTTTATATGAGACAGGTTTTTGCAATGCATGGTATACCCCAGCCTGAATTTGTGAAACTTGACAAAATCGATTTTGAAAAAGACAACGAAAAACAAATAGAAATAATTTTAAATAAATTAAATTTTCCTATTTTTACTAAACCATGTAATATGGGCAGCTCGGTAGGCGTCTATAAAAGTAAATCAAAAAATGATTTAAAAGAATTTATAAAAAAATCATTTATATTTGATAATAAAATTATTTGCGAACAGGGGCACTCAGTTCGAGAAATAGAAATTTCCATTTTAGGCAACTATCCTTTTTATGAAACAAGCGAGCCGGGAGAAATTGTGCCTAACCATGAGTTTTATTCATACGAAGCCAAATATCTTGATGAAAACGGAGCTAAGCTTGAATTACCGGCAAAATTAAGCAATGAAGAAAAAGCTCGAATTAAAGAACTAGCAAAAAAAGCCTTTCAAGCTGTTGACGGCAATGGATTCGCGCGGATTGATTTTTTTTTGGTAAATAAGTCAAATTTATTATTAATTAATGAAATAAACACTTTGCCTGGGTTTACACCAATAAGTATGTTTCCTAAATTATGGGAAATAAGTGGTAAAGAAAATATTACATTAATTAGAGAAATTATGAAACTTGGTAAAGAGCGGTTTGAGAATGCGAGAAAAAAAACATATTCTAGAGTAGTCACATGAAACAAATTAAAGGACGGTTTAATCTTCTAATGCATTTTTATGGAAAAAGCCATCCTGATAATCATATTGACCTTTTTTTTGATATAGGTGCCAATTTACCACTGGCTCATTATTATTGCTCTTTAATTGAATTAAAAAAACAAAAACTGCAATATAGGGGTTATTATAGATTAATATATGGCATTCCTCATCGCCGCAAATATATGGAGTATAGCGGGAAAATTGATCAAGGCAGAGGCAGGGTAAAACGTATAAAGAAAGGTATCTACAAAGGGCCATTATGGCTAATAAAAAAACCATCTCAGAAAACTATAAAAATAAAAATGAAAGGGTAAAAATTTAAATTATTTTATGTGGAAACCTGTACAATTTGATATAGATTTGAAAAAAAAGAAATTATATGAGCTATTGCCCTATAAAGAAACTCATAACTCTCAGTATGAGTTAGAATTAAAATACAAAATTTTATCAGAAGAAGCCGTAAAATTACGAAAAGAAATAAGTAAATGCAAAAATATTATGAACCTGCTTGAAGATGAACTAAAAGAAAAAGAAGAAGAAATTACTAACAAAGAGAAAACCGAAAGCAATCTTATTGAAGAAACCTATAAACTAGAAAAAAAACTGGAAGATATACCAAAAATTGTACCTATTGAAAAAGAAGAAAAAGAAATAAAAGCTGAACCCGTTAAAATATCTGCTGATATTCAAGTAGATTTTGCTGAGGCAGAATATGTTAAAACTGAAGAAAAAATATTAGACGAAAGCGGTAAATCTGAGAGTAATTATATAAAATGAATTTTTTAAAAAAAAATAAACTTATTATTTTTTTTTATATTTATTTTAGCTTTGATACATTTATTTTTTCTGAAGAAATAAAAACCTATGTTGATGAGGGCGGATATATAGGTATAAATCTGCCATTTTTAATAGGATTAAATAAAAGTGAAGTTTCAAAAAATATTCATAAATTGAATACTTATCATTTAGAATTTAATGTAAAAGGAGCTTCGGGCAATCATGATATAATAACTGAAATAACTATATTAAAGGATATAATTCACTTTTTAAATTACTATTCATTAGATACGTCATTTTTAAAAGAAGGTGAAATTTATGATTATTCGTTTTTTGAATTAAAAATTCTTAATAAACTTGTATCAATATACTCTGTAAATTTCTATTGGGGATATTCATTGGGTCATAAAGGTTTTTTAACCGAATATTCGAAACCGTCTCATATTTTTTATATTGGCATTCAAACAGGAATTTACTGGTTTATTGATGATAATTTCTTACTTTCAACAAAATTTGAATTACCATTAAATGTTTATAAGTACGGGCTAAATAAGCATTTCTCGGCTGAAAACACATTAGAATTTGCCTATGATCCGTTAGGACCAATAAAAAACCCTCTGCCTCATACGGCAATATTTTCGGTAGGATTAAAATCAAAATATTATAGTTTAACGGCTAATAATAATTTTATAAAAGGATTTAATCTTAAGCCTTTTGCGTCAATTTCTATTTTGTATTAAAATTCTCGTGAGTCTTATAATTTTTTTTGCGCAAAATATTAGCTTTCTAAAAACTAATATTATAAAGCGGTAATTCTTCTTGTTATATCAATAGCAGCTTTATTATTTATTAATGCTTTTATAGAAAAATCCCACTCACCTGTGCCCACAACATTTAATTTGGTTTCAAAAAGACTTCCCTCGCCGGGGTTTTTTTCTTCAGAAATCATATTCAGCATTTTCTTCTGCCGCAATGTAGAACTGGCCGGTCTTTCTAAAACTATATAAACCTGAGCAGTCTCAAGTTTAATATTTTTTTCGCTGTATATTTTAATTTGAATTTTTTGACTTCCTGTTGATATTTCATCTGATTCTAAAATACTAGAAACAGCTTTCCATTTTTCTTCTTCACCTATTTTTTTCTTTTTTAATTCTTCTTGAAAAAAAAGACCTTTTTCATAATATCTTTCATCAACAACCGGCTGCTTTGTTTTTAAAGCAAGATTTATTAAATACCCTTCTGCAAAAAATAAAAAAACAAAAAAAGTACCAATTATACTAAAACTTATTTTTAATGACTTTGACATGTTTATTCCCCCGGGAATGAAAATACACTTTTAAATATATTTTTATTATTTTTATTATTTATATCAATTACCGAAAATTTTATAGGAATTAATTTTTTATCGGCAAAAGATTTTTCTTTTGATTCATATAACAATATTAATCTAATTTTCATATATCCACCGGGATCTATTTCATAAAAAGGCTCTAAATTTAATATTTTTATAGGATTAGATTTTGAATCTAACTCTATTTTTACTTTTAATGAAAAATCTGTTTTATTACCTACATTAATATAATATCCATTTTGAACCCCATAGTTTGGTATTAGCATTTGGTATATTGAACTGTCTCTTACCGAAAAAGCGTATAAATTCGTTCTAATAATAAGAAAATATGAAAAAATCGTTATTAATACGGTTAAAAAAGATCCATAAACTATCGTCCTGGGTCTAATGTAGTGTCTTTTCGCGTTAGTATTATCAATCTGTTCTATTGTTCTATAGTCATTTAGAGTAATTTTATTATGTTTTTGCATTTCTATAGTACACGCATCAACGCATAAACCACATGCAATGCATCCTACCTGAAGGCCGTCTTTTATATCAATACCGGTAGGGCATACAGCTATACACATATTACAAGAAGTGCAATCACCTTTGCCTTCTTTTTCACCTTTTTGACGTCTTGGCTCACCTCTTACTTTATCATAATAAACAATGGGAGAATGAGAATCTAACAGGGCTGTTTGAAATCTGCCGTATGGACAAACTAAACGGCACATATCTTCTCTAAACCATGCCATATTCCCAAAAGCCGTAAATGTAAAAGCAGCTAGAAAAATAATCCATGTTTGAAAAGAACCGTCTTTTTCATAAAAATCGTAGTTAATTAAAGCAAGCCAAGTTTCATCTAAACCTTTAAAATACGTTATAAAAAAAAGAGAAAAAAAGATAGAAATTAAAAACCATGCTATATTGACTCTTATTTTTATTGAGATAGTTTCTGAACGTTTGCCAAATTTTTTACCGCCAATAAGACGTCCTACTAGATTATAAACTTCAGTAAATAATGTCTGCGGACAGGCATAGCCACACCAAAGCCTGCCATATAGAGCGGTAATAAGAAAAAGTAATACTCCCGCCATTATTAATAACAAATGTAAAAAATAAAATTCCTGGGGCCAAATTGTTAAGCCAAATACATGAAATTTACGATTGGGAATATCAAAAAATAAAGATTGTTTACCGCCAATTTTTATAAACGGGAAAATAAAAAAAATAGAAAATAATATATAGCTAATTCTAGTTTTTATAGAACGATGTTTTCCTTTTACGGGTCTTGCTATTACCATAAGTTTGCGTTAATTTTAATATATATATTACTAAGATATACTACTATTTTTTAAATTTTTATTTGTTTAATAAATAAAAATCTTTAACCGGCGTCAACTTAAAATTGTACGCCGGTTAAAAGAAAAGTTATTTGCCTGCTAAAAGCGTGGTGTTTTTCTGTGACAGCCATGCTAATATTTTTAATACTTTTGTATCGCTTATAGGAGCCCCGCCTTTAGGAGGCATAGGAGAAGACGGCCCGCCTATAGGAGACTTCTTTTGTTTCAGTTTTTCCTGCGGTATTCCTGTTAACACAAGATTATAAATTACGCTGTCTGTATTTCCGTGAAGCCACTCGCCATCCATTAAGTTGGGACCTATCATGCCCGTGCCGTCAGGTTTATGGCATGCCGCGCAAGTCATCATAAAAAGCTTTTGTCCCTCAGAAACTGCCGCTGAATCACCTCTAAAAGGATTCGAACCGTCAGCTTTTAATGTTACGGCTGTTTCTTCAACTTTTGGCCCTGTTTTTACCTGCTCCATATACTGATTTTCCTGTGACCAGCCCTGCATCAAATGATAATAAACAGGAAAAAAAAGTGAAAACGCGATGGTAAAATAAAAAATTCCCATCCACCAACCGGGAAGCCAACCCGGTTCATCTTTTATAGGTTCGTCGTCTTTGACTTCTTCATTAATTGTACCCATGAATAACTCCTTACTATTATTGTTTTAAATTGTTGTTCATTTCTTTTTTCTCAAATTCTTCAGAAAGATTTGGATCAAGTTCGTCGTTAAGCATAGAAAACTTTGCCTGTTCTATATGCTTTTTATTTTTCGGCTTGTACACATAGTATATTATGTAAAGCAGAACAACCCCCAGTATGGGAAGCCTTAATCCTTTGTAAATTCCAGCCCAATCTTCCATATTTAAGAAATCCTTTTTATTGCATGGTATCTTTACCCAGTTTTAACAGGTAACTTACCAACGCATCGCCTTTTGTTTTATTCTTTGCCAATGAATCAGCATTTTGAATATCCTGATCGGTATAAGGCACTCCCAATATTCTTAAAGCGCTCATTCGAGCCTTTATTACTTCTGTATCTAGCATATTATCCGTTTCAAAAAGATGAGGATACGCAGGCATAATAGAACCCGGTGATGTTTCACGTGGATTTTTCAAGTGGCTTACCTGCCACGCCGCGCTGCCTCTTAATGCGGCTTCATGCGCAAGATCAGGACCAATTCGTTTTGAACCCCATAAAAACGGATGATCATAAACAGATTCTCCCGCTTTTGAATAAGGCGTATCACCATATTGACGGGTTGGATCCCATCTGTCGGTTTCCCATTTAAAAGGTCGAACCATTTGAGAGTGACAATAAAAACACCCTTCTTCCTGATAAACATCTCTTCCCGCTAATTCTAACGCGTTATAAGGTTTAACACTGTCAATTTTCTGCACTGTACCCTGCAAGAAGAGAGGAGGTAATGTTACCAAACCTCCTACCAAAACGGCAATAGCAGACCAAACACTTAGCTTAAAAGCGTTATCTTCTACTTTATGACTTAATTTTTCGTACCAAGATGACATAAATATCTCCTTAATTTATTTTAGTCCTCAGGCTTAAGCCTTTGAACCTTCCCTTAAATCAACTGGATTAAATCCACTGCCGGCTGTTTTTGTTGTCTTTATGATATTTACTACCATAATTACAAACCCAGATAAAAACAAAACCCCGCCCAAAGCTCTAACCAAACGATAAGGAAAAAGCTCATTTACAATTTCTACCCAGCTTGGATACTGAAGACTTCCGCTTGCGTCTACTGCTCTCCACATTAGCCCCTCTGCAACACCAGATACCCACATTGAAACCACATAAAGCAATATACCAACGGTACTTACCCAAAAATGAGTTTCTGCCAGTTTTTCACTGTGAAGGTTTGTGTTCCAAAGCCTGGGAACTAAGTAATAAACAGCCGCGGCGCATATACCATGAACCCATCCTAACCCGCCGGCATGCACATGCGCGATTGTCCAGTCGGTAAAGTGTGAAAGAGAGTTTACTTCTCTTATTGCCATAATAGGACCTTCTAATGTAGACATCCCGTAAAACGTAAGCGAAACAAGAATAAACTTTAATGTCGCGTCGGTTTTTATTTTTTCTTTTGCCTGAGTTAAAGTTAAAAATCCGTTTAACATACCACCCCATGATGGAGCAATAAGCATCAAGCTAAAAAGCATACCTACAGTTTGAAGCCAGTTTGGTGTTGGTGAATATAATAAATGATGAGGACCCGCCCATATATAAATAAATATAAGCGACCAAAAATGCACAATAGATATTCTATGACTGAATATTGGCAGTCTTGTGTGTTTTGGAAGGTAATAGTACATCATAGCCAGTAATGGTGTCGTAAGAAAAAACGCAACCGCGTTATGTCCGTACCACCAGTGAATATTGGCATCTACAACCCCCGAATATATAGAGTATGACTTTGTAAGTCCTACGGGAATTGCCAGATTATTAACCAAATAAAGAACAGCTACTGTAATAATAGTGGCCACAAAAAACCAAACAGCAACATAAATATGTTTTTCTGTTCTATTCTTCATAGTCATAAAAAAATTAATCGCTAGAAGAAGCCACCAGACAACCACAAGAATATCAATGGGCCATTCTAGTTCAGCATATTCTTTACTTTGAGTATAACCCGCCATAAGTGATAGTGCCGCTAATACTATGGTTAGGTTATACAGCCAAAAGTGAACTCTTGCCATAGAGCTTGACCATAAAGGTGTTTTCAAAAGCCTTGGCACCGAGTAATATATAGTTGCGAATATCGCGCTTCCCGTGAAACCAAAAATTATCCCGTTTGTATGAATAGGCCTAAGGCGCCCAAAAGATAACCATGGATGAAAATTCCACGAAGGGAAAATCATTTGAAAAGCAACGATAATACCCATAAGCATCGCAACTACACCCCAAAGCAGAATGCATATAACAAACATTCTTACAATTTGATTGTCGTATTCAATTTTATCGTTCATTAATAAACTCCTCCTTAAAAATATATTCTTTAATTTATGCTAATTTAATTAAGCTCGTATTAACCAATTTTAATCGTACCTAATATAATTAAATAGTTTATTTAAGCATAAATATTTTCACAATCTACGGCTCTACGCCTTAACATAGATCAATAAGCCAGTCTCTTAACATAGGTTAAGATGTCAACTGTTTAATAATTTTTTTTTAAAAACGCAATTAATCCCGGCTGTTTAGCATTAAATTTTTTTGTATATTTCTAATTTCATCAGGTGATACGCTTTCATTTAATTTCAATCTTGACAATGAACAGTTGAATGTGTTTTGAAAACCTTTCTGTATATTTTTAATAACATATGATTTTGAATTTATGGGAATTATTATTGGCATAAAACTTTTATGATCTCTATTTTTTCTATATTCCGGTTCTTTTTCAGGATGTTTTAAAAAATAACTTATTTTTGAAATATTTTTATTGTTATACAAAAAAGTTCCATGGTGTAAAAGCCATCCCTTTTTTCTGGCTTGACTGTTACCTGAAATTTTTCTTAAACTTCCTTTTTGAAAAAGAACTAAATCTGATAAACCTTTAAATTTTAAAGGAAAGTTTTTTTTGAAGCCTTCTATAATTGAACCTAAAATTGCTTCGTAACTTTTTTGTATTGAGAAAAGTTCAGGAAACTTTTCAAGAGAACATAAAAACCCAAAATTTAAACATCCTTTAAAATGAACAACACTACCGCCCCCGCTTATTCTTCTTATTACCGGCGGATGTTTCTTTGTTAAATATATTTCTTTTTTAATATCAAGTGTTTTACCTAAAATAATAGAATTAAGATTTTCATAAAAAAATAAATATATATCATTATAATTTTTTTCTTTTTGGGTTAAAAAATATTCTTCAAGCGCGAGATTTAAATAAGCACTCTTATAAGGAAAATAAATACTATATATTCGCATTAAGCCGATTTACTTTTCTTTTCGCTTAATATTCTTTGCGCTTCGGCTGCGTCTTTATCACCCCTGCCTGATAAATTTATAATGATTAATGGTTTTTTATTATACTTTTTTTTATACGCTTTAATCCATTTTTTCGCATAGGCAACCGCGTGCGAACTTTCTAACGCGGGAATAATTCCCTCTGTATACGAAAGCTCCTGAAAAGCCGATAACGCTTCATCATCATTTATAGCTTCATATTGGGCCCTGCCCGAATCTTTTAAATAAGAATGCTCTGGCCCTACCCCCGGATAATCTAAACCCGCAGATATAGAATGAACCGCAGATACAAGACCCTCTTTGTTTTGCAGAAGATAGCTGTATGAACCATGCAGTATACCCGGACTGCCTTTTGTAATTGTCGCCGAATGTCTTAAAGACGAAATACCATCCCCAGCGGCTTCAACTCCTATCAGTTTTACGTTTTTTTCTTCAATAAAAGCATGAAAGATTCCCATAGCGTTTGAACCGCCGCCAACACACGCTATAACAGAATCTGGCAAGCGTTTTTCTTTTTTCAATATTTGCTTTTTGGCTTCATGTCCAATTACAGCTTGAAAATCACGAACAATCATGGGAAAAGGATGTGGTCCCATTACAGAACCTAATACATAATGTGTATTATCAAAATTTTTTGCCCAATCTCTTAAAGCTTCGTTTACCGCGTCTCTTAAAGTACCTTTTACACCGCCGGTACCAATAACCTTGGCACCCAGCAAACCTATTCTAAAACCATTTAAAGCCTGTCTTCTTAAATCTTCTTCACCCATGTAAATGACGCAATCAAGCCGAAATAAAGAACACGCGGTAGCCGTCGCCACACCATGCTGACCAGCGCCGGTCTCGGCTATAATTCTTTTTTTGCCAATTCTTTTAGCTAGAAGGGTCTGCCCCAGAGTATTGTTTATTTTATGAGCACCGGTATGAAGAAGATCTTCACGCTTTAGATATATTTTTGCATCCCATTTATCAGATAAATTAGCCGCGTAATATAAATTTGTTGGTCTGCCTGCGTAATTTACCAGTAAATCTTTTAACTCTTTTTTAAAAACCGGATTATTTTTTTCTTTAAGATATGCCTTCGTAAGTTCATCAAGAGCGGGCAATAAAAGTTCAGAAACAAACTGTCCGCCATATTTACCAAAATAACCATTCTGATCAGGATATAATTTCATTTTTAATACTTTCTTTTTCGTGGCTCTCTATTTTTTCGCGAAGAAAACTTAAGTTATTAAGAGCCTCTTTTTTATTGCCTTCACGTATATTTCTTTTTATGGACATAAATGAGTTGTCAATTATATCGTAAAATTCAATCGTGTTAAAATCCTGTTTTTTTGCTTTTAAAAAGATACTTTTCATTTTCACATACATAAATACTATTATTTTTTGAATTATAAATAAAACCACAATATAAGAAAATAATGTAAAATATATTTTAAGAACAATATCTAACCGCAAAGATTGATAGTAGCTTTGGTTCCATGTTAGCCATAAGATTGTAAAAATTGAAAATCCTATTATTATATTTACAATTCTAGATGCAGGAAAAAATCCATCAACAAACCTAAAGCAAAAATATGTTCCCATCGCTACAGCTAGAAGTTGAAAACCAATCCAATCAAAAAGTAGCGAGAAAAAGCTTATTAAAGAACCGGTAAACTCATAAATTGCTTTTAATGTTCTACTGGTTTCTTCAAATGAAGATTTAATTGAAGAAAAATCAATAGCATACAACAATTCTGAAAAAAAAACAGAAAATATAAATATTAAAAAGAAAAAAGCATTAACATGCCTTTTTCGCATTTTTAATTGTCTTTTTCCTCAATATGAACTAAACTACCTAGTTCAACAATATGAAAAAGCTTTGCAATATTTTTATCTACATTAATAAATGTATACTTTGTATTACCATTGCTTATATTTGTAAAAAAACGCACAATCGAAATAAATTCCGCTATACCTAAAGAATTTACATATTTAACATCGCTCATATCAAATGTAATTTTACTCACATTTTTCGGCGTTGTCTCATCTTCAACCAGTGATTCAAATATAGTATTTTCACCCTCTATTCTAGGACTTTTTATAATAACATTAATATTGTCATCAGTATAATTTATTATATTTTTCATGAGTTTTTAATTCCTTATTTAGTTTTCAATGTTAAGCATGCTTCATTGCCTGTAACATTCCATGAAATTTGACAAAATCTTCTAATTATATAAATACCTCTACCTCGAGGATTCAACTTACCATTTCTATTTAAAATTTCAGGAATTATATTAGGATTAAAACCGATACCCTCATCTTTAATATATAATTTAAGATTATTTTCTAAATCTTTTTCAAGCCTTAAAGTAACTTTTTTACTTTTATCCCATCTGTTACCATGATCCATGGCGTTTGTGATTGCTTCATCAAGAATAAGATACAATTCATATCTGTCTATTTCTAAATTTATTTTTTCTTTTAGAATAAAATCAACGACTTTTTGTATAAGATTTAAGCGCTCTTCATTTAAACTATTTATAGTTGATTTATATAATATTTTACCCGCCGCCTTATTCATTTTATGCTATCTTTATTATTATTGATGTTTTGTCAATTTTTTTATCTGCATAAAATAGAAAATATTTTTATTATTCTTGACGGCATGCCTATTTAATTTTCATTAAAATGAATGAATTCGAATAAAAAAATTATAAGACGAGAATACCCTCGTGTTAAAAATTTTCATTTAGAAAATATAAAATTTGTTAATTCTCAAAATAACGATTCTTTAAATATAATTAATTTATCAAATACTGGCATTGCTTTGCTTCAAGGAGCATATCCCATAGAAATTATAGAAAATGATCTTGTATCGGGTAATTTAATTATTGAAAATGAAAAAATACCAGTTGTCCTAAAACTTGTAAGAAAAAACGGTAATATCTTTGCTTTTACTTTTGAAAAAAGTAAAGAAGAAGTTTCAAAACTATTAAAAAAAATTTTTGATATTGAACTTAAAGCACTTAAAATGTACGGTGTTAAAAAAGACTTTTTAATAAAGCAGCCTGATGGAAATCCTTTTTGGTTTTTTGACGGAGAAAAAAATGAACTTTATTACATAGAAAACAATTCTCAAATGATACGATATCGTATTTGCCTTTCTAATTATATAATACAAAAAAATAAAAATGAAAAACTAGAATATTATGATTCAAATTATGAATCTAAATTAAATAAGGTTATAATTGAAAAATTTATAAGATTTGTTTACAATATAGATGGATTAAAAAAAGAATATTTCAATCTTATAAAAGAAGATTTAGAATCTATGTTATAATAAATAAAATTTATTTTAAGAAAGTCAAATGAAGTTTAAATATATCGTCTTTTGTACGGCAACTATACTCTTTACTTTACGAATAAACTTTGTACATTCTAACGAAAGCCAGATACCAAAAGAAAATAAAATAAAATTTTCGCATTCAAAATTAATGAACTTAGGCATGCCGGTTAATTCAAAAAGTAATGAATTTTCGCCTACATTAAGTCCTGATGGCAGTTTTATGATTTTTAATTCAAACAAACATGGTAAATACCAAGATTTATATATAAGTTATTATCAAGAAGGCCGCTGGAAAAATCCGCAGCCAATGACAGATTTAAATTCTGCTTATAACGATGAAACACCCTACCTTTCTTACGATGGCACCATGCTTGTTTTTGCCTCTGATAGAGACGGCAGCCTTGAAACACCCAAAGATGAAAATGGAAAAATTCGTGTTTCTTTTGATATTTATGTTTCTTTTTTTCAAAATAACAAATGGACCTTGCCTGTTTCTATACCGGGAGAGGTAAACTCATTTCTTCATGAAAGAGCTCCTACATTAAGTAAAGATGGTAAAACTCTTTTTTTCAATCGTTGGGAATTTGGTAAAAGCGAATTAACTGCTCTTTTAAGTTCAAAACTTGTTAATGGTAAATTTACAAAGCCGCAGCTTTTACCAAAGCCTTTTAACATGGGGTATTCAGACAGGGCATTAATTGAAGCAGAACAAAAAAACGGATTTTTTTATTCTTCAAACCGCCCCGACACTCATGGCGGATGGGATATATTTTTTGTTGCTTTTAATAATCAAGAATTTTCTGAACCAGAAAATTTAGGCCGCTTTATAAATACAGAAGAAAACGAAATTTATTTATCACGCATAGATCAAAGATATTTTTTATGCTCAAACCGAAAAGACAGTATAGGATTATTTGATATTTATTCTTTTTACATGTTTCAAAAAGAACAAAAATTTGAAACCCGGGCCATCTACTTTGATTTCAATTCAGAAAAAATAAAACTGGAATCTTATGAATATCTAAACGCCTTAGTAGACTTTTTAAATAAAAATTCTGAACTTAGCCTTGAAATTATAGGTCATACCGATCTTAACGGCTCCGACGAATTTAATGATAAGCTTAGCGTAAATAGAGCACTATCTGTTAAAAATTATCTTACTCAAAAAGGGATTTCTGAAAAAAGATTAGAAACTTCTGGTAAAGGCAAAAGAGAACCTATTATTAATAAAAAGGGAGAAAATTTTGACACGCTTAACCGAAGAACAGAATTTAAAATATTAGATTAAAGAATTAAATAGATACAACTCTGTTACGGCCCTCTTTTTTTGCCTTATACATAGCTTCATCTGCTTTATTTAGTAGGTCTTTTTTTAATGTTTCAGGACCTGGAACAATGGTTACTACCCCTATGCTGATAGATACATATTTTTCTACTTTCGATTTCTCATGAGGAATTTTTAAGTTTAATATTTCTTTTCGAATTTCTTCCATAATGCGTTTAGAGCCTTTTGAGTCTGTATATGGCATTATAACAACAAATTCTTCACCACCATATCTTGCCTTTACATCATCAGGTCTTTTTATCATTTTTTCTATAACTTCGGCAATTTTTTTTAAACATAAATCACCTTTTTGATGACCATAAGTATCATTATACAGCTTAAAAAAATCGACATCAAGAAAAGCCAATGAAAGATATTCTTTATTTCTAAAGCAGCTATTATATATTCTCTCAAATGTATCTAGAAAATATCTTCTATTATTCAGTCCCGTTAAACTATCAGTTATTGATAATTTTTTAAGTTTTTCTTCATGTTCTTTTCTTAAAGTTATATCATGAAAAATATTAACATAATGCGTTATTTCATTACTATCATTTAAAATTGTAAATATTGAAGATTCAACCACATATAAAGATCCCTGCGGTTTTTTATTAATAAACTCACCCCTCCAGCTTTTGTTATTGTTTAGACATTGCCACATCTTATCATAATATTCACTCTTGTGCTTTCCTGATTTTAGTATACTTACTTTACGCCCTATAGCTTCTAAATTAGTGAACCCGGTAATTTCTGTAAAGGCTGGATTAACAAATTCAATTATAGCATTTTTGTCAGTAATTAAAACACCTTCAGTCGTTTTCTCAATTATAGATGCGCTTAGTCTCAATTTTTTTTCTATATTAAGTCTTTCTGTAATTTCTTGCATTAGCTTTAAGTTTAAGCGTTTTTCATCTTCTGCTTTTTGTTTTAAGATGTTCTCTTTTTCTACATAACTTGTTTCATCCGTAATATGCAAAAATACAATTACTTTATCCATTTCATTTTTAAGCGGATAAATTCTTATATTATGAATTATTTTTTTTTCTTCTCCTGTTCTTAAATTTTTTTCGAGAAGAGGAAGCATATTTGAATTAATGGTATGAGAAATAAATCCCGACTGCTTTAATGTTAAAGAATTTTCAATCGCGTATTCCAGACGGCTGCCTTTCAAATTCGGAAAAAGCAAAAAAATATTTTTGCCTAACGCGTTTTTTGAGGTAATCCCAGCTGTATTTTCAATCCATTGGTTCCAGAATAATATTTTTTTTTTTGAATTTAAAATTACTATTCCGCTTTTAATACAATTGGTTAATTGATTTAATAATATATTTTCTAACATTAATTTTATGTTAAATTCTTTATAAGACGGTCCAGAAAAGAACCTAAAGAATCTAAATCTAATACAAGAATTACATAACCCTGAATTTTTTTTATTTCAATTTTAAAATCTATAAATATTATTAAAATTTTTTGTTTTATAATTTCTTTTTCTTTTGCTTTAAATAAATTTTCACCTTTGCACGAATAAAACTCTGGAATGGTACCAGAAATTTCATCTTTAAGAATATTTGCTAAACTTGCTATGCACGCGTTTAATATTATATTACCAATTTCTGAAATAGCCTCCTGACCAAGACTCGACATTTCTTCTACTTTAATATGGTCACCAATAAAAAGTTTAACAAGTTCAAGGCTGTCTTTTTCTGTAAATAAAAGCATTGCTTCTGTTTGAAGATACTTGCCAATGAATTTTTGAGAAACATACGCTAATTCTTTTTCGGGTTCTAATTTTAATATAGAAAGCGCTTCTTTTTCATTGGTAAATTTAAGGCTTGGCACAGATAAAGATATTTCTTCTTTAATCATTTTATTTAAAGACGCTGCGGCCTGACCAATACTAATATTAATAGCTTCTTTTAATGCATCTTCTTGTATTTCATTTATTTTAAACATATATTAATAATTTTTTTAACAATTTCATCAGTTATTGGTTTCTCTAAAAATTCTATACCATGCGATTCTACTTTTTCTTTAAAACTTGTTTGAACATTTGCGGTTAAAATAACCATTTTAGTTTTAGGATATTTCTTTTTTATAATCTCAACCAATTCTAATCCGTTCATGCCCGGCATATTATAATCAATTGACAACATATTAAATTTTTCTTTTTCTAGAAGAGCTAAAGCTTCATCTGCTGCCGAAGCTTCAAAAATTTTCCAGTTTTTTTGTTGATCAAGAATAGTATTTTTTAAAAGCATTCTAGCGACAGCGCTATCATCTACAATAAGTATACTTTTACTTTTTTCCATAACATCAATAGACGTTTTTTTTATTATTAATAATACGTAAATCAATAACTATTTTAACATCTTTTTTTAGTCTGCTTTTATACGATTTATACGCTTTTAATTTATCTTTTTTGTTTTACAGTACAAAAAAGATAAATCAGACGGCTAAAAAAACAAATTAAATAAAATGCAAAAAAAAGCTAATGAAAAAAACAGTAAAAATGTGAGCCAAAAATCAGAGCTTACTGAAAAGTCATTGATGAAAAAGGTTGTAAATATTTTTAATAATGATACTACTGAAAAATCTAAAGATGAAGAAGAAAAAAATGAATGGCTGCCAGATTTTTACAAATATTATAAAAATAATTGGCGGCCAAAAGAAGATACAGGCTTTTTTTCTAAATTTAAAAACTTATATTCTTCATACCAATCATTAAAAGAAAAAGAAATTGCAAAGTTAAATGTTTACGAATCAATTTCAAGGTCAGCACAGTTAAGCAGAGAGTTTTTAGTTTTACTTTTTGGCTCATGCTTAATCGCAGTTTTTGGCCTTTTTCAAAATTCAACGGCAGTTATAATAGGCGCCATGCTAATTGCACCTTTAATGATGCCTATTTTAGGTTTTGCTTTAGGCGCTATTTGGGGCGATAAAAAACTAATATGGCGTTCATTTTACACTTTATTTTCAGGAAGTCTAATGGTTCTAGCAATTTCTTCTGCTTTAACTTATTATATACCGGGTATTGAGTTAAATTCTGAAATTATGGCAAGAACAAATCCTAACCTATTTGATATATTTGTGGCGCTTGCCAGCGGCCTCGTAGGAGCCTACGCATATGTACATCCGAATATATCTTCTTCTATTTCTGGTGTAGCCATTGCTGTTGCTCTCATGCCGCCTTTATGCACAGCTGGTATTGGTATTGGTCTAGAAAATCAAAAAATAGCTATAGGAGCTTTACTTCTTTATATGACAAATCTTGTGGGAATATCTTTTTCTGCCAGTATTGTATTTTGGCGGCTGAAAGTTCATCCTATAACAGAATCTTCTGATCAGGTAACAGAAAGAGCGGCCAGAAAAGTAATAATTACTTTGATACTTCTTATTCTATTAGCCGTTCCTTTGGGTTATTTTATGATAGAAACCTATCAACTAAAGAAAAAGCAAGTAATAGTTAATAATCTTATTAAAGAAATAATTCCGCAGAGTGAAGTCGAAAAAGTAGAAATAATGAAATACTCTGATCACTTTATGATAAAAGCAATAATTATGACAAATAAGAAAATAGATATTGAAACATCTCAAGAAATATATAATAAAATAAAATCGCTTTTTACCATGCCTGTAAATATAAAAATAGGTACGCTTCTTACAATAGATAATCAATAGCAAAAAAAATGGATACTTTTGGAATAGGCATTGAATCGAGCTGCGATGAAACAGGAGTAGCCCTGATAAAAAACGGCCGTGAGATAATTGCAAATCCACTATTTAGTCAAATTAATATTCATAAAGAATACGGCGGAGTAGTTCCTGAAAAAGCAAGCCGGGCTCATCTTGAAAAAATACCATATTTACTTAAAGAAATAACCGATATCATTGATAAGAAAAATATAAAAATATCATACATAGCGGTAACAGCCAGGCCGGGGCTAGCGGGTTCTCTTTTAATAGGATACAACGCGGCCCATGCTTTAAAATTAATTTACAACAAACCCGTAATTCCTATTCATCATTTAGAGGCTCATTTATATGCGCCTTTGCTCGAAAATGAAAAAATTACATATCCTTTTTTGGGGCTTCTTCTTTCTGGCGGCAATTCTGGTTTATATTATATAAAAGGAATTTCAAAAATAAAAGTGATTGGTGATACCCTTGATGACGCATGCGGAGAAGCTCTCGACAAAGCTGCTGCCTTACTGAAAATGCCTTATCCGGGGGGACCTCATATTGAAAAAAACGCGAATGAATTTATAAGAAAACAAAAGACTTTAAAAAAAAATACATCCGCCATAAAAAACCCGTTGCCTGTTATATTAAAAAATCAGCCGCCTGATAAATTTCAATTTTCTTTCAGTGGATTAAAAACCGCGTTACTCTATTTTCTTAAAGATAAACCGAAAAATATAACAACAGAAGAAATTGCGTATTATTTTCAAGAAAGAGTTATTGAAATTGTTTTAAGAAATGTAAAAAACGCTATTCGTAAGTATAAAATACCGGCTGTTGTTGCCGCGGGCGGCGTATTAGCTAACCAGACTTTAAAAACCGCTTTAAAAGAATTATGTGAAAAAGAAAATGTAAAACTCATTGTTCCTTCGCCTTTTTTATGCACCGATAACGCCGCTATGGTTGCGGCAGCGGGTTATTTATATTTCAAGGCAAAGAACAATCTGAATATAAAATCTGTTTCTTCTAAGATAAGTTTTTTTTAAGACTTAATATAACCTTGATAAACTTTTGTGATTCATAAGTATTTTATATTAACAAGATACAATGAAAAAAGTAATTTACGTTCACAATAAAAATTATATATTAATTTTATGGGCACATTTTATGTAGGCGCGTTAAAACACAAAGTTATTTTTATATCAAATTTTGGTTGACTTTTTATCTATTCTGCTGAACAAAGATAATATGAAAATAAAAAATCTTAAAAAACGAAGAGGTATTACTCTGGTAGAATTAATGGTTGTTATTGTTGTTTTAGGCACATTAATGACTGTTCTATATTTTACTATAGCCGATACGGGTATTACTGCTGAGGCCAAAAAAGTAGAACTAAAAACGGCAAAATATCAGCTTGACGCTGCTTTATTTCAATTTAAACAAAAATTCGGACGTTATCCCAACGCTGACGAAGGTTTAGAGGCACTTGTAGAATGCCCGCCCGGTATAGAACAATCAAAGTTTCCTGAAGGCGGTTTTCTGGTGAATAAAAATTTACGCATAGACCCGTGGAAGCGCCCCTACCAGTATACAACAGATGGGGGTAAATACCAAATTATATCATTAGGCGCAGATGGAGCGGTAGGCGGCGAGGGCGAAAATGCCGATATCGATTTATCAGAATTCTAAAAACTAGAGAAGGCATTTTGTATGCCCATTCATGTGTTTGAAAAAAAAATATCAACAAAAAACTGCGGCTCGAAAAGGCTATACATTAATAGAGTTAATGGTTGTAATTGCCATTATCGGGTCGCTTTTGTTTCTTACATACCAGCTTTTAACCGGCATATGGCGCGATAAATTTACCGGCGATTCGGGTCTTCAAATAGAAGGCTTATTTGAAAAAGGCAGAGAATACGCTTTTGCAAACGGTAAAACTCTTGTATTAGAAATAAATCTTGAAAAAGAAGAAATGAGCCTTAGAGAAAAAAAAGAAATGGAAAAAGGCCCAAGCCAGATATATTCAGAAAAATTTACTGATGATTACCGAAAAAACCAGAGTGATAAAGAAGAAGACAATGAAGAAGGTGAAGAAAATGAAACAAAATGGCTTATAGAGCCTGTTAATATTCCCGATGATATATCAGATATTTATTCGGTAAGCGGATTAAAACTTATTGGCCCTGTTATTCATCTTTATTTTTATCCTAACGGAACAACTGATTCTGTTATAATTCAATTTAACAGAACTGTTAATCAATATATGTATATACCGCGGCACAATACAACCCCTGTTTATATTGACAATCTGGATTTTCAAGAGGAAGATATCTCTGGCGGCAACGAATGAAAATAAAGATTATAAAAAAATTAAAAGGTATCACATTAATAGAAATAATGGTAGCTCTTTTATTTTTTGCCGGAGTTTTTACTTTTATTCAATATTTTTTAATAGGCGGTATTCAAGCAAGAAAAGAAGCTGGTGATTTGCAAAAAGCGGTTTTTTTAGCCCGAGAATCTATGAATCAGCTTAAAGCTAAACGTGAAACTTTCTCAGAAGAAGGAGAGTTTGAAGCTTTTCCTGAATATAAATACTCAAATGAAATAACTGAAGAAGAAATAGATCTTCTTGATTTCGCCGGAAGCTTAATGGGTGAAGAAGATGAAGAAACAGATGAAGAGAGTAACGATACAAAAGAAAAAATAAAAGAACTGGCGCCCTCTGGTGATTCTGAAAATAAAGATTTAGAATCGGCACCCAGCATTATTTTTAAGGTACTACATTATAAGGTAACAATAATATATGGGGATAACAAAGAATATACGCTCGATTTTTACCGCGGAATGGGACCGGGCTAATCTATATTCAAGAAGAGGATTTTCTCTTCTTGAAATGATTATAGTAATGGCTTTGGTTAGTGTGCTTTTTTTGGGCCTTTTAACCAGTTTTTTTCAAATGGAACGGTTAATGTCTAGCCAAAAAATTGCCGCCGATAAATCGCAAAATGCGATTAATTTAATGAAAATGCTTTCTGCCGATTTACAGAATATCGTGTATGAAAAATGGAACATTAAAGACAGCTTTTTTTTGGGCAAGAAAGAAATTGTAGGCGGCACCCGCGTAGATTTTTTAAACTTTCCCACGGGCAGTTTATATTCTAACCCCAGTACGCTTCAAAGCAATGTCTTTTCTGTGGCTTATTACGGTAAAATTGATGATAATACCGGCATTTTAAATTTGTACAGAAGAGAAGATATATTTATAAGTAAAATAGAAGAATCGGCCGGCGTGGGTGTGCCCATAATACAAAACGTAAAAGCTTTTGAGGTTCAGTACTCAACAAACAGCAAAACTTTTGATGACGAGTGGGATTCGGCATTAAAAAGCAATACCTTCCCAAACATTATTAAAGTACGGTTAGTGTGGGAAGAAAACGATCAAGAAAGAGAATTTACGTTTGAATCGTATCCTCCTATATTATCACAATAAACTACTTTATACGATGCCAAATTTGCGTGCGGCCTATTAAAGAAAAACCAATAAATCCCCGTACTTTAAGTTTTTGACCGTTTTCAATTACCTGTATATTACAGCCGTATGTTTTACCTTTTTTAGGATCAAGAATGTATCCGTCTTCCCATTCACTTTCACTATCTTTTTCAAGATCCCAAATAATTTGCATACCTATAATTTTCTTATCTTTTCTATCGCCGTCACATTTGTCACACACTGGATCTTGATCTTCATGAGGCTCTCTAAATAAGCTTAATATTTTGCCATACAGTTTACCGTTTGAATCTATCCAAATTTGTACTAGCGATTTTTGTTTACCTGTTTCGTCGTCTATGGTCTTCCATTCTCCCACGGGAGACATATTTTGGGCCAATAAAAATGACCCATGAAATAAAAACATTATTAAAAACAAAGTAATTTTTTTCATTTTATTTAACTCCTGACTACTAAAGTAAGATACAATTAATAAAATAAATTTTAACAGTCAAGGTTTTTAAATAATAAATAATTAAATAATGTATATCAAAATTTACAACTGAATTATAAAATTATGACAAATCTCTGACAATTTATTGACAAATGGCATTAACATTGAAAATATGGTTCATATCTAATTGAAAAATGATTTTATAAGTCATTTAACAAAATTAGATTAAATAAAACAAAAGGAGATTATTAAATGAAAAAAAATAAATTAATATTTTTAATGATGCTATCGGCATTTTTATTCGCGGCGCAAAACTGCGGCGATGATGAAAAAGCATTAACAGAAGACGATGTAAATGAAGAAATTGTTACAAGCTGTCACGGATGTCACAGTGAAGATTCTGAAATTGGCATGAAAATTTTAGCTGCGCAAGCAGGTTATGATAATTCAGGTCATAAAAACGGCCCGCGAGGATGGATTGAACTTACTGACGTAGTTTATGACGCCAGCGGAACCTTGCAAGCGGGTGATACAACGCTGGAAACATTATTTCACGGTAGTAACGCGGCGTATACTAATGCAACACCTTGCTCAAACTGTCATACCCATAACGGCTTTGTAGAAAGAGTTAAAGCAGGTCAAATGATAGAAAAAGCTGAAACTGATACAAAAGAAATTGTAGTTGGGGCACCAGCGCCAATAGGTTGTTTTACCTGTCACGAGCCGCATAAAAACGGCAATTTTTCATTAAGAACAACCAATGCTGTTACTTTATTGGTTGATGATACAGTAACTTTTGACAGAGGCTTAGGAAACTTATGCGTTCACTGCCATCAATCAAGAACTGCAGCCAGTAGTGTAGATACAACATTTGCTACACCAGCTACGCCGTCTGGACACTGGGGACCTCATCATGGCCCGCAGGGAGACTTTTTAATGGGCGCTAACGGTTATGAATTTACCGGTAAAACATATTCAACCAATGATGTTCATTATGACGCAAAAGGAGACAGCCCGGCGAATTCGTGTGTAAACTGTCATAGATATACAGATACAAACACAAATGGCGATAGATACAACAGTAATCTTGAAACGGGTAACCATGGTATGTATTTAACGGCTAATGTTCATGGCAGCATGACAGATAGAGTTGATGTGTGCTGGAGCCAGTGCCATAGCACTGACATACCTGATCCAAAACCTAGAACAGCCAAATTTACTGATGTTAAAAAACCGGCAACAGCAGACTGGGATGGTGATGGTACCACAGAAACTATATTAAAAGAAACTCAAGGCCTTGCAGATAAGTTATATACTTATTTTATTGATCCTGCGAATTTTGCAGGAACTAATGTAGGCGCATGTAACACTGCACCTGTTGCTGGTCCTATAGCAACTTCAGGTATTTCAACTAAATGGAGACTTGGCTGGGATTTTCAAGCTATGAAAAATGACTGGGATGCAACAGCTAGTACAGGCACAGAAGAATGTGTTATGACTAAAGCTCAAGCTGGCGCCTTCTGGAACTTTAAATACTATACAGAGGATCACAGCGGTGGGGTACACTTTCCTACCTATGCGGCTCAGTTATTGTATGACTCATTGGAAGCTGTAGGCGATACAACAATTGGCGCTACCAGACCATAATGAGATTGTGTTAAAAATATAACACTACGATAAATAAAAAAAGCGGGTTATAAACCCGCTTTTTTTTGCTTTTTTAATGACAGGTTCTACAACTATTTTCTGGAGGCATTGGATGTTTGACCCTAGCTTTGCCGCCAGTGCCATGGCAATCGTAACAACCTGAACCCCTATGCATGGGTAAAAGAGGCGACGATCTATGTTTGGCAGATACGGTGCCCGCGTCATGACAAAATTGGCATTTGCTGTTAAATCCGCCACTTATAGACGAATATTCACTGTCTTCGAGATGACAGTTATTACAGTGCCTTGAATATTTACCCCCCCATAATGCCGTATGCGATACTGGAGTTGTTTTACTATGACAATTAATGCAGGCGGCTTCGGTATGGCAGGTATTACAGCTTTCTCTATCAGAAACAGCCGAATAGCCGTGGCCCTTTATACGAAAAGCCAGATTATGGTTTTTAGGTTTTTCTTTTTGATGACAAGAAAAACAATCTTTATTTGAAGTAACACTATGACACGATTTACATTCGGCTCTTTCTGTTCGTGTTAGATTCTTTCCGTGTTTTTTGAGCCAAAAATTATTATGTGTAACAGGTTTTATGTTTTGAATATCTTTTTCGTGGCAAAATTGACAGTTATTATTTTCCTGTGGAAAATATTCATCATGGCAATTTATACATATTTTCATCTTAGGAAAAAGTTCACTTTGCTTTATCGTGCTATTTCTTAACGCGTCTTCATGGCATTTAAGACAAGGTAACTCTTTTTCTGCTATATGCTTTAGGTGATCAAATGAAATTTCTTCATATAAAAGAATATTTTCACGTTTTTTTACTTTTTGTTCAGGATGAGAGTGACATACTACACAGTCTTCTGGTTCTTGAACATCATGACAATTAACGCATTTTGTATGATCTGGATGTGTTATTAAACTTGTTTTTTCTTCATTTAAAGTATGACATGTAAAACAATCTATTTTATTAAATTTTAAATGCAGTTTATGACTAAAAAATAAATAACTTTTATTTTCTTCAGAAAATAATAACAAGAAGGGAACAAACAAAAACAAAGGTATTAAAAACTTAAATTTTATATTTTTTACAAACTTTTTCATTATATTAAAAACTAACCCCAGCGTTAAAAAATAATTTATAATAAGCCTGCAAACCAGAAGCATTTATATTTTTAGTTTCTTTGTCAACCAGCGCCTCTGAAAGCATTTCTTGTTCAGAAGTTTCTATGGAACCTTTTAGGCGAAAATCTAAATAATTTAACGGTTTATACTTTAATTCAAGATAATACTCGCGAGCGTTTATGCTGTCTTTATATATTGATGTACCATAATAGGTTTCATATTTATAAATAAAAAATCCTGTTCCCATAGCTATTTTTAAGTTTCTTGTTTGTCTTGCGAACTCGCCACCAAAGGCAAAATTATCATTTATATTATCTTTTGATAAATAACCTTCACCAAACAATTCTAAAATATAATTTTTTTCTGAGGCGAAAGTTGTTCCCAGCCTTACAAGATGATACTCAGGATTAAAAATTGAAATATCTTCTTTTTTAAATGGGAGCCTGTATTCATATCTCATAAAAATAAATATTTCATTTAAATATCCGCTTAACAAATGCATGTGAAGCACATCTTTATTAATATCTAATGAAATTCTATGATACGGACTGCTGGCTGATAACACGGTTGAAAAAGAATTCAACCTGTTACCAAAATTTTCTACATCTAATAACTGAACATAGTAAGAAAAAATACTTTCTAAAACCAGGTAAGGGAAAAATGATCTTATAAATATGTTCGCGTCTTTAACATCATTAGTCAAATAAGAAGATGAAATTTCTGAATAATAATTTTTTGAAAAGTTATAACCTGCTTTAGCTTTTAAATAATGATCTGTAAAATAAATTTTTTGCGGTTCTTCATAATTAGACTCTGTATCTACGGGATAAATACCTTCATACGTTAGTTCTTTTAAATACAAATAATTAAAGTTAAAAAGAAAAGAATGATCAAAAAATATGGTTTCACTGCCAATGCCGGCGGCAACTTCTTTTGAATCAAACGCGTAATCATTTTCAAAATGCCACGGCTTACCCCCAAATGCCTCGATATATATCCAATGAAAAGGCTGAACAGCCGCTTTTAAGCCGTCAACCTGTAAAAACGAATAATCATATAAATACATTCTTCCTAATTGGGCCTCAAAAGTATTGGCACTATATTTCAAATATGCCGTTGATAAAAGAAACTCAACATTTTGTTCTTTATTTCGGGCGTCTGATATATCCCAAAAAGCCGCGTCACTTATATCTGCTCCTTTCGTGCTGATAAATTTATTTTTACCGTCTATATCTTTTCTTAAAACACCTGAAGCTACAAAAGATAATTCACCATTAAAATTTGAATTTATACCGTAATATTGAAAAATATCATGATCAAAAGCGTTATCGCCATACTTTAATTTATAAGAAGTATCAATTCTGCCGTTATATGACAAAGAAAATATATTTTGAGATAGTAGAATAAAAAATAAAACCGAAAATTTCATAATAAATAATTTTTTCATTATAATCGCAAAATTTGTATTTATTAAACCACATAATATTTATAATTTAGAAAATCAATTTCTTTTTGCTTCTAATAAAGAAATCAACATGGCGGTTGATAAAAAATTTTATTATGAGGGGTATGATTTTAAATTTTGGGGGTATTTAAATAATATGAAATGCAACAAACAGCCCCAATGGGCAAAAGAAGAAATAAAAAATGTTTGGGATGTACATTTAGATGTACATATTTGGGAAAATATAAAAACAGCTGCGGAAATCCACAGCAGAAGTTTTTCATGGATAGTCCGTTATTGCGTTTTTCAGTTAGTTTTGAAAAAAAACCTTCGATGGACGAACAAATTAAAGATTCTTAATGAAAATATTAAGAAAAATATACCGGGAAAAACTCACCGGCATCAGCTTTGTCTTTACGGCGATGATGAGCTGCTGTTAAGAACTGCTGCCATACAATTGAAAATTTCAGTATCTCAACTGCTACGGCTTTCCATAGCCATGTTTTTAGACAGACTGCTAAAGAAAAAAGTAAGTAAAGAAAATCTTTTCTGGTATGGGATAAAGATAGTTTTAGAGATTAATGATTTTAGGAGTTTAAAGAAAAAAATACCTGCTATGGATTTCCGTAGCTTTAAATTATTTTCAATTCATCAATATTGGTGATTTACATAATTTTTTATATTTACATCCAGATATAAGTTTTAATTAAGCATTATAAAATTCTAGGAATTCCAAAAAATGATAAAACTAAAAATATTTTTAATTTTTATAATTTCATCGAATATAGTTATAAATTGTGAATCGAAAGGCACAAGCGAAAATACAACTGAATCTTGGTCGTGTGTTTCTACAGAATATGATCTATCCATGAATTTATCAGCAGATATTATGCCTGAAGTTTTTTATAATCTAAGCTGTAATATAATTGGCTGCCATCCCGCGAATCCCATTAATAAAACCAAAGACGATGCCATTTTATTTAACATAATTAAAAATGGCAGTGATAATCAAAAAATGCCGCCTCAAATGACAAATGACGTTTTTACGGATGATGATATTTGCCATATGGTTGCGTATATTAAATCACAGTAGAAAATTAAAAGACTTAATCAAGCCTTTTAATTGAATCTTAATTGACATGATGTCTTTTTTATCAAATATGCCAACAGTCTAACAAGCGGCGTCGTGGCCAAGTGGCTAAGGCAGGGGCCTGCAAAGCCCTTATCACCGGTTCGAATCCGGTCGACGCCTCAAATGCCCGAGTGATGGAATGGTAGACATACAGGACTTAAAATCCTGGGAACTTTGTTCGTGCCGGTTCAAGTCCGGCCTCGGGTACATCTCTTATTAGAAATGAAAACCCTGTTATTTGATTCTCATACGCATATTGATATGGTTCTTGAAAAAGGACTAACAAATGAATTTATTGAAAATGAAATGCGTAATTATAATATTGCCGGGCTTATACAAATAGGCTCAGATAAAGAGGCCATTGCATTTTCAAAAAAATATTGTGATCAAAATTCAGATTTTCACAGGTTCTATACAGTAGGTTTTCACCCTTCTGACGCTGGTAAATGCGATTATAATTTTGCTCTAAAATTCGCGAGAGAAAATAAAAAGGATAAAAAGTTTGTCGCTATCGGTGAAACAGGATTAGACTACTATTATCAAAAAGAAACAAAAAAAGACCAGATAATTGCCTTTGAAAAGTTTGTTCATTTGGCAATAGAGCAAAAAAAGCCATTATGCGTTCATACAAGAGAAGCTTTTTTAGATACATTCTCAGTAATTAAAGAAGCCGCAAAAGAAATAAATATTCTTATCCATTGCTTTACTGGCACAAAAGAAGAAATGCATGAATACTTAAGTATTGGTTGTTTTATATCTTTTTCGGGAATTGTAACTTTTAATAAAGCAGAAGAAATTAAAAAAGCGGCTTTAGAGTGTCCTCTTGATAAAATACTAATAGAGTCTGACGCGCCCTTTTTAGCACCTATGCCGCACAGAGGCAAAGTAAATCATCCTGCTTTAATTAAACACACAGCAGAACATATCGCGCTTATAAAAAATATTGATTTTATTGAACTTTGTGAGAATATTTATAAAAACACGATTGATTTTTATAAGTTAAATTTAAAATAAAAAAAGCCTTCTTGATTGAAGGCTTTTTTAACAATATTAAAAAGGAAAGATTAAACTTGCGTTTATCGGGGAGATATGGCAATAATTTCATCCCTATTTACTCTATCAAGAATAAATTCATATTCAGGAGAATTTTTGCCATATTTTATTTCTGTCGATCTTAACAAGTGCTGGTTTTTTTTGCCCTTGTAATATAATTTTTCCTGTTCGCTGCCTGTATTGTATTTATCAAGAACTTTTTCTTTAAATGCGTACGCTGAAGATAAATACTTGTGTGGTGTAATTTCGTTTTCATATTTTGGATCTAAAGCAATATAACGTTCTAGTAATTGTATACACTGTGGTATATTGCCTATATCATACTGCTGAATTACCCAGTCTCTGTAAAGACCAGCTTCCATTTCTTTAAATTCACCTGATTCTCTTACTTTAGTATTATTAATTTTATCTAATTCATTAATCGCTCTGGTAAAATAAGTTACCGCCGCAAGTTTGGCCTCTCTTTTCTTCATGTATATACCATATTCTTCCTGTCTTTTGCGATCCATTTCTTGCCAGTACCATTTTTCATTAAATCTTATTTTTTCAGTTGATTCTTTTCTTTCTCTTTCAACTTCTTCTCTCATTTTTTGGATGATCGCTCTGCCTGTATCATAATTTGTCTGAGCAAGCTTTAGTTTATTTCTGGCGTAATCTTCACTTAAAGAATTTATAGCTTCAAATGTTTTTTCATATGGCCTATAATCAGGATTAAACCATTCTTTTTCAGATTCTTCAGCTAAACTTTCTGATTTTGGCTTTGCCTGTTCTTTTTTCGCGGGAGCTTCTTTTTGCTGCTTTTCCACTGGTTTTTTAGGTGCAGCCTGCTGTGCCAATACACTTGCTGTTATTAAAAAAGTCAAAGATAGACCAATTATTAACAATATGTTACTTATTTTTTTCATTTTTTTATCCTTCCCTTATAATATTTTTAAACGTTTATTTAAATTTTTATCTATATTCATCTTCGGTATTAATTATGCAAAAACTTTACGATTTATTCTATAAAAATTATAAAAATTATTTTTAATTTTTTTATGATTTTACAATTTTCTCACTAATTTAACTAATAAATAAAATTATTCTATTAAAATTATTGACAGTTTACTATGATAAATATAAATTGAAAAATAAGTTTTTATTTGAAATATCTCAATTTATTTAATATTATTTTAAGTAAAATATAAAGCAAATAAAAATAAAAAAAAAAGGAGAAAATCAATGAAAAAAAATTTAGTATCAATGCTATTTTTAATTTGCCTATTTACATACACGGCAAAACCAGCTTACTCAATATTTGAGGTAGCAGCCGAAGGTACCTATGGGGGTTATACATTAAAAAATAAAGATGCTTCCGCGACAGAAACAGAAAAAGAAATGAATTTTTCAGGTCCGGGGTTGAGCGCTTTTGCTCATTTTACTTTAGGTATACCCATGGTTTTAACAATAGGTTTAGGGCCGTCAGTAGATATCGCGTGGCTAACCTATTCTGGTGACCTAAAAGGCATTACAACCCTGGCCGCAATAAGAGCCGGAGCTGAAATTATGTTAACATTGGATGTAGTGCCTGTTGTATCTCCGTTTGTACGAGCGGGTTATACTTATGATATAAATGCTTATGATATGGAAGTACCCTATGTAAATATTACACTACCTATCACAATGACAGGTAGTTCATTTCATGTAAATGGCGGTATTATATATCCATTAGTGCCGCTAGTAAAGCTGGTTCTTGAAGGTGGCATTGTTAGCGGGTCAACAACAACATCAGTAGAAGACCCCACAAATTCGGTTGATCCAGCTGTATTAGGTCTTCTAGATTCTTTAAATAAACAAGAACAAGACCATTCAGCATGGAGAGTGGGTCTGGGAATAATGATTTCTATTTAATTCTTTAAAATTAAAAAAATCAAAAGAATAATATTCAGCGGAAATTGAAATAAATTGCCGGTGAATATTATTCTTATTATTAAAACGATCATATTTTTCAATAAAAAAATTATTCACGTTAATATTAATTTATTTTGACTTTTTTAATAATATTAATAAATTAGTATTTATACTTTCTGAAAAAAATAATGTTGAAACGGCATAAATGAATAAAAGAAAGGCTTTTTTGGCAAAATAACGCAAATAAAATTATCTGAAAAAGACACCACAGGAGAAAATATGAAACAACTAAGAATTCTAGCTATTTTTATATCTTTAACGGCAATAACAATTAACTTAAATGCATCGGAACCTACAACAGATGGAATTTCAATTCCCCGGCCGTTAGAAAGTTATCAGGATAAAAACATGGCAAGTGTTTCTGAAAAACTTGCTCATAGAATAAAAACAGAACCTTTTAATCTTGTAGCTACTCTAATTTTTTTATTGGCGATAATTCATACTTTTGTAAGTAGCAAGTTTCGTAAAATAGCTCACGACTTAGAGCACCATCATGAAAATAAAATTAAACAAAAAAAAGACGATAAAAACGCTAAAAAAGTAAAATATGTTAATGAACACGAAGTTGAAAAAGAAGTAAGTTTTGGCGCCGAGATAATGCATTTTTTAGGAGAAATAGAGGTTGTTTTTGGGCTTTGGGTTTTAGCTTTAATTGGTGCAATCTTTTTTTATTATGACTGGCACGCTGCTATGGATTATATTGCTCATAAAGTAAATTTTACGGAACCTATGTTTGTGGTAGTTATTATGGCTTTAGCTTCAACAAGGCCTATATTAAAACTATCTGAACAAAGCTTAGAGTTTATTTCAAAACTAGGCGGAGGTTCAGCGGCTGCATGGTGGTTTTCTATTTTAACCATTGGCCCCATATTAGGTTCATTTATTACAGAGCCTGGCGCTATGACAATTTCTGCTATGCTTTTGGCTAATCATTTTTATAAAAGAAAGCCAACGCTTAAATTTGCATATGCGACAATTGGACTTTTGTTTGTAAATATATCTGTTGGCGGCACATTAACTCATTTTGCGGCCCCCCCAGTACTTATGGTTGCCAGCAAATGGAACTGGGATATGACATTTATGCTTACAAATTATGGATGGAAAGCCATAATAGGTATTATAGTATCTAACATAATATATTTTATAATTTTTAGAAAAGAATTTGCAAAACTTGAACCTACACCCCATTGGGATGTAAATACTGCGGTATCAATAAAATGGGAAGAACGGCCGGATCCTATACCTGCGGGAGTTACAATCGTGCATGTTTTATTTTTGGTATGGACAGTATTTACGGCGCATTATCCGCCGTTTTTTATTGGGGGATTTTTATTTTTCTTAGGGTTTGCCCAGGCAACAATTCATCATCAAAATAGAGTAGATTTAAAACCGCCTTTATTAGTAGGATTTTTTCTTGCGGGTCTTGTAATTCACGGCGGATTGCAGGCATGGTGGATAGCACCTATATTAGGCAGTTTGGCTGAACTTCCCCTTATGTTGGGAGCTACAATTTTAACCGCATTTAACGATAATGCCGCTATTACCTATTTAAGTTCTCTGGTGCCAGATTTTAGTGACGCGTTAAAATATGCTGTAGTTGCGGGCGCTGTAACCGGAGGCGGCTTAACAGTTATCGCCAACGCGCCTAACCCTGCTGGCCAAAGTATTTTAGGTAAATTTTTTGAATATGGAGTATCACCCGCTAAATTAGCGCTTGGAGCATTAATACCTACTATTGTTTTAGGTTTTGCGTTTATGCTATTTTAATAACATTAATTAGCGTTATGAAATGAATATAAAATGTTTAATTCCCGCGGCCGGCAAGGGTACCCGTATGCGGCCTTTAACGCACAGCCTGCCTAAAGCAATGTTGCCAGTAGCGGGAAAACCGGCCATATTCCATATTATAGATTCGGTTAAAGAAACGGGTATAACTGATTTTGTTATTATTACCGGATATTTGTATGAGTTAATGGAATCTGAAATATTAAATAATTACCCTGAACTAAAAATTGAATTTGTAAGACAAACACAACAAAAAGGTCTCGGGCATGCCTGCTATATGGCAAAAGACAAATTTGAGAATAATGAGGGGTTACTTATTATCTATGGCGATACTTTGTTTGATGCGAACTTAAAAGAAATAATAGAATCAAAAAACATTGTTATTGGCGTTTGTGAGGTAGAAGATCCAAGAAGATTTGGTGTCGTAGAACTCGATGAAAACAAAAAAAAGATTATAAATTTAATTGAAAAACCTAAAAATCCGCCTACTAATTTAGCTATCCCGGGAATAAATTATTTTCCTAATTCTAGATTATTATTTGATGCTTTAGAAAATATTATAAAAAATAATATTAAAACTAAAAACGAATATCAAATAACTGACGCTTTTTCACATATTGTAAAAAACAATATATCAGACATAAATCCATATATTATTGATAACTGGTATGATGTAGGCACTTTAGATGAAATGTTAAATACAAACAAACTTCTTTTAATAAAAAACGAAACAGAAAATCTAGGTATCATAGAAAACTCTAAAATTATAGATCCTGTTTACATTGAAAAAGGGGCAATAATAAAAAATTCGTCTATAGGTCCTTGCGCTAGTATTGCCGCCAATGTACAGGTTATAAACTCAAACATATCATCTTCAATTATTGATATTAACTCAGAGATTACATCCGCAAGAATTCAAAATAGCATAATAGGAAGAAATTCAAAAATCAAAGAAATAAACGGAAAAATCATCGTGGGCGATGACTGCGTTATAGAAAATAAAAACAATAGTACCTAACCTTTAATAAAGGGTTTAGATTCATATATTGAATCAACCGAAAGATAAAGTACCGGAGAGGGCGTTTTTTCTGAAAAAGAAAATGTATCTAGACTTTGAAAATACTTTTTATATTTTATTAAATGCGAATATCTGAATTTTCTGGCCAATGTCCAGTGCGGTGTAAAAGATTCTGACTTATTAAAATCAAATTCTTTAGGTATATCTTTAATATTGCCTTTAATATTTTCGTAAAGATTAAAAATTTCTTCAGATATTTCACGCAAGAAAATAACTTGTGCCTTAGGAAAAAAGTGAAATCCGCGAATATCAGACTTATATTTTTTCAATAAATTATTATCTTTTAATTTTGGCATTAAGTATTCCCATAAATTATTAAATTCGTTTCGGTTTAGTGACGGCCAAAAAAATAAAGTCAGATGTATTTTTTCAGGCGCAGACCATCTTAAAGGCGGCTTTTCTTTTCCTTTTTGAAATTTTTTAAACATTTCTAACAATCCCTCGGGAGGCGGCAGTGCTAAAAAGGCTCTATACTTTCTTTCTTTTGTTTCTTGGGCATCTGAGAAATTAGTTCGCATCTTACTACCAAATTGATTTTACTCCCGTTAGATGATTTACCGGACCATTATTAGATGAAAAATTATGGCTTTCTTTAACGGCCATAGTAATAAACTTCTTGGCTTTCTTAATTGAATCTAAAACAGGGAGTTTTTTAGCCATTGAAGCGGCTATTGCTGAAGCAAACGCGCATCCGCTACCATGTGTGTTTTGAGTATTAATTTTTTTTTCTTTCAAATGATATAAATTTTTACCATCATAAACTACATCTATACACTCTAAATCGTTCAAATGACCACCCTTTATAACAACCCATTTTGAGCCTAATTTTTTTATTTCTATAGCGGCTTTTTCCATTTGTTTTAGGGTTTTTACTTCACCTTTAATTAGAACTTCTGCTTCAAAAAGATTGGGCGTTACTACAACGGCTAAACCAAACAGTTTTTTTAATGCCTCTTGCCCCTTGTCATTAAGAAGAGAAGCACCGCTGGTAGAAACTAAAACAGGATCAATAACAATATTTTTTACATTAAATAAAATAAAAGCCTTTTCAATTATTTTTATAATTTTATGATTTAAAAGCATTCCCGTTTTTACCGCGTCTGGCGTTATATCTGTTAAAACAGATTCTATTTGTTTGAAAACAATATCAGGTTTTACGGCCTGAATACCATTTATACCCATACTGTTTTGCGCGGTAATTGCTGTAATAGCGCTGGCAGAATAACAGCCAAAGGCCGAAAATGTTTTTATATCGGCTTGTATTCCCGCGCCGCCAATACTATCTGAACCGGCTATGGTTAAAATTTTGGGAATTTCTTTTATTGACTTCATATGATAACAAGTATCGCATATAAGGCCGCAGATAGCGGTACAATGCTATAATCTTCGCCTGCCCCTAACAAACGGAGCATATCGCAGGCTAATTAAACATTAAACCTAAAATAAATTACATCGCCGTCTTTTACTTCATATTCTTTGCCTTCTAATCTCATCTTGCCGGCTTCTTTTGCCTGCTTTAATCCGCCGTATGAAACTAAATCATCATATGAAGTAACTTCTGCTCTAATAAATCCGTGTTCTATATCGCTATGTATTACACCTGCCGCCTGCGGAGCCAAAGTTCCCGCTTTAATATTCCACGCGCGAACTTCTTGTTCGCCAGCCGTGAAAAAAGTACGGTAACCCAAAAGCTTATACGCGGCCCTAATTGCCCGGTTTAAACCCGGTTCATCAAGGCCCAAATCTTTTAAAAATTCTTTTTCTTCTTCATCAGAAAGTTCACTAATTTCAGATTCTATCTTGCCCGATACGGCAATAACTTCAGATTTTCTTTTTTGGGCCTCAACTTTAAT
This sequence comes from Spirochaetia bacterium, assembly GCA_029880285.1. Taxonomy (GTDB): domain Bacteria; phylum Spirochaetota; class Leptospiria; order Turneriellales; family JAOUOS01; genus JAOUOS01. The sequence continues at coordinate 44,506 of JAOUOS010000004.1, forward strand.
AGACTGATAATATGAATTTGATTCATAATTACCTATCTCAGAGTCAGAAACATTCGCCACAAATAAAACAGGTTTTAATGTTAAAAAAGAAAATTCTTTAATCTTAAAACGTTCTTCTTCAGAAAGATCAGCGTTTAACGCAGGCTTTTCTTGCGATAATACGTTCATTATTTTTTCAAGTATCGCGCACAAAGAGATTGCTTCTTTATCACCAGATTTTTTCTTTTTTTGAAATGAGTCGAGTTTTTTTTGAGCCTGCTCTAAATCGGCCAAAATAAGCTCTAATTCAATAACCTGAATATCATCAGCAGGACTCGGCTTACCTGAAACATGTGTTACATTCTCATCTTCAAAACAACGTACTATATGAAGTATGGCATCAACCTGCCGTATATGAGATAAAAACTTATTACCTAAACCCTCGCCTTTAGAAGCGCCTTTAACCAAACCGGCGATATCTACAAATTCAATTGCTGCCGGCACACGGCTTTTGGGCTTAACCAGTTCTATAATTTTATTAAACCGGTTATCTGGCACTTCAACAACCCCAACATTAGGATCAATTGTGCAAAAAGGATAATTTGCCGCCTCGGCACTGTGAGATTTTGTTAGAGCATTAAAAATAGTAGACTTGCCTACATTAGGCAGGCCAACAATACCGCATTGTAAAGCCATATTGCCAAAAATATAAAATAAAACAGGACGGCGATATTAAAATATTTTAATTATAAATACTGATAATTTATCGGTTCAAGAGTATTAGTAATTTCTAATTTTAGCGTTGATGAAAGAACTTTAATTATCTCGTCTATATTAAAAGGTTTTGTGACATATCCGTTAAAACCGGCTTTCATTACATTTTCAATATCTGACTTCATTGCGTTGGCAGAAACTGCCACTACAGGTATGTTTTTATGGTTTTCAGATTCACGTAATTTTTTTATGGCCTGTATACCACTTATGCCAGGCAGGTTTATATCCATTAAAATAAGATCAGGTTTTTCTTTTTCAATAAGCGCGAGACCAATTTCGGCATTATGCGCCGAAAGCATTGTTGCTGAATTTATATGATAAAATATTTGCTGCATAAGATATAAGTTTCCCGGATTATCTTCAATATAAATAACTTTTTTTTGCGCCGAAGATGACTGGCTTGAAGAAGATGTTTCAACATTAGTAATAGAATTGGGCGCCTTATCTTCTCTTTTCACAATAGGGAATTCAACCCAAAATTGTGACCCCTTGTTTACTTCGCTTGAAAATCCTATTTTACCACCCATGAGCTCGGTTAATTTTTTAGAAATAGAAAGTCCTATTCCGCTTCCTTCGACTTCATTTATGTTTGAGTCAACTCTGTAAAAAGGTCTAAATAAGCCATTTTGTTTGTTATCGGGAATACCCTTGCCCGTATCAGAAACCGTAAAACGAATTCGGTTTTTATTTGGTAAAACACATGAAAGAGATAAACTACCGCCTTCAACATTGTATTTGACTGCATTACTTAATAGATTAAGCAAAATTTGACGAAAACGAATTGGATCTGCATTTATGGCACACGGCATGGCACAGTTTTTGCAATTTACACAGCTTTCATAATTTATTTTTAATTTTCTTTTTTGAGCCATAGTTTCAACAATTGGCAAAGTCTGTGATATTATTTTTTCGGGTTCTATATTCTCAACAGCTAATGAAATTTTACCCGTTTCAATTTTTGAGAGATCCAGAATATCGTCAATAAGTTCCTGCAAATGTTCTGCGCTGTTTTTAATAAAGTTAACCCATTTTAACTGTTCTTCAGAAAGCGGGTGCTTATGAGAGCCGTTAAAGAGCTGACAAAAACCCATGATAACATTTAACGGGGTACGAAGTTCATGGCTCATTACAGATAAAAAATCTGATTTGGCTCTGCTCGCGCTTTCTGCCTCGGTTTGTGCCGTAACGCGTTCTGTAATATCGGTTAGTATGGCAATATATTGAAAAGCCCGGCCGTCTTTATGGGTAAAGGGAACAATAGTAGAATCTGCCCAAAAAAGAGAACCGTCTTTTTTTTGATTTATAATACTTTTTTGCCATATTTTACCTGTTTGAATGGTCTGTGATACCGCTTTATTGAGGTCCGTTGATTTTTTTCTGGTTTTAAAAAAACTATATTTTTTACCTAAAAGTTCTTTTTCGGTATATCCGGTTATTTCACAAAATTTATTATTTATGTAAATTATTTCACCTTTGTTGTTAAAAGACGCGACAATAGCATGTTTATCGAGTGCGAGTTTTTGAAAATCGAGCTCTCGTATCTTTTCATTCAGATTTTTTTTGTTTTCTTCTCTCTCAGAAATATCACGAACCGCAGCTAAATATAAATAATCGTCTTCATGGGGAATAAGATTAATTCGAACCTCTATAGGAAAAACAGAGCCGTCTTTTCGACGGTGAGCCGTTTCAAGATTTAAAGGATACTTTTCGGGATCAGCGGGACCTAAATCCCATGTTTTTCGTAAATCGGCAAAATCTATGCCTACATCTAACTGGGCCACAGAAAGAGTAAGAATCTCTTTTCGTGTATAGCCGGTTTGCTCAAGGGCAACCTTATTTACATCAATTATCTTGCCAAAACGATCATGAATATAAATAGCATCGCCCGCGTTTTCTACCATTGAGCGAAAGCGAACCTCGCTTTCTTCAATGGCTTTTTGCGCCGCTGCTCTTTCTGTTATATCGGTTATATTGATTACAGCACCGTTGTCTGAATCTCTTTCTTTGTTCTTAAAAGGAAATATTTCAAGCTCGCAAAAACGGCCGCTAATATTAAACTGCGATTTATGTAATAATCCTTTTTTACTGGCGTTTTTAACGTCTTGTATAAATGTTTCATCTTCAAATAACAATGGGGTTGTTGTTAAATTAGGAGTTTTTAAACTCGGGTCTATTTTAAAATAAAAGAAAGAATTATTATTAAAGCGTCTTATGTTAAGATCGCTATCTACCACCAAAATAGCTCTATCAGAACTGTTTTGAATTATTTCCATATCGTCAAGGGCTTCGGCCAGCTGAGAAGTCTTAAACGAGAGTTCGTCGTTTACGGTTGTAAGCTCTTCGTTAGTGGCCTGCAATTCTTCATTTGAGGTTTCAAGCTCTTCGTTAGAGGCCTGAAGTTCTTCATTCGCCGCCTGAGACTCTTCATTCATTGACTGCAGTTCTTCATTTGAAGTTTCTAGCTCTTCAATAACGGTTTGCAAAGATTCTCTGGTTATGGTAAGTTCATGATCTAATTCTGAGATTTTTTCTTCTGCAATTTTATCTAAGCGAACATCTTTTTGATAATTTTGTGAGATTGACCGCCACGGCTCAAAGCTTACCAGTACGGCTTCGTTAGTCATATTACTTGCTTCAATGGGAACAACAACTAGTCTATACTGCTTATTCTCGCCGTTGATTGTTACTTCAAAAGAATTAGAAACTGCTTTTTTGCCCGACCTTATTGTTTTTTGCACAATGGCCCTGATTTCGGCTCTAATGGATGAATTAATCATACTATACAAACTAAAATCGGGTTTGCCCGATTTAATTTTAATAAAAGACGAAAGCTCACCGAAAAATTCTAATATCTCGCCGTTTTTGTTTACCAGTAAGCTGGGCGGCACAAAATGATTTTTTAATGTCTTTTCTGCAATTTGTGACAAAGAAAGTTCTGGTTCCGGATCCTTTTTAATTTCATTACGGTTTAATCCCGGTAATACCCCCAACGGACTGTTTTTAAATACAGATTCAGGCACTTTAATGTCTATATTGATTTTCTTAAAAACTTTTAATTTACGGTGAAGCTCGCTAAAAAGTTTGGCGCTTTGTCCTAAAGACTCAGATTTACCTAAAAATAAAAGACCGCTATGCCGTAATGAATAATGAAATATTCGAAAAATTTTATCTTGCAGGCCCGATTTAAAATAAATTAAAAGATTTCTACAGCTTATGGCGTCAACGCGTACAAAAGGCGGATCTTGAATTAAATCATGATTGGCAAATACAACCATATCGCGAATTTTTCGTTTAAGCTGAAAATAGCGGTCTTTTTGCTGAAAGTATTTTTTTAATAAATCCGAAGAGATATTTTCTATAGAAGTTTCAAGATAAAGCCCTTTTCTTCCTATTTGGGTGGCTTCGGGATTTGCGTCAGTGGCAAATATCTGAACCTGATAATTTACAAGCTTTGAACCTAACTCTTCTGCTACAATTATAGCCATACTATATGCTTCTTCACCTGTGGCACATCCGGGCACCCAAATTCTAATATTATCTCCCGGTTTTTTGTTTTTTAAAACATCTTTAAAATATGTTCTAAAAACGTCAAAAGCCTCAGTATCCCGAAAAAAAGAGGTCACGCATATCATAAAATTAGAAGCAAGAGTTGAAAGTTCTGAATTTGCCGATTCGGCGTATTTTATGTATGATTCAAAATTTTCAATTTGCAGAACGGTCATACGTCTTTGTATTTGACGGTTTAAAGTGGCCTCTTTATAATTTGAAAAATCCATTTTTGTCTGCTCGTAAATCAGTTTTATTAATTTTTTTAAGGTATATTCGGGTTTATCATTATCTTTGGTAATAGAAACAGGCGTACGGGGTCGTACAATTATTTCTAAAAGTTGATTGCCTATTTCTGACGGGTTAAGCACGAGATCGGCCCCCGCTTTTATAGCCGAAACCGGCATGCTGTCAAATTTAGCAGTATCGGGTTTTTGGGCTATGCTTATGCCGCCTGCCGCAATTATGGCACGTACACCATGAGAACCGTCAGAACCGGTGCCCGATAATACAATGCCTATTGATTTTTCGCCAAGTTCTTCGGCCATGCTTGTAAAAAGATAATCAACCGAAGGCTTGGGACTGAACTCGGCAAGAGGTTTTCTAAGCTGTAAGCGGCCTTCTTTTATAAAAACATCTGTATTAGGCGGGGTTATGTATATAGTATCGGCCTTTGGGTTTATACCGTTTTTTATGCCCGTAACCGGCAGTTCGGTTTGTCTTGATAGTAAATCTATCATCATAGACTTATGATGCGGCGACATATGCTGGGCTATAATATAGGCAATATTCGCCTTTTTAGGAACTGAAGATACAAATTGCGAAAGAGCCTCAAGACCTCCCGCCGAAGAGCCTACACCCACTAATACTAAATCTGAATCTTTAAACTTGTTTTTTTTTGAGGCATTAGATTTTTTTAGACTGGCTGTTTTCACCTTTGATTTTGTCGTATTTTTTTTATTCACCATTTTTTTTACGGGTTCTATTTTTTGTTTATTTTGATTTTCTTGTATTTCTACCGATTTTGCTTTAATATTTTTCTTATTCTTTTCTTCAGAATTATTTATTGTTTTTCCCATTCATAAGTCTCACTACAAATTATTTTTTTATTTAGAGTTTATTATTTGTTCAAAATATAATATTCTTGAACAATGTATTGCACCTAATATTGTCTTGTATTATATTTTACAATGTATATAAGAAATTTTAATGAAGGTCAAATTATTTTTTGATTTTTTTTAGAAAATGAAATAATTTAATAAACTATATTAAGGGTTTATTTTCTTGACAAAACAGAACAAAAAAGTAAAACAGCTAAATAGGTCAAATTACAGGAGACTATAATGGATATAAATTTTCCTCAACTATGGGATAATATTGTATTATTCGTGATAATTGCATTTTTTATAGAAATGGCATTATCATCTCTTTTATCAATAGGCTATGTTCAAAATTTATTAAGATCATCTGAAGCTAATGTCAAAAATATAATTGTTTTAATTGTAGCTTTCGGGTTATGCATGAAGATTCCAAAACTTAGAATACTACTGGGAACTAAAGGTATACCATCTACTATACACTTGGTAATTTCGGCTCTTGTTTTATCTAAGATTGTCGATTTTTTTTCAAATATGAAAAATAAATAACACAATTAAAATTATTTTAAATTTTTTATAAAAAATTCTTTAGCAGCATCTATTAATAAAGGCTCAGATTCTTTAACTGAATCAGAAGAAAGATTTTCTGTAATAATATGCATATCTTTTTCTGAAGGCAGTCTGTGAAATAAAGCAAATCCGCCATGAGGGGCTGTTTCTTTATTTCTTAAATCAATTCCCATGCAAACAGGAATATCTAAATCATCGGCAAAATACATTGCATCTAAAATGGACAAATTACTCTTTATAGAAATTCTAGCGCTATTATTTACTTTTAGATATTTATTTATTTCTCGAGCATAATCTGATTTTGATATATTTTGTGTAACAGCTAAATGCGAAAATGATGGATTTTCTAAAAATAAGGCAGAAGTTCTTTTCATAAAACTAGATACAAATACCGCCATAGCTGCGCCTATTCCTGTTCCCCATATTGCGATTTTAGAAGTATCAATTTCTTTTTGCAGCCGTATTACTTCAAGAGCTCTATAGGCGTCTAAATATAAATTTTTCATATAATAATTTTTAATATGAAGAAGATTTTCAGAAAAAAATCCATATGATTTTATAACAGACTGGTCTGAATCAGATACTGGTTTTCGCAAATCTATATAATTTTCATGTCCCCTTAACCTTATTATAAAGTAAGCGAATTCTTCTTTTAGCAAATCTTCATAAAAATTTATATTCTTAAAATAATCAGGAAACAAAACAATAACAGAAGATTTTGAGTTTTTCAAGTCTACTTTCTTAGGTATAATTAGTTTAGAATAAATATTATATTTGTTATAACTTTGAAAATTAATATTTATATATTTTGCGTTTATATTTTTTAATTCGCCTTCTTCGCCTCTTTTAATTTCAAAAGGAATTTCTTTTAAAGCATTTAACTCATTTTCCCAAAAAGATTTCCATTTTTTGGGCTTTTCTGTAAGAGTAGAATAAGTAGAAAAGCATTCATCAAAAAGGCTCATATGTCAATTATTAATTTTCTGCGGCATTGTAAAGAAAATGCAAAAGTGCTTTTTGAGAATGAAGTCTGTTTTCAGCCTGATCGAAAATTCTAGAGGCATTTGAATACATGACTTCTTTAGTAATTTCAAGACCATCATATGCCGGCAGACAATGTAAGACAATACAATTTGGGTCGGCTAAATTTAATAAATTAGAATTTAGTTGATAGTTTTTAAATGTTTTTAACCTTTGTTCTTTTTCTTTTTCTTTACCCATAGATACCCAAACATCTGTATAAAGTACATCCGCGTTTTTTACGGCTTCAAACGGATCTGAAATTATTTCAATTTTCGCTCCCATTGACTCGGCATATTTAACAATTGAATTATCTGGTTTATATTTTTCGGGAGATGAAACAACAAAATTTGATTTTAATAATCCGGCCGCTAAAATTAGGCTGTGACAAACATTATTATTACCATCACCTAAATAACAAATTTTGGCTTTCATCAAATCTTCTTTATTTTCATAAATAGTAACAAAATCTGCCAGCGCCTGGCAGGGATGAAATTTGTCAGATAACGCGTTTATAACAGGAATTTTAGAATAATTAGATAAAATATTTAAAGTATCATGTGAAAAAACACGGGCAATTACACCGTCTAAATATTTACCAAGAACTATTGCTGTATCTTCAATACTTTCTCCACGTGAAAGCTGAATTTCATCTGATTTTAAAATAATGGCCCTACCGCCTAAATGATTAATGGCTACTTCAAAAGATATTCTTGTTCTAGTAGAAGGTTTTTCGAATAATAAGCCAATATTCTTATTCGTTAGATAATTTGACCATTTAAAAGGGTTTTTTTTTATATCAAGAGAGCTTTTAATTAATGTCAAAAACTCATTAGAATTTATTTCTTTAAGCGATAAAAAATTACGCATTTTAGCCTGAAACTTTTCGTTTTACATACAATACATTTATTTTTAATTCATTTTTTATTTTATTATAAAGATATTCAAGCTTACTTTTATCATCAGCCTTACCAGTTCTAATGAAATAATAAGCGGCCCCTTTATCTACCCTTGTGGCAATACCTTTGGCCATGAGCTGGTTTTTATAAAGATTAGCATCTTTTTCATTTTTAAAGGCTCCTAACTGCAGTGTATAATATTCGTTAATATTTTCGACAGTTGACTTATTTAACGAAGCGGTCTTTTTTTCTATAGATGGTTTACTTTGCGAAATATTAGCCGTGTCTAACCGTTTTTTGATTTCTTCTTTAGCGCCTACTTTAATATCAGAAGGTTCAGATAAAACGGTTAATTTTTCATTTTCATTAAAATCTATTTCAGCGGGCCTTAAGTAAGAGTTTGATTCTTTTTCAATTTTTTTATTGTTTGTATCTTCAATAATATAAGTTTCAATATCTGCAACATCTATGTTAGACTTACTGCTTGAATTTTGCGACATTGATAAACTTCTCAAATCAATTAGTTTTATATTAAGATATCCTCCCACCGCGAATGAAACGGTTAGCATTAATAAAAAAAATAACATTAAAATTAAAATTCTTTTTCCTGTTAAATTTAGAACATATATAGTTTTCATACCTTTTACCTCAAATTTCTTTTGGTTTCAAACTTTTCATTAATTTTTTAACCTGAAATTTTGTTTCTTCAAGTTTTCCATTATTGTTTATTATATGGTCGGCCATTTTTAATTTTTTTTCAATGGAAATTTGTTTATTAAGAATTTTTTTAATTGCGTCTTGAGAAATACCCATTCTTTCTGACGCTCTTTTTATGGCTGTATTTTCTTCACAATAAACAACAATAGTTTTTCTTACCAGCTTATTTAATTTAGTTTCAAACAACAGAGGTACTTCATAAATTATAATTTTATCTTTAGAGACATTCAATACATTTTCAATAAATAGTTTTCTTACTTCAGGATGAATAATTTCATTAAGCGTTTTTAATTTTTTATTATTATGAAAAACAACTTCTCTTAGGGCCTTTCGGTTTAATTTTTGGCCATTAATAAAAAGATCTTCACCAGTCTTTTCTCTAACGTCTTTCTCAAAAACGCTGATAAGTTTTTCTTTAATTAATGAAAAATTTTTATACTTTGGTGTTACCGCCAGCTTAGCAAAGTCATCGGCATTTAATATCACGGCGCCTTCTTTCTTAAAAAAAGAAGCAACTGAACTTTTTCCGCTGCCAATTATACCGGTTAAACCATAAACATAACGGTATAAATTATTTTCCATTAAAAATATAATTTAAAATATTGTGAATATAATCAATTAATGACGCATTTCTTCAGCATATCTACGAAGAGTTAATTGTACGCGCGAAGCATTTTGTTCAACCATCTCTATAATTCTTTTTTCTGTTTCTGGATCTGCCGCATATTTTGAAATTATTTTATTATCAATATGCCACAAATCGGCTAATGTTTGGGCAAACGAAGAAAAACCCTTACATAATGCGCTTTGAAGATATTTATCTGCCGAATCTCTATTACCGTTTTTTAAATCACCAACTATTTTTTTAGAATTTATATCAAGCATCCCTCTACCCCTATAAGTAAAAGTACAATATTATTTATGTCTCATTTTATCAACAATTTTTTAGTACCATTTGAAAATTTTTAATCCAAAATATGATGTCATAAATCCAATAAAAGATAAATAAACGCATGAAAACCATACATCTAGAAAATTCGCGCCCTCATTAAAAACTAACCGCAATGAATCTGCAAGTTGAGTAAGGGGCAATGCTTTTATAACAGGATGTATTGCCTCAGGAAGATTAATATAACTAAAAAATATACCTGATAGTATCAACATTGGAATACTTACGGCATTTATTAGTCCATTACCAATTCGTGAATTTTGCGCTCTAGAACCAACAAGAACAGCAATACCTGAAAAAGCTAAATTTCCACATATGAATACAGCAATTAAAGCGTACAAAGAGCCTGAAATGGTTATATTAAAATAAAAATAACCAAATAAACATAATATTAACATTTCAACGGCGGCCATAATAACACGGCTTATAAAATGAGATGCTAAAAACTCTGATTTTTTCATAGGAGCCGCTACCATTCTTCTTAAAAGTTTTTTTATTCTTAACTCTATAAAAGACCATCCAATACCCCATAATGCAGAATTCATTATACCCAGACAAATAAGTCCGGGCAGTAAAAAATCTATATATCTGCCGCCTTTTACTGTTATTTCTTCTGATACAATTTCATAAGAAACATTTACTTTTTCGGCAAGAAAACTTTTTAGTTGAAAAAACGCTAATTCTGCCTGGCTGTTATTTTTATCAAAAAATATCCTGATATTATTGTTATACGGTTCTAAAATTATAGAAACAAGGCCCTTTTTTATAAGCTTAAAGGCTTCTTCTCTGTTTACAAAATCAAATTTCATGTGAAATCCATAAGAATTTTGACCTTTTGCGCTTTGATAAATTAAAGTATTATTTTCATTAATATTATTTTTTATTTTTGAAAGAAAAAAATTATCTTTATCTAAATCTATAATAATGGCGGCTCTCTGAAAAACTTGATCTTTTTTTGAAAAAGAAACCCCTAATACTAAAGAAAGCGCGACAGGAAATATAATAGTCCAAAAAAGAACTGCCGGTTCTCTTTTATATTCTAAAAAATGAATTTTAAGTAAATTTATAAATGAATTATTCATTGAGACTTTTACCTGTTAAACTTAAAAACAAATCATCTAAATTCATTTTTCTGCATTGTAAATCTAATATTTTAAATTTTGCCTTATTAGCGGCAGTTAAAACAATCGGCAGTATTTTTGAGATATTATTAACATAAAGACGAATTTTACTTTCTTCAAAGTCTATGTTAACGTCTTTAACATCGGGCAAATCAAATAAAAATTGTGGTTCTTTCTTACCGTAAAAAGAAAACTCTATTAATTCTCTGGCTCCATGATATTTTAATAAATCATTTATTTTGCCGTCTGCTATTATTTTACCCTGATACATAATAATTATTCTTTGACAAAGAAATTCTGCTTCTTCCATATAATGGGTTGTAAGAAGAAGTGTAGCATTTTTTTTCTTTTGTTCTTTTAATGTATACCAAATTTCTCTTCTGGCGTGCGGGTCTAGACCGGTGGTAGGTTCATCAAGAATTATAATCTTAGGATCATTAATTAAAGCGATGCCAAGCGAAAGTTTTTGCTTTTGACCCCCTGATAAATTCATAGTTAATGAATCTTTTTTATCGTTAAGGCCCGATAAAATTACCATTTCTTCGGCTTTTTCTTTTTTTAACCCGTAAAAAGACGCAAAAAGAAGCATTGTTTCATACACAGTAATTTTATCTATAAATCTGGTTTCTTGAAGCGAAAGACCTATAATCTTTCTTAGTTCTTTTTCATTATTCTTCCAATTCATATTTAAAATTGAAATTTCACCACTATTGGGAGATTGAATTCCCTCAATCATTTCTACTAAAGTTGTTTTTCCCGCACCGTTTGGCCCTAAAATAGCCGTATTCTCGCCTTCATTTATATTTATAGTTAAATTATCAACCGCTGTAAGATTCTTAAATTTTTTAGTAATTTCATTGATTTTTATAATCGGTTTCATATGCATCTTCAAAAGATTCTTTAAGGGAATGGGCCATATTAAAAAACAGCTTGACATAAGCAAAAATAATTTAAAAATTACTGAAAATAAATAAAAATTAACATAAAAGCAAAGCCGAAAATATAAAAATAATCAGAATTGAAAATATAAATGAGTAATAGTTTTAAAAATAGATATAGATATATATTAATTATAATGCTTATAAGTTTATTTAGCTGTAAAAAATCTGAAAATATTTGTAAAAGCAGCGAAGAATACAAATTAACATATAAAACTAAAAATCAAACAATAAAAAACATAAATTTAGAACAAAATGAAGATTTATTTATTTTTAATGAAAACAAAAATAAAACAAAAGAAAATGTATACTTAGATGAAATAAAAAACCAAATCGTAATGGATCAAGAAGAAAATGATATTACGCCGCCTGAATTTGAGGGTTTGTTATCAGCAAAGCCAGTTTCAGATAGTCAAATAATATTATCATGGAACCCCGCCATAGATAACAAAACTGACACAAATGAAATTCGTTATCAAATTTATGTATCTGAACATTTTGGATCGTATGATTTATATGTACCCTATGATGAGGTACAAAACTCATTATCATATATTGTATCTAATTTAAAAAAGAATAAACAATACTACTTTATGGTACGGGCAAAAGATACCGCGGGGAATATAGATAACAATAAAACCGAGCATACTTCGGCAGTACAAACTGATTTTTTACCGCCATCTTTTGAAGGATTAAAATCTATTACCGCTATTTATGGTGATGATTCAAAAGTAATACTTCGCTGGAAACCCGCACTTGATGATTCATGCGATAGTTCAGAAATTCAATATGAAATTTATGTATCAAGTTTTATTAATTCTCAAAACTATAATAATCCATATATTATAACTTCTAAAAATTTACCTATCGAAGAAAACTCAATTTATTATATTGTAGAAGATTTAAAATCAAACACAGAATATTATTTTGTTGTTCGGGCGAAAGATAAATATGAAAATATCGATTCAAATAAAATTGAACTTTCTTTTACTACTCAAGATTTTTCGGCACCCGAATTTACTGGTGTAAAAATTGTAGCTCCTGTTGAAAATGATGAATCTAAGCTGAATGTTTTTTGGGAAAACGCGGTTGATGATAACACTAAAACAAATGAAATTAAATATGAAATTTCAGTTTCTACTATGGCAGGTGAGCACAATTTTGTAATACCATACGCTAGCATAACAGGTCATACATTTATACAATTAGAAGAATTATTTTCAAATACACAATATTACGTTGCTGTTAGAGCTGTTGATTCAATGGGAAACGCGAGTGAATATATTTCAGAATTACCCGCCGTAACCAGTGATAAAACCGTGCCTAATTTTTTAGGTCTTGAAAGCATATCAAACGAAGACTATAACGCCTTAACTCTTGAATGGATACCAGCAAGCGATAATGCTACGGATCCTATGAATATCGTATATGAAATTTACCAATCTACTTCATCAAAAATGTATGATTTTTATAATCCTTCGTATGAAGTAAAGGGGATAAACAGCTTTAATATTACGGGACTAAATCCTGCTACTACATACTATTTTATTGTTAGGGCCAAAGATTTATTAGGCAACATTGAATTAAATGAAGTTGAAAAATCAGCTTCAACATTATTTATAGAAAGTCCAATTTTCAATGGAATTCAATCGGCAGTTTCAGTGGACCATGATAAAATATTACTAACATGGGAGACAGCACTTGATAATAATACTAACTCTAGCGACATGGTCTATGAAATATATGTTTCTGAAAAAGCTGATTATCAAAAGTCTGATAAACCAACAGCAATAACAGAAAAAGGGGCTTTAAATTATGTATTATACGATTTAAAACCGGATACTGAATACTCTATTGCTGTTAAAGCTAAAGATATTAATTCAAATAAAAGTTTAAATATTAAAAATATTTCTCAAAAAACTATGCCCAAAATTGATATAATGCCGCCTGAATTCGAGGGAATTCAAGAACTTAATTATATTGACGAAAAATCTTTAGAACTAAGATGGAAAGAAGCAGTTGATTCTTATACTCCCTCTCAAAATATGATATATGAAATTTTTATTTCAACAATGCCAGATAATTATAATTTTAACACTCCTGATTATGTTGTGTCAGAAGGAAATTTATCTTACACAATTACAAATTTAAAAGAAAATACTATTTACTACTTTACTGTAAAAGCAAAAGATCTGGCGGGTAATTTAGACACCAACAGAGTTGAGTTAAGTAATACTAGTTTAATAAATGTAAAATTAAAATTTGAAGATGATAATGCCGCGTTTCAAGATTACAATGTAAATTTAAATATTTTGGGCTCAGAAAATATTATCTCAACCCTTTCATTTGATAGTTTGTTTAAAAAAAGTGTTGTATCGGGCTATTATTCTATTACATGCGATCATATAAGCGGATATATTTTTTCAGGAAATATTTACGAAACTTTAATTAATCCCGGCGACTCGCTTAATGTAACCTGTGATTATACAAGTAAAATGTTTAGCGATAGCTTTGACACATTCAATGAAGCCTGGCAAATATATGATTATGAAAATCAAACACCAGATTTGACATACATCATTGATAATACCTGCGGACAAAACGGCACATCATCATGCTTAAAACTAAATATAAATAGTACATCATATGATACCGGATTAATACAATCTTTAAATAATATATCCGCATCATACATAAGTTTTTATTATAAACCGGTCTTATATGAATCTGACGCGATTTTTGAAGCAGGAATAGATGATTCAACAGCATTAAGAATTATTTGTCCTGCCTTAGGTAATGAAACTCAAAATATTTACGTAAACCAATATCCCGAATACGACGGAATTGATACTGGTATTGCCTGCGTTCCTAATTATTTTTACTTGATAGAGCTTGCTAATATTGATTTTTTTAATTTTACATTTGATTTATATATAAATCAAATGTATATAGATAATTATACATTTTTAAATCCGGTAAATAGTTTTAACTTTATAAAGCTAAGAGCTGCCTCTACCGTTGGTACGGTTTATTTTGATGAGCTTTATATACTGACACCTTAATTTTATGATATATATTTGCTTGTTTTAATGTCTTAATTTATAAATATAAACCGTTTATATATTAAATAGTATGTTAAACTTATGAAAATTATAAATATTATAATAATTTATTTATTGTTTTTTTTTGGCTGTACAGAAAATGAATTAATAAAACCAAAAATAAAAACAGTACCAGAAGAAACTGAAAAAATACCTCCAGTGTTTACCGGTACAAAAATAAAAGCTGTAACAATTGATGAGTCTACAATTTCACTGTCATGGGATTTAGCAACCGATAACATAACCACAAGTGAAAATATTGTTTATAAAATATATATCGCAGAAAAGGGAACACAATTAAGTTTTTTTTTTGAACCCTATATGAAAGTTACCGGCGTGCTAAATTGCGAACTAACCGGATTAGAAGCAAATACAGAATATACTATCGTGGTTTTTGCAGCGGATCAGTTTGGCAATATCTCAGAAACTTATCTTGAAACTATTGGTATAACTGCCATAGCACCTGATATTACTGCGCCGGTATTTGCCGGTATAAACTCTATAGAGGCCGTAGACTCTAGCACTATACGAATTAGCTGGGCACCTGCATCAGACGATATGACTTTAACAGAAAATATTCAGTATAAAATATATGTAGCTTTATTATCTGGCCAGCAGAATTTTAATTATTCAAACTATACGACAGCTTCAGGTGTTTTGAATTATACAATAAATAATTTAAACGAGCTGACTTATTATTACGTAGTCGTAAGAGCCATAGATACAGCGGGTAATATAGACAACAATAGAATAGAATTAAACGTTCAAACACCTGTATTTGTAGATTTAAGTGCGCCTGAATTTCCTGAAAACTATATAGGAATCTATGCCGCGAATACAATAAACTCTACAACAATAGAACTTATTTGGCTTGAAGCAACAGATAATGTTACGCCAGATAATTTAATTGAATATCAAATATTTAAATCAACTAGCCCTATCACAGATTTCTCAAATCCTACAGATACAAAAATCAAAAGCAACTTAACATACAACCCCAGCAATAATACATTATCTTTTACATATGATACTTTAATTGAAGGCACAACTTATTATTTTGCAGTAAAAGCAAAAGATGAAGCCGGTAATATTGATACAAACATTAATACAAGATCTGCAATACCAAGTAATGATATTGGCTTTATAGAGATAAATATTAACATTGAAGGTGGTTCTATAGTACCATGGAACAATACAATAAAAGTTTATATTTCTGGACCTTCAAATTATATTTTAACAACCTCAGGAGAGACTATTATTCAACCGGTGTATACCGGGGCAACAGAACAACTCTATACTATCTCATGCGAAGGCGTTATAGGTTACTATGTGCCATATCAAACACAAATAAATGTGGGCCTAGGCGCAACTATACAAACTACTTGCTTTTATTGGGATAACACATTGATTTATCAAAATTTTGAAACCGATATATCATCCTGGCAAATTGCGACAGGAGCAGCCGCCGGCATTTTTACGGAATGTTTAAGCGGAGATGGAAATTGTGTTAAAATCTTGCCCAGTGATTCTAGTAATTCATACAAAGGTATTAATTTTTCATTATATAATCTAACGCCCTCAAATGTTAGTTTTTATATGAATGGAACCTACGATGGCAGTAGCAGCGCCTGGGTAAAATTCAGTAAGGCTGGTCAAATAGGTATTGGCATATGTTGTACCGCCGCATGGGGAGGAAAAGGATATTTTAAAACTCCTGACTGCTCAGCAGCTTCAACAACAATAGAAAATGTAGAATGTCAGTATATTCATCATCCTTTTGATTCTAGTCAGGAAGACCATACACCACCTCCCTATTTTTTACATCATATTGAAATAAAAGATATTAGTTTTATAAATCATAATTTTAAATTATTTATTGACGGTTTATCAGTAGGTACATATTCTTTTTATAATAATATTAATTCTTTTGACTTCATAGGCTTTGATGGAGAATCAGTAACATCTGGCGGATTTGTCTTATACGATGAATTAATACTGGCAGGCCCACTTCATCAACATTTTTAATGAATAAAATTTAATTTAGAAACGCAGTATTTAAAGAACAATATTTTTAAAACCGAAAATTACATATAGCTATAAAATAATCATGAATTATAATAAAAAAAGTAATAATAATTATAGAAAAAAAAAGAGATTTAAGAAAAAAAGCATAATTTTTGTTGTTTTTATTCAACTAATTCTTATGAGTTATCTGGCAATATGGGCCGTAAAATCGAAAAATAGTGAAAGAGTAATAGTAAAAAAGCTTGAGAATTCTGTTTTAAACTTTAGAAAAATTCAATTTGAATTAGAAGACTTAATAACTGAAAAAAGAAGCATTGAAAATTCTATAATTAAAAATAATAATTTACTTGAAAAAGAAAATAAAAATAATTTTGTAAAATTCCAAAATTCTGATACTAAATTAACAAACAATATAATTAAAGAACGAGATAAGCTTCGTAAAAAACTAAAAGAACTAGAATCAAAATTTTCTGTAGTAAAATCAAAATTAGAAAATAAACTTGTTGAAGTTGAAAATTTATCGGCTAAACTAAAATTTATACGAAATGAAAATAGCATAAATAATATAATTCCTCGATCTTTCGATAATGATAATCATGCGTCTAAGAATCTTGAAGATTCAAATAAAATACCAACAGAAGAAATTAATAAATTAAAAACAATTTCAGAAAATACTAATTCTGAAAAATTTAGTAAAGATCAAGAACCAGACATAGTAACTGAAGTTACCAATGAAAATGAAATAGCTACTGAAACAACAAGTCAAGATGACGAAGATACCGAACTTTCAAGTAAAACTGAACAAATTGAAGATCGAGAACCTGACACAGAAACTGAAGTTACCAGTGAAAATGAAATAGATACTGAAACAACAAGTCAAGATGGCGAGGGTGCCGAACTTTTAAGTAAAACTGAACAAATTGAAGATCAAGAACCTGACACAGAAACTGAAGTTACCAGTGAAAATGAATTAGATACTGAAACAACAAGTCAAGATGACGAAGATACCGAACTTTCAAGTAAAACTGAACAAATTGAAGATCGAGAACCTGACACAGAAACTGAAGTTACCAGTGAAAATGAAATAGATACTGAAACAGAAAAACTAGAAGACGAAAACACAGATTTAACTGAAACTGATTCTGAAGATTCTGAAACTTTTGTAGAAAAAAACAATATTAGCGAAGCCACAGGCAAACCAGTTAAAGAAGAAAATCAGGCTTCGGCTTTTTCTGATCAAGAAATAATTAAAATAAAAGAGGAAATTGAAACAGCAAGAACAGAGGCACTAGAACAAAATAATCAAATAAATCAATTAAGTTCTATGATAGAAATGTTGCAAGATAAGTTATTTATTAATCTTGTAACCGCTAAAACAGAAAATATAAGCTTCGCGAGCCACTATGACTATGATGTATTAAAAGACAAAGACTACCATAAAGCTAAAGAACATATGAAAATGGGTGACTATCAACAAGCTAGTTTATATTTTCAAAAAAGTATTCAAAATAACCCTAATTCAACAATACCCTTAACGGGGTTATCACGCTCACTTTATAAAGAAAAAAAAATATCTGAAGCTAAAATTGTATTTAATAGATATATTGAAAAATTATTAGAAATTAACAAGAAGAAAACTAATAATTAGTATCAATTTGTTTTATATCCTTTCTTTTTAGAGTTAATTCTCCAAATTCTTCAGAAAATATAATAATAAATTCATCGTTTAACTCAATTAAATCTGCTTCATATTTTTGCCCGTCTTTTAAAGTTAATTTAATTTTCTTTACTTTTCCTTTTTCATCTTGTAGCAACATTGAAGAATCTGATCTACCAATAGAAATATGACGTCCCAAAGAAATTTTATATTTAAATATTAATCCGCCGTTTTTATCTTTAGCCGCGTATTCGGGCATTTTTAATATATAACCCACCGAAAATTCTGGTATTAAAAATATTTTTCTGGGAAAATATAAATCAATTCCAGAACTTATCGAAAATCCCAGTGAAGAAATATCTTTAGTTTGAATTTGAACATCCGGCGATAATTTACTATTCATACCTTTCATTATATAATAATCTACGTGAACACCAAACCTCGGATAAAAATGGAACTCTTGTATTTTATCGCCAAATAATTGATATTCAAATCCGGTTGAAAAATACTTCCAATCTGTAATTATATAACTTTCATGAAAAGATTGAAAAGCAGCGCCTAGAGAAATATCAAAATTTGGTAAAAATCGTAAAGAACTTGATAAGCCAAATAATGTAGCCATAGGATATGTATTAAACAATGATTCAGGATAGGTTATCGCTTGAAACTGTGGATATACCCTAATATTTTTTAAACCAAAATCTATTGAGTTTATTGGATGAATAAAAATAAAAATTTTTATTATAAAAATGATTTTAATTTTATTTTTTTTCATTACTAATAGTCTATTTTTTTCTTTTAGTTTTATAAGTATCGGTTTTCTAAAAAATATTTTGAATTCTGAAAAAAATAAAGTTTTAATGATTCAGTTATTCTTCAGAATTTGTTTCGTCTTCAGAAGAGACCTCTTCGTCATTTACGGCATCAGTTTGTTTTGAAAAACTAAACGGAATTCGATAGCCTAATGAAAGTTTATATTTATACACAAGACCTCCTGAATTAGCGCCTGCCGCGTATTCGGGCATTTTAAGTATATATCCAAGAGAAAACTCAGGCAACAAAAATATATCTCTGGGAAAATAAAGATCAATACCAGCGTTTACTGAAAATCCCAATGAAGATACTGTTGAAGATGAAACTTGCAGCGAGGGCGATATATTTGCGTCCATCCCTTTCATAACATAAAAATCAGTATGAAATCCAAACCTTGGATAAAAATGAAATTCTTTTATATTTTCACCAAATAATTGATACTCAAAGCCGGCAGAAAAAGCCTTCCAATCTATAATAATATAGCTGTCATGGAATGCCTGAAAAGAAGCCGACAATGCAAAATCTAAGTTTGTCAATAGTTGTATAGAACTCGAAATACCTACTAAATTGGCCATTGGATATGTATCAAACAAAGATTCTGAATATGTAATTGCCTCAAATTGCGGATAAACCCTTACATTTTTCAAACCAAATTCCATTGGCTTGATAGAATTTGTAACCGCGAATATTAAAACTGCAGCAAATATGTGTTTTATGAATTTTTTATTCTTTTTCATATTATTTTATTGTACTTCATAGATATCTTCTATATCCGCACGTAAAAAAACAACCTCTCCCATTTCGTCTATTCGAAGAATAATATTTAATTCATTTTCTTTTACAAGAACACCGGTAATTCTTTTTTCATTTTTTAGAATCAGTTCTACTTTTTTTTCAATTACGGCACCTGTGCTGGTTAATTCTTTTTCATTAATGGAAAAGTGGTATCCTGAAGATATTTTTACCCTATATAATGGACCCAATGCATGGCTGGGAAAAGAAAACAGAGAAACACCGAATTCAAAATTTATAAAAGCTTTATAAGGAAAATATAATTCAAGACCAATGCCCGGCGAAAAAGATACTGAAGAAGCATCTTTTGGCTCATCATGATGGCGATGTATATCGGTAACAGAAATATAATCAATAGAAGCAAATGCAGCCGGATAAAAAGAAAATGATTCAAAGCCTCCTCCAAAAATTCTATATTCAGCGCCTAACTGATATTGTGCCCATTTATCAAGAGGATAACTTGCTTTTTGAAGCTGCCATGAACACGCAATAAACGCGTCTAAATCGTTTAATACTCTGCTTGATAAAACAAAACCCAATAGATTTGTTATAGGGTACGTGTCATTTTTAACTTCTGCGTATGAAAAGATTTGATACATAACGGCAAGTCTTACATTTTTAACCATAAACGATTTTTTTTGCGGCATCCCGTACGGCGAAGGCGGCATTCCATCTCCTTCTGCTTCTGGCATATCCTGAGCTTTAATTGAACCAGTTAATAAAATAGTGGTTATTATAATTATTAATAATTTTTTCCGTTTCATTTTTTACCAAAAATTTTCTTTATAATTTGTATAAGTTTTCTACGAAGCCTGTAATAAAGTAAAATAAAAGCGGTAGGACCAAATAAATATCCGGTACCAGAAGCCGGCACAGTTGAATCGCCCCCTATAAAACAACCAACGGGCTCTACATAATCTTCTTCTTCACCGCCAGCTGCTTCTGTAACTATACCAGTTGGCACACCATTCTCATTAACAATAATATCACTCGGAATATGTTCGGTAATTATTGGCGAAGGTTTCTCTACTTCAATTTCGCACGCGTTTGTACAACCGTCACCATTAATATTATTGCCATCATCACATTCTTCTAACAATGGTAAAGTAACATCAGAAAGATCGAGACCTAAAACAGGATTACCATCTAGTATACCGTTACCGCATAAATCTAAAGTGGTGTCTTGTGAACCAAAACTATCATTTTCACCATACTCAGGTTCATCACCGGGAAACTTCAACCATCCATCTTTATCGGCTATACCGCCATGGTTATGACAATTCACGCAAGCCTGCGGATCAGGAGGATTTGTGGTACAGGCCGCGTCATTAGGATCACAAACAAAAGTATTTGAATGACCGCCATGGGCACCTTTTGTATAATGACATTTTTCACACAGAGGCGCAAGATACACGCCTCCCGTGCTGGCAGTAGTAATTTGTACGGGAGCTAGATTTTGAACAATTGGTTCAGGCGTACCGCTGGCAGTATTTTTAAAACCCGAGGTACCATTATAATATCCATCATTATAATAAGAAGAACCGTCAACAATTTCATTAATAGAATATAAATTAGTAGAACCGTGTTTATTATGACAATTAATGCACATAAGTTCAGCGGCATAATTTATGCCGTCTGCTTTATCATAATATCTATGTTTTGAAGTTACATTTTTCCATGTTCTTTTTGAATCTTTACCATGCGGCGAAAAGCGCCATGATAAATTTACATACCAGGGAGATGCCCCATAACCGCCCGAATTAACGCCCTTAATAAGGCTTGCCTTGCCCGGTGTACCCTGTCTTATTAAAGTTAAATTACTTACGGCAGCATCACCATAACCAATATAGCCGTCAAGATATGTCAAAGAACGTATCGTTGTCACATCACAGTTGGGCCGCCACCAAGGGCATAACCTAAACTCAAAAGTATCGCCTATACTAATTGTATTATCAACCAAAACTTCCATACTGCCTGAATATCCATTTACGGCATCTAAATACATACTGGATGAATTCCATTTTGAAATTCTGCCTGCGGCTAACGTTCCCGTAGAAAGAAAAATATACTGCCCTTCGCCGGGCTGTCCGGGAAGAAAAACTCCGGGAGTTGTCTCAAAAAGACCATAATAATTTGTCCAATTATTATAATCAATAGCATATTCATTTAATCCTGTATCTGTGCCAGATCTTTGAGGGTTAACCCGGGGAGGAAACTGCATCTTATAAGGATTCGTTTCGGCAGGATCAGGAGCAATAGCTGTTTCGCCGCCCATATGACATTCAAGACAAAAACTATTTTTCTTTTGCCTGTCTAACACGGGATCTGCATCATTAAAATCATAAGCTCTGGTTCTGGCCCAGGGGTGAACCACCGGCTGTTCTTTCGCCGATGTATGCGGATTATGGCAGTCAAGACAGTCAAGTGTTGTGCCGTTAACGGAATGATCCGTCGCGAAAACATCATGCCTTGTATTCACAGTTCGGGCATTACTGCTATAGTATGTGTAACCTGTTGTTTTATAGTTCGTATCTACATAGGTTGTAGGTACACCGCCTACGTTACCGCTTAAAAAGGCAGTTTTAGCATCAGGCGGCTGGTTTCCGTTACCAAAAGGATCAAGAGCATTTGCCGCTAAAATTGCAGCTCCGTCTGAGTCATGACAGCCAAGACAAAAATTCGATAGATTTAAATTCTTAGCAGTAATAGCCGCATCTAGTGTTTTATCATCTCTCAGTTTATAAAAATATCCTGTCTCACCCGCTATAGTAACTCCGGTATCTTCATTATCCATAGCATACAGGTAAATATCGCCTGATCTATGAGTTACGCCGCCGCTAACCGCGTCTATATAATGACAAACTTTACAGTCATTGCTGTCTAATTGAGCGCCATAATGCGCGTGTGTACTATTTTCGGGAAATTCTGGCTTTATGGCTCTTCGAATTAAACCAGTAACTTTTAGAGCTTGAATATTACTTGGTATAGCATATGTATGACAAGATAGACAATTCGTATCACCAGTATATTCACCAGTTGTCGGATCTGTAGCGGTACCTTCAAAATCCCAAATAAATGTATACTCACCTTTGTGACAGGCTACGTTCATACAAGTACCTGACTCATCATGCCATAAAGCATTGGGGTTGTCTTCATCAAAGTTAATAATATTACCACTCGATTGAACCATTTTAGTCGAATCATAACCGTTAATTGTACCATTTTTATGAAGCGGATTATTTAAATGCTCATAATGACAATCGGTACATGTTACCTGAACACCAGATATAGGGTTCGTTTTTGCCAAATGGGGCGTATGAATACCAGTAGTAGGCGGGAATTTAGCCAGCGGAGTTATAGGATGGCAGTCTTTTGCTCCACATCCGCCCGCTGTAGCTATTTCATTTTGGGTACTGGCATAATCATTATTCATTTGACTGCAACCCGTAAATACAAACAGAGTTGTGGTACCTACTAGTAATATTCTATAGAAAATATTATTTTGTTTATTTATATTAAGTATATTCATCAATTTATCAATATTATTACTAAAAATAGTATGGAACTTCTTTATAAGAGTTGCTAGTTTTATTTCATATATAATATGTTTTAATATAAACAAATAGGACAAAAAATAACCTTTTATGTAACTTATTGCAACTTTATAATTTTTCATATTATCACATTACTTATAATTCTTACCCTGAAAATGACATACATTACAGTCAGATACCATATGACATGCTTTGCATGCTGAAAGTCTAAATTTTGCGCGTTTCGCGTGAAAATTTGGCCCATTTGGATTCATCCAGCCGTCAGAATGTACTCTTTTAATTCTTAAATCACTATCTAAGTTTACTCCTTTTTGTACGTGACACTCATAGCAAAATCTATCAGTATGACAGGCTGAACATTTTTTTTGTGCAACTCTGGCTTCAAATTTATGAGTGAGCTCCCAATTAGGATTATGTTCAAACCTTGGTTTTACGGTTCCATTATGACAATCAAGACACATTTTTTCTGTAGGATGACATGATAAACAATTTTCTCTATCATTATTTGCTTTTAGTTTATGTTGTTTCATCCAGCCTTGATAATGATTTTCAGGCTTTAAGGGTTCAAGATGACATTTTGTGCAAAACTGATTTGCCGTCTTATTATCATGACATTGAAAACAATATTCCATTTCAGGAGTAATTTCTTTGTTTTCAAACATATTCTTTTCATACGCAACCGCGTGACAGCTGTCACAGCTCATTAGTTGCTTGCCAACATGCTGCTGATGATTAAATTCAACTGACCTTTTATAATAATCAAGTTTTACAACCTCTAAAACATCTTCTGCGTTTTCATGGCAATCTGGGCATAAATCTGGCGTAGGTATATCAGGACCAAACTTGGTTGTTTTCGTTTCTGTGATTGTAGAATGGCAATCCATACAGTCTGCTTCATTTTTATGAGTAAAATGAGGAAATTGCACTTTTTCTTTATGGCATAGTGAACATTTTTTAGGCGCGGTGTCGTTATCATGACACTCATAACACAACTTCATTTCAGGAAAAGCGCCGCCAGGCTCAAAATCTTCATCATGAATTTTTTTATGACAGAATTTACATTCAAGCCCTTGTTCGACATGCACCTGATGGTTAAACTCAAGACCATTTTTAGGCTTCGAACGTTTAAATTCTACAATACTAGGAGCATCACCCTCACTGTCATGACATTCAAAGCAAACTTCTTCTTTAACCGGAAGATTATCATCTATAGACTGGGTACTATCCGGAGCTTTTGTATGACAGTCGACACATTCTGCCTCATTTTTATGTGTAATATGGGGAAATGTAACCGATTCAGCATGACACAAACCGCATTTTTTAGGAGCAATTTCACCATCATGACATTCATTACAAACCTTCATAGGAGGGAAGGCAGTTCCCGGTTCAAAATCTTCTTTTTTTATTTTTTTATCATGACAGGTTAAGCATTGAATATCCTGATCTACATGAGCTTGATGGTTAAAATTTAATTTATTTTTAGGTCTAGAGCGGTAAAAAACTACTGGTTTTACTTCTTCTATATCATGACAATCTACACATATTTGTTCTTTAATGGGCACATTATCATCTATTTCTTTTGTGCTTTCTGGAATTCTTGCATGGCAATCTGTACATTCTGTATCGGGATGATCTCCAAAACTATGTGAAAATCTGGGTATTCCACTTTCTTTATCTTCTGAATATAGACCTTTATAAGTAAGAAAAAAAGCAAACACTAATAAAAATATAATTTTAATATATTTTGCTTGAAATAATTTTATGTTTATTAAAAAGTTTTTCATAATATTAAAAATTATATGTAATGGACACAATTCCCCTTAGATCAAAGTCATATTTAAAATTATTATAAAATTCCATATATCCATTTAAGTTTAAACTTTTAAAAAAAGTTCTTTCTGCGCCAAGCGTACCAAAAAACCCTTTTTTTGAAAATATTGGATCATTGTACTCAGCCTGATAAAAAATAGCCCCTCCGCCTAATATTATTTTAACATAGTTAAAGTCTCTGTTTACTTCAAACATAGTTTTTAAATTATCGCCTAAAGGAGATTTTAAATATTCCGTTAAAAAATTGAATCCAAATTTATAAAAATTGTAATGCTTAACCGACAGCTCGACAGAATGTCCCATGCTTTCAGCTTCTTGAGTTATAGTATGCTGTTCTCCGGTTGATTTTTTTTGATCAGGTTTAGGGAAAATTAAAGCGCCATACGCCAATGAAACATAAAAATAACTATTTATTTTACCTGTTGTTTTTAAGCGGCCCTCATGTGAAGAAAAAGTTTCAAATAATGCCCAAAAAGAATCGCTTAAAAAAACGGGCCGATAATACTCATATTCTAAATCAAAGTATAAATAATCAAGCGGCATAATATTAAATCCGGCTATTGCTCCGGCTGGTAAACCCGCTTCTAAATCAAATAATCCATAGCCATAAAATTGAAAAATATTATAGAATAATGGTGTATCGGCGTCTATTGAAACATAGTGCTCAACAAGTCTGTAAAAATTTTGAGAAGCTTGATATTCTAATTGATAGGTTCCAAATACTTTAGAAGCATAATTTGCTCGAAAGCCTTCTATAATATCACCGCCCCTTTCATCAATGAAAAAATTTCTATAATCAAAGCTGTTAAACCTTTGCTCTTTATCTAAACTTTCAACATAGTCATCTTTAACGATAAAACCAGCGAACACCCCTAAAGTTAGATCATCAATAATATTATAACTTATATTAAACCCGTCATAATTATTCATTGAAAAACTATTTACATTAAAAATTCTGCCTGCCTGCCAGTGCAGTTTTCCGTCTTTTCTATCAAAATAAGTATAAAACATTTCATAATAAAACTGATCAATCTCTCCGTTTTTTTCAGTTGTATAGCTTACCCTGTTATTTGTATGAAAACTCATACCATCAACAGCTCTGTTGCCAAAATCTAAAAAAATATTTTGATCAACTCTGGCGCTTAGTTTAGATTTAGTTTTATCTGTTTGAGGATCAACCGTACCAACAGAATATGTATGAATAACAGTTTGAAGAGCTCCTTCTGCGTATATGAAAGATTTATTAATTGATAATAATATTAAAAAAGATAAGATGTATTTCATACTCTTTATTAACATTTTATTCCCTATTCAATATCTTTTTTTTTAAATATAATTATGCTTTATCTTTAATAATCTTGAGCATGAAAAAATATTTATAAAATTATTTTTTTTGCCTTTTTCTATAAATAATATAGACTTAATAGTATACAGGCCTTTTCTTAAATAAGTTGTCAAGATATTTATAACGACCAATTTGCTCAAACATACTGCAAAAGCAGTATTGTATCGGATATTTTGGTGTATGTTATGAAGTTTTTTAATGTAAATAACGCAAATTTCTTGCAGATGAACAAATAATTAAAAAATGAACTTACTTTGGGAACAAAAAAAATAATTAAACCTTAAAAAAATAAGTTTCAGTTATTTTTTACTTGAAAAACCTGTATACAAAAAATAAAAGGGATAGTAAAATTTATTATACATATAATATCGATAGCATAATAAGCAGGAAAATAGTGAAATTTTTTTTAAAAACCTTAGTAACAAGTTTAATATTCATATCAGTCTTAAACAGAGCTATTTATTCAACTGAAAAATCTTCAAGGGAGGGTTTAAATACTCCCGGATACGCGTTAGATGAAGCTTTTCATTATTTCTTTAATAAAGATTATGATAAAGCAATTCAATTTTTTGAAAAACATATAAGCATATACGGACCTAACGAGGTCTCATATCGTTATTTAGCACAAATTTATTTTTTTAAGCAGAATTATAAAAAAGCAAAGGAAATACTTGAAAAATCAATTAAATTAAATTCGGGTAGTATACCTACGCTATCATTGTTAGCTGATGTTTATCTTACTCAAAACAACATTGAAGGCGCAATTAAGGCCCATGAAAATATACTCGAATTAGATCTGTTTAATGAAGAAAGTCTAATTCGTTTAGCAAATATTTATACCCAAAAAGAAAACGAAAGAAAAGCCGCTGCCTATTATAAAAGACTCGTAATTGCAGTAAAAAAAAACAGCTATAACAGACAACTTCTTTATCAGGCTTATATTAATTTAGGCAATTTTTACTATAATCAGGGTGATTACAAAAAAGCAATTTTCTATTATGAAAAATTACAAGACCTAGAATTAAACGATATAAATTCACTTTTTGTACTTTCTGAACTTTATAAAATGAATGGTAATTTTAGCAAGTCTATTGAAGCCATAAACGAACTTTTAAATTTATATCCTGAGCATAAATCTGCTATTGAGTCTGTTGCTGAATCTCATTATATTTTAGGTACAGTTGAGGCCAGATCTCAAATTATGCGCTACTTCTCAACCCATAAAAATAGAATAGATTTATTCTTGGGCATGCTTTATGAATTAAATAATGATGATGAAAAAGCAGAAATGCATTTTCGAAAAGCAGCCTCTGAAAATCAAAGCAGGCTTAGTATTTATATTGGACTATATAAACTTTATATGAAAGCTAATAATTTAAAAGAAGCAAAAAAAGCCGGATATACCGCGGCATTATTATGTCAAAGAATAAACGCTTTTGCTACAGCTAAAACATATATAAATAATGTTTTAAAAATTCTTGAAATTGAAGCGGATGAACTTAACTTTCACAAAGAATTTTTTAGAGAAAAACCGCCTACACCTTTTGTATTTCATGAACATATTCAATCAATAGCTCAAGATTTTGTAGAAACATACATTACGTTTGGATCAATTTCTGAAAACAATGCAAATGAAAACAGAGCCACGGCAGCATATTATTCTCAGGCTATTTTTTATCTAAACCAGCTTGATTTATGGTATAACTGGCAAAAAAACTTTCTAGAAAATCAAAAAGATAATGAAAAAAACACTGCTGTAAAAGAAAAACTTGTAGAATTAGATGAATTAATAAAAGCCGCGCGGGAAAAAAAATATAATACTCTATTAAACTTAGGATGGGCATTAAACCAACCACCTATAAAAAACCCTAAAGACGCGCTTCATAAAATAAATATGGCTAAAAATATTTTACCCAGCCAGCCTCACGCGTACTTTTTTGCAGGTATTGTTGAATATGATATTTTTGAGAAATCAAAAAAAAAGAATTTGACTAAAAATTTATATACTGCTGAAGAAAATATAATAAATGCCATAAAACTTACAGAACAACAAACAGGTAAAGATAAAGTTCCTCCCGGATATTTCTTTTACCTTGGCATAATTCAAGACAAAAAAGGTGACTTCAATTCGGCTGAAGCAAATCTTAAAGAAGCAATAAATAAAGACTCTTATAACTCTGTTTATTTAAACTATCTGGGCTATTTATACTCATTAAAAGCCCAAAAACTAGAAGAGGCCAGAAATCTTTTAATTAGGGCATTAGAAGACGACCCTGAAAATGAAGCCTATTTAGATTCATTGGGCTGGATATTTTATAAAATGAACAAATATAAAGAAGCTCTGGAACAACTTTTATTAGCTGCAAATGAAGCCGATAAAAAAGAAAAAAAAGATCCGGTTATTCATTTTCATATTGCAGAAACTTATTATAAAATAAATAATTTTCACCAGGCGTTATTTTATTACAATAAAACTCTGGAACTTTTTGAATTTTCTTCTGAACCTCTAGATAAAGAATATATAGAAAAGCAAATTTCAAAACTTTCTGAAAAAAAATAATGAAAATAAAAAATTTATTTAATAGGGTTTATACTTTTTTTTTTATTTTAAAAGCAGCTAATAAAAATTCCTTTGACACAAAAAAACACATTTCTTTTATAATATTTATAATAGCTTTTATTTTTTTATTTTTTTGCGCCTCTTCGCCGCAGAAAATAGAAAATACAAATACATCTGATACTTCTTTAAACTATACTGATAAAATAAAAAAAAATTACTCAAGCTATAATAAGTTAAATGTTTCATTTGTAATTAAAGGCAGTATTGATCAAAATGAAATTATGTACAATGGAACTTTAACTTCTTTTCTAAATAAAGAAAATATAAATAATAGTTTTTTTTCTGTTTCGCTTAAAGATTCTATTTTCGAAGCCATATTTTTTTCTCTTGAAGTAAAAGACGGTTATGTATTACAAACAGATCATTTAAGAGATATAAAAATAAAATCATCTTTAATTGATTATAAATGGGTTGAAATTTTTGGCAATATAATTCCTTTTCATTTTTATTTTCCTGTTTTACTGGGTTTTCCGCCTGAACAAATTTATGAAGAAAATTCAGTTATTAACGAAAACTCTGAAAAAATACTTTATCAAACAGATTTGTATGAAACTATTGTAGAATTCAGCCAAACTTTATTATCTAAAATATATTTTAGAACAAGTAAAAATCAAGATTTATTAGCTCTTCAATTTTCAGGAAGCATAGGAAAAACAAGACATTTTCCTAAAACTATTTTTATTACAAAAAGCAAATCAAAAGATTACATTAAAATGGAATTTTCAAATCTGCAAGTACAATGAAAGAATCTTGTGAAAAACAAAAGATACTGGATAATTTTGAAAATACAATTGCAAGTTGTACACGCTGCAAACTTTCTTCAACCAGAACAAAACTTGTTTTTGGCGAAGGCACAGCCTGCGCTAAAATTATGTTTATAGGCGAAGGCCCCGGTAAAATGGAAGACCTCTCTGGAAGACCCTTTGTAGGCAGGGCCGGTGAACTGTTAACACGTATTATTGAAAACGGTATGAAACTAAAAAGAGAAGAAGTGTATATAGCGAATATTGTAAAATGCCGCCCGACAGTTGATATGCTTATGCAAAAAGATCGCCCGCCTGATAAAGAAGAAGTTGAAAGATGCAACCCCTATCTTAAAGAACAAATAAAAATTATTCAGCCTAAAATTATTATAACTTTGGGAAATCCATCTACTAAATTTTTATTAAAAACTGATACTGGTATCACTAAACTTCGCGGCAACTGGGGAAACTTTCAAAATATTCCGGTTATGCCAACCTACCATCCAAGCTTTATTTTAAGAAATGGCGGTGAAAAAAGCCCGTTAAAACGTCTGGTATGGGAAGATATAAAAAAGGTTTTAGAGAAGTTAAATAAACCTTAGATATAAATTTTTTAATACAAAATTTACCAAAAAATATGTATTCTTTTTCTTTGACAAGATGTCAAAAAACCTGACGTGCGATACGACTACGACAAAACAGTAACCCTGTATTTTATAACACCCTAAACATGACGACAAGACCCTTATGCACAATAGTTAGTTATAAAGAAAAAAAGATTTACCCGAAATATGTTGTTTTCAAAATGTATAGAATTTACGGTTTTTATAAAGTTTAAGTGTCCGACAATAAATATACAGAAATGAACGTTCCGAATCAGAACCCTGAACAAATTGCCAGAGATAAAATTGATGAACTGCTTATTAATGCAGGCTGGCATGTTCAACCAAAAGATAAAATAAATTTATCGGCCAATGTCGGCGTTGCAGTAAAAGAATACCAAACTGACGCGGGGCCAGCTGACTATGTTCTTTTTGCCGAAAGAAAACCCGTAGGCATTATTGAGGCAAAACGCGAAGACGAAGGCTACAGACTTTTAACAGTAGAAGAACAAAGCGCCGATTACGCGCGTTCAAAATTAAAACACTTGAATAATGACCCTTTACCATTTGTATATGAAAGCACGGGCACATTGACGCGCTTTACCGATTACCGCGACCCGAAACCGCGCGGTAGAAATGTTTTTTCTTTTCATAGACCCGAAACCATGCTTGAGTGGCTAAAACAAGAAAAAACTTTAAGAGGCCGTTTTTACAGCATTCCGAAGCTGGATCATGACGGGCTTCGCCCAGCGCAAATTAAAGCTATTGAGAATTTAGAAGAATCATTTAAGAAAAATAGGCCAAGAGCCTTAATTCAAATGGCGACCGGCGCGGGAAAGACCTTTACGGCTTCTACATTTGTTTACCGGCTCTTGAAATTTGCCAACGCCAAAAGAATTTTGTTTGTGGTAGACACAAAAAATCTTGGCGAGCAGGCAGAACAGGAATTTATGAAGTATCTGCCTAAAGACGATAACCGAAAATTTACCGAACTCTATAATGTTCAAAGACTATCATCTGGCTATATTGCTTCTGACTCTCAGGTATGCATCAGCACCATACAGCGTCTTTATTCAATTTTAAAAGGCGAAGAGCTTGACGACAAATCTGAAGAAGAAAACCCCAATGAAATAAGCTGGCGGCCCAAAGAGCCTCTGCCTGTCGTGTACAATTCAAAAGTGCCCATTGAACAATTTGATTTTATTGTCATAGACGAGTGCCACAGGTCTATTTATAATTTATGGAAGCAGGTTTTAGATTATTTTGACGCCTTTTTAATAGGTCTTACCGCCACGCCCGATAAAAGAACATTCGGATTTTTCAACGAAAACGTCGTAAGCGAATACAGCTACGAAGAATCGGTTACCGACGGAGTGAACGTTCCCTATGATGTTTATACCATAGAAACAGAAATAACAGAAAAAGGCGCGAAAATTAAAGCCAAAGAATATGTTGATAAACGAGAAAAACTTTCGCGCAAAAAAAGATGGGAACAACTTGACGAAGACCTTGATTATTCAGCCAATGAGCTTGACAGAAATGTTGTAAACGTCAGTCAAATTCGCAATATCATACGTGCGTTTAAGAGCGCTTTAAAACAGCAGATTTTTCCCAATCGAATTGATAAAAACGGCGAATATGAAGTTCCTAAGACTCTCATTTTCGCGAAAACCGACAGCCACGCCGACGACATCATAAAAATTGTCAGAGAAGAATTTGACGAAGGTAATGATTTTTGCAAGAAAGTAACATACAAAATTGATGAAGATCCGAAATCGGTTTTGAACAAATTTCGTAACTCTTATAACCCGAGAATCGCGGTCACGGTAGATATGATTGCTACCGGCACCGATGTAAAACCCCTTGAATGCCTTTTGTTTATGCGCGACGTAAAAAGTATAAATTATTTTGAACAGATGAAGGGCCGCGGTACGCGAACCATTGACAATGAAGATTTGAAAATGGTTTCAAAAACGGCAAATTCAAAAACACATTTTGTCGTGGTTGACGCCATTGGCGCCATAAAATCGAAAAAGACAGACAGCCGTCCGCTTGAAAGAAAAAGAAGCGTACCCTTAAAAGATCTATTAAATGCCGTAACCATAGGCGCTCAAGATGAAGATTTGTTTTTATCGCTGGCAAACAGACTCATACGCTTAAACAAACAAATTACAGAATCTGAGCATAAAAATATTCTTGAATACTCAAACGGTAAAAACCTGAAAGATATTTCTAAAGACTTAATTGAAGCATACGACCCTGATAAAATTGAAAATGCCGCAAATGAGATAGCATCCAAAGAAAATACATCTGCCGAAGAAGCCTATAAAAAAGCTCACCAGAATTTACTTATAAACGCCGCCTCTGTTTTTAACGGCAAACTTAACGAGTATCTTGATAACGTAAGAAAAGTTCATGAACAGATCATTGATACCGTCAACCTTGATACGGTTAAAACGTCTGAATGGAACGCTGATTCTCTTGATAAGGCAAAAGAGATTATACGCGAATTTTCAGAGTATCTTGAAAAGCATAAAGACGAAATAAAAGCGCTTTCTATTTTTTACAATATACCGCATAAAAGAAAAGAAATCACATTTAAAATGATAAAAGAAGTTTTAGAAAAATTAAAAATAGAAAAACCGAAACTTGCGCCGCATTACGTATGGGACGCCTATGGAGCGTTAGAAAACGTAAACGGCAGCAAACCCGAAAGCGAGTTGACCGCCCTTGTGTCTCTCATTCGCAAAGTTTGCGGCATTGACAAAGAGCTGACCGCCTACGATAAAATAATCGACAGAAATTTTCAAAAATGGGTTTTTCAAAAACAGGCCGGCAAACTGAAGTTTACCGAAGAACAGATGAGCTGGCTTAGAATGATAAAAGACCATGTCACAGGTAGTTTTCATATTGAAGCCGACGATCTTGATTATACTCCGTTTGACGCTTACGGCGGCAAAGGCAAAATGTGGCAACTTTTCGGCGACGATACAGATAAATTGCTCGATGAATTGAATGAGGGGCTTGTGGCTTAATAAACTCTCTGGATATGCATTGCATATTTACATATATAGTAAATTATGGTTGACATGAGATTTTATTTGTATTATATAGTCTATGAAGGATTATCTTGGATTTTGAATTTCAAAACAAAAAATTAGAACTTCTTTATAACAGCGGCAAAAGTTCTAAATATAGAATTGAAAAACAAGTTTTACAGGGTTTCTTTGAGGTTATTGCTATTCTTGAAGCGGCAAAAGATATTTATGATTTATGGCGCCAGCCGTCTTTAAATTTTAAAAATTATAAACAATGGTACTCTGTTCGCGTTAACAAGAAGTGGCGATTAGAAATTGATATCGAATGGGAAAATAAAGAAAAAACAGTTGGGTTGATAAAAATAAAAGAACTCAACAATCACTATGGTGATTAAATATAAAGATTAAGGAAAAAAAATGGAATCTAAATTAAAACCATTTCTTAATATTGGCCCCGGTCAAATTATAATAAGAAACTTAGAGGCTTTAGGGTGGTCGCAGCAAGACTTGGCTGAAGTTATGAATATGGCGCCAAATATAATTAACGAGATTATCCAGCATAAAAGAAGAATTACGGTAGATATTGCCCGTAAATTGGCAAAAGCCTTTGACTCTAGCCCTGAATTCTGGCTGAGTTTAGAGATGAAGTACCGGTTAAATACAGAAATTGATAAAAAAGAAATTGTAAAGTTAGCCGCAACAGAGGTAAAAGCCAAAATAAGACGTCATATGCCTGTTGCAGATATGGCCAAACTTGGCTGGATAAAAAAAAGTTTATCTGCAGAAGCTTTAGAAAATATGTACCGGCAATTTTGGAATACAAACACGCTTGATTTTTCTTTTTACGAAAAAGCGACGACAGGCTTTCATGCAAGAAAATCAAATAACGATGCCGAATATACTAAAAATTATTCTATAACATGGTTACAAATGGCACATAAACGCGCTGAAGATTTCGTTCAAAAAACAAAAAAGTTTGACATAAAATATTTAGAGCAATTAGGCAGTTCAATACATGAATTTACTTTAAAAGAAAATGGTATATCAGAGTTTATAAAAGCCTTAAATGACGCAGGCGTACAATTCTTCGTTTTGAGTCATCTGCAAAAAACATATTTAGACGGCGCGGCTTTTCAGTACAAAAATAAAAGATTTATTGTGTATACTGCTCGTCATAATCGTGCTGATAATTTCTGGTTTACCATGGCGCATGAGCTCGCGCATCATGTGAAACATATTAAAAATAATGAAGATTGTTTTTTAGACAATCTTGACGAGACGGCAGAAAATAAAATTGAAAAAGAAGCAGATTCTTTAGCAAGCGAATGGCTAAAAACAAAGCAGATATTAAAACTGGCAAAACCCTATGAAAATTACCTTTCAGAACACCGATTAAATGAGATAAGCCAAAAAGTTTCCGTTGAAACCTCTCTTGTATTGGGTATTTTGCAATATCATGATATGGTTGATTATCGTAAACTTACCAAATACAAAAAGCCGGTTAAGCCGTTAATTCCGAAAGAATATATTAAGGGATGAAGACGAGGCGGCCGCGAATTAGACGGCAGAACATGGAATGAAATACCCGTTACAAAACGCGCGGTTGTTGCTGTGAGCTAGTGTTTTTAGAATAAAACAATTAACCCACGGCTCTCATAGCCCATGGCTACCTGTGGTGAGCCTGTGCTTCGCGCACCTCTGGTGAAGGAACCATAGCCATGGGTCATTATAATATCCACCCAATACAAAATATCATTTTACAATATACAGGCAGAGCAATTTCTGCACGGATGGGCTTGCCCATGTTTTTATTTTGTAGGGACAGGCTCTTTTTGTACGGACAGGTCGCGACCTGTCCGTACAAAATAAAAGAAATAAATTATAAAAATATGAATGATATTTCTAAAAAATTAAATGAGGGATTGATTATTTAATTATGGCACTTGGTTTAACACCTGATCAAATTATTGAAAAAAACAAATATCCATTACTTAGAATAGCTAATAATTGGGAAAGAGTAAAAATCGATATGTTAGCGCTAATACAAAATGGTTATGCTTTTTCATCTAAATTTTTCACAAAAGATAGTGGCATCCCTTTGATTAGAATAAGAGATATCACAAATGAAAATACAGAAAATTTATATAGCGGGGAATATCAAAAAGAATTTGTTGTAAACCGAGGCGATATGCTAATTGGTATGGATGGTGATTTTAGAGTTGCCAAATGGCGCGGTGAAAAAGGTCTTTTGAATCAACGAGTTTGTCGATTGATACAATACTCAAATAATTATGAGAACGCATTCTTGTTTTTAAGTATGCAACCATATTTAAATGCAATAAATCAAGAAACATCATCTGTTACGGTTAAACATCTATCATCAAATACAATAAAACAAATTCCAATCCCACTTCCCCCCCTTCCCGAACAGCGGGCGATTGTCGCGAAAATAGAGCGGCTTTTCAGCGAGCTTGATAACGCGGTTGAAAATTTAAAGAAAGCGCTGGCGCAGTTAAAAATTTACCGGCAGGCGGTTTTAAAAAAAGCGTTCGAGGGCGAATTAACAAAAGAATGGCGGGCCCATAATCGTAGGGGAGGGTCGCGACCCTCCCCTACGATTATGGGGGAAAATTTATTAAAACAAATAAAAACCGAACGCGAAAATTATTATAATAATCAAATGGCAGAATGGGAAAAGGCCGTTAAAAAATGGGAAGCCGATAAGGGCCCCAAAGATAAAAAAGGCAAAAAACCCGCCAAACCCTCAAAACCCAAAGAACTGCCGCCCTTGACCGAAGATGAGCTGGCCGAACTGCCAAAACTGCCGGAGGGTTGGTTGTGGGTGCCATTCATAACTGTAAATACTATAAAAAGCAATCTTGTTTCACCAGAGGACTTCCAATCAGCGCCACATATTGCGCCTGATAATATTCAAAGTAATACAGGAAAGCTATTAAAATTTCGAACCATATCTGAAGATAAAGTTTTTAGTCCTAAGCATTATTTTTATAAAGGTCAAATTATTTACTCAAAGATTCGACCATATTTAAATAAATTAATTATTGCTAAATTTGATGGCCTTTGTAGTGCTGATATGTATCCGATAGAATCAAGTTATGAAATTAAATTTATTTTTAATTTAATGCTGTCTAAATACTTTGTAACGAAAGCGTCAACATCAGGCTCTCGAACAATTTTACCCAAAATAAATCAAACAGAATTAGCTCGCATTCCTGTTCCTTTTTGCTCAACTGAAGAACAAACCGCCATCGTCGCAGAAATAGAATCGCGGCTTTCGGTGTGCGATAAAACAGAAGAAACTATAAAAGAGAATCTTGCCAAGGCCGAGGCTTTAAGACAGAGCATTCTTAAAAAAGCCTTTGAGGGCAGGCTGTTAAGCGAAGAAGAGCTTACGGCCTGCCGCAACGAACCCGACTGGGAACCGGCAGAGAAGTTGCTTGAGAAAATTAAGGCCGAGAGGGCAGTAAAATGAAAAAGATAATTATGCGAACGGACAGGTCGCGACCTGTCCGTTCGGAAAATCCTGTCCGTAAGCAAAAACCTGCCCCTGCGCACGAAACACGCCTCGCCATGAAGCAAAGAAAAAAGAATAGATTAAGCTGTTTTGATTATTCAAATGACGGCCTTTATTTTATAACCTCATGCACGCAAAATAGAATTTGTTATTTCGGCGAAATTGATAAAGGTAAAATGATTTTGAATGAAAACGGCAAAATCGCAGAAACGCAATGGTATTGGTTACAGAACCAATATCAATATATAAAATCACATGCGTTTGTTATTATGCCAAATCATATTCATGCAATATTGCAGATAATTCGTTTTGTAGGGACAGGTCGCGACCTGTCCCTACAAAACGAACGCGACCTGTCCCTACAAAACGAAAAAATAAAACCATTGTCTGAATTAATAGGCGCATATAAAACAACCGTTTCAAAAAAGATACATCTGGCCGGATGTCATGAATTTAAATGGCAACGTTCTTTTTATGATCATATCATTCGCGATCCAGGAGCATATAATAACATCATATATTATATTGAAAATAATCC
This sequence comes from Spirochaetia bacterium, assembly GCA_029880285.1. Lineage (GTDB taxonomy): Bacteria > Spirochaetota > Leptospiria > Turneriellales > JAOUOS01 > JAOUOS01. The sequence continues at coordinate 82,309 of JAOUOS010000004.1, forward strand.
CGTGAATTGGGAAGAAGATGAATATAAGATTTAATTAAAATGAGGAAATATTTATGACACAAGAATCAATCATCTCAAAAGTATGGAACCTCGCGCATGTGCTTCGTGATGACGGCGTGGGTTACGGCGATTATCTTGAGCAGATTACCTTTCTGCTTTTTTTGAAAATGGCCGACGAATATGGCAGGCCGCCGCATAATAAAAAAACTGCCATCCCTGAAGAATACAACTGGGAAAGCCTGACCCAAAGACGCGGCGCCGATTTAGAGTCTCATTATACCATGCTTCTTAGAGAACTTGGGCAGGCGAAGGGTACTCTGGGGCAGATTTTCACGAAGGCGCAGAATAAGATACAAGACCCGGCCAAGCTTCTTAAAGTAATTGACATGATTAACAAAGAGCAGTGGTCGCTGATGGGCAGCGACTTAAAGGGCAGAATTTACGAGGGTCTGTTAGAAAAAAACGCCGAAGACGTAAAAAGCGGCGCCGGACAGTATTTTACCCCAAGGGCTCTTATAAAGGCGATGGTTCACTGCGTTCGTCCCGAACCCAAAAAAACAATTACCGACCCGGCATGCGGTACAGGCGGATTTTTTCTCGTCTCTTATGATTATATCACAGAAAATTATGATTTAAATAAAGATGATAAGAACTTTCTTAAGAATAAAACTTTTTTCGGTAATGAAATTGTGGCAAGTACAAGACGCATGTGCCTGATGAATATGTTTCTTCATAACATAGGCGAAATTGACGGAGATTCTTTTATATCGCCGACTGACGCTCTTATTTCTGCCGAAGATCGCAAATATGACTATGTTCTTACAAATCCGCCGTTTGGCAAAAAAAGCAGCATGTCAATTACCAACGAAGCGGGCGAGCAGGAGAAACAAGATTTAACTTACAACCGGCAAGATTTCTGGGCGACCACTTCAAACAAGCAGTTGAATTTTCTGCAGCATATTCGAACGCTGTTAAAAGCAAACGGCCAGGCCGCCGTTGTTTTGCCCGACAATGTTCTTTTTGAAGGCGGCGCGGGCGAGACGGTGCGAAAAGAAATGCTTAAAACTACTGACTTGCATACAATTTTAAGACTGCCTACCGGTATTTTTTACGCTCATGGAGTAAAGGCGAATGTCTTGTTTTTTGAAAATAAAGAGGCTTCAAAAGAGGCGCATACAAAAGAAGTGTGGATTTATGACTACCGAACCAATATACATCATACATTAAAAAAACAGCCTTTGCGCTTTGAAGATTTAAGCGAATTTATTCAATGCTACAATACTGAAAACCGGCATAAGCGAAAAGAAACTTATTCAGAAAAAAACCCCGAAGGGCGCTTTAGAAAGTTTTCTTATAAAGAAATCATGGCGCGCGATAAAACCAACCTTGATATTTTTTGGCTTAAAGATAAAAGCCTTGCCGATCTCGACAATCTGCCCGACCCCGACGAGCTGGCAAATGAAATCATTGAAAACATAGAAGCCGGTCTTGAAAGCTTTCGCGAAATAGCGGGCGTTTTAAACGGAGATTGAAAGATGATCTATTATTTTGTCAGCCACGTATCTTTCTTGCCCCGAGTCGGCTTCTAGCCATATCGAGGGGAGTGCGTGGCTGACAAAGTACAATAACAAAACCTTTCGTAGCCAAAATCGCACGGACGCAGGAAATAGCTCCCGCCGGTATCTGGCAGGAGGCCAGTGAACCGGCGGCGCTTCTTTTTGGTTACTTTTTCTTGGCGTCAAGAAAAAGTAACATTATATTTCATTTACAATTAAAGAATACAAAATTAAATGGTCGAAATAAAAGAATAGGCATAAAAATGAAAATAAAGATATTGATTATTGCGTGCGGTATTACTTTTTTATCAAATAGTATATTTGCGCAGTACTTAAAAGATCCTAAAGCTCAAAAAAATCTTGAAGAGCAGATAAAAAGCGCAGAAGAAACAGGGTACGCAGATATTGAATTTGATTTACTGCATAAGAAAATAACTGATTTACTGCCTTTATTAAAAGATTATATATCAAAAGACAATAAAGAAAATTCAAATGCAATTGTAATAGAAATTGCCTCAGGAGAAACTTATAAATCTCCCATTGAACGCTTTCTGTTTAACGGAACAATACATTTATACTTAAACGGAAGCTCAGATAAAATTTCAAAAATAAAACTTATTTATGATAAAGTAGACCCAGATAAATACTCTTTTTTGGGCCAAAGAAGAGAAATTACAAATCCGACACCTAACTTTTTTGATAATAACAGCAGTATAGATAAAAATGACGACCTCGTGGTAACATACTATGAACAAACCGCGAATAATAATGAATACAATAAAATAAAAGAAATTACAATTAAAGAAGTTCCTTTTTTTGAAAAGCGTCTTGTTATATTAGAATCTTATAAAAAATATTTAAGAAAAGCATACTGGGCGCTTCAGAAAAAAATCTATGATAATGAACTTACAGAAAAAGCCGAAATAAGATATTTACTTGAGTTAGAATAAATTTATCAGTCTCTTGAAATTATAAAGATCGCGTTCTGCGAAAAAAAATTAGGCAGAATATTTACTTTTCTAACTGCTCCCATATAAAAAGTTTTTTCAATTTTTATTTTTCTACCTTTACAGTAATCAAAAAAATCATAAACACTTAAATAATGAAGGTTGGGAGTTTCAAACCATTCATAAGGTAGCCACTTTGTAATAGGTTTTTTACCCATAAAAAAAAGTTGAAACCTTATTTTATAATTAGCGAAATTAGGAATACCAACTATTACTTTTTTACCAACTCTTAAAGCGTCATCTAATACAGTTACTGGTTTAATTACCTGTTGAATACACTGGTTTAATATAACATAATCAAATGATTTATCGGCATAATCTTCAAGGCCGCTGTCTAAGTCACCCGAAAACACATTTAATCCTTTTTCAACACATTCATAAATTGCGTTTTCGTCAATTTCAACTCCCTGCCCTTTTATTTTTTTTTCATTAGATAACAAAAGAAGCAATTCTCCCGTGCCGCAGCCTAGATCTAGTACGCTTGATTTCTCAGGAATAATATCAAGAATTATTTTATAATCAATTGAAATTTCTGTGTTTGGCGTATTCATATTTTTAATCTTCTATATCATTATATACTTTTTGAAGAAAATGTTTTATTAAATGTGCCTCTTTTTCAACCTCAAGCAAAAAAGCGTCGTGGCCGTAATTTGAATCAATTTCGCAAAAAGTAGCGTTAATGCCCGCCATTTTGCAGGCCTTTACAATTTCTTTTGACTGCGATGTCGGATAAAGCCAATCTGATTTGAAAGCAATTACCAAGACCTGAGCGTCTAAATTTTTTAGCACATGACTTAGGGGCTTCCCTTTGGCGGCATCAAATAAATCCATAGCTTTTGTAATATACAAATATGAATTAGGATCAAATCTTTTGGTAAAAGAATCACCCGTATAACGTAAATAGCCTTCAACTTCAAAATCTGCCGTAAACTTTGCCGGCCCTCTGTCGGTTTTAAGCCGCCTGCTAAACTTACTTTCCATTGAGTTTTCGCTCATATACGTAATATGACCTACCATACGAGCTACCGAAAGCCCTTTAACGGGCTTTTTCTTATTATAATAATTACCATTAAGCCAGTGAGAATCGGCCATAATAGCCTGCCTGCCTACTTCATTAAACGCAATTTGCATGGGTGAATGTTTTGCTGAAGTGGCAATGGGTATGGCAGAACGTATTTTTTTGGGATAATTTACCATCCACTGTAAAACCTGCATTCCCCCCATAGAACCGCCCGCTGCCGATAAAAGTTTTTTAATGCCTAAAAAATTAATTAATTGAACTTGTGTATTCACCATGTCTTTAATGGTTACCATAGGAAAATCAAGCCCATATATTTTATTTGTTTTCGGATTTATAGAACCGGGACCCGTAGAGCCCTGACAGCCTCCTATTACATTAGAGCATATAATAAAATATTTTTCGGTATCAAATGCCTTACCGGGACCAATCATGTTATCCCACCAGCCGGGTTTTCGCGCGCCCTTATGAAAACCAGCGGCGTGAGCATCACCTGAAAAAGCGTGAAGTATTAAAATAGCATTTGTTTTTTCTTTGTTTAATTCACCATAGGTTTCATAAGCTAGAGTAATAGAGCCTAATTTTTCTCCGCTTTCCAGCGTTAGCTCATTGGGAGGTTCTGCGAAAGAAAAATACTTAGTCTCTACAATACCAAGGCTATCACTCATTCTGATTTAATCTTCGCCTGCACTTAAATTATACATAAGAAATTTTTTAATACTTTAGTTTTATGAAGCTGCCGCTTTTAAAGCCTGATCGATATCTTCTTTTATATCTTCAATATTTTCAATACCAATAGATAGTCTTATATAGTCTTCGGTTACGCCGGTTTCTTTTTGTTCTTCTGGCGTTAGCTGCTGGTGTGTTGTAGAAGCCGGATGTATTACCAGACTTTTTGAATCGCCAATATTGGCTAAATGAGAAAACAGTTTTACTGAATTTATGAATTTCTTTCCTGCTTCTAAACCGCCCTTTATTCCAAAACCTAAAATTGAACCGCACTTACCCTTCATATATTTTTGACCATACGCGTAAGATGGATGATCCTCTAAACCCGGATAATTTACCCATGACACAGCGGGATGGTTTTTTAAGAATCTCGCGGTTTCAAGAGCATTTTGAGAGTGCCTTTCCTGTCTTAAGATAAGAGTTTCAAGACCCTGCAAAAATAAGAAAGAATTAAAAGGGCTTACCGCCGGCCCAATATCTCTTAATAAAGTTACTCTAGCTTTTATAATATAAGCAATGTTACCCATACCCGGAAAGTTGCCCAATGCGTCCCAGTACACAAGACCATGATAACTAGGGTCGGGTTCGGTAAATTCGGGAAACTTGCCATTGTTCCATTTAAAATTGCCTGAATCTACAATAATGCCGCCAATACTGGTGCCATGACCCCCAATATATTTCGTGGCCGACATAACAACAATATCAGCGCCATATTCTATTGGTTTACACAATCCCACACCTACTGTATTGTCTACCACTAAAGGAACGCCGGCATCATGGGCAATTTTTGCGATTGCCTCAAAATCGGGAATATCTAATTTTGGGTTACCAATTGTTTCAATATAAATTGCTTTTGTCTTATCTGTTATTGCTTTTTTAAATTCTTCAGGTTTTTCTGAATTTACAAATTTTACTTCTCTGCCGAGCCTTGGGAAAGTATAATGAAAAAGCTGATATGTGCCGCCGTATAAATTATTACCCGATATAATTTCATCTCCTACGCTGGTCATATTTATTAAACTTAATGTAATTGCAGATTGCCCCGACGCTAAGCCCAAAGCACCAATGCCGCCTTCTATGGCTGTAACTCTTTTTTCAAAAACATCCGTAGTAGGATTCATTAATCTGGTATAAATGTTCCCAAATTCTTTTAAGGCGAATAAATTAGCCGCGTGCTCCGTACTTTTAAATACATAGGATGTAGTTTGATAAATAGGAACAGCTCTCGCCCCAGTAGTAGGATCAGCTGTCTCTTGCCCCGCGTGAAGAGCGATTGTTTCAATTCTGTGTTTTGCCATAATATAACCCCTTATAATTTATTAATTAACCTGTCTTTTTCAAATAATTCTCTCGTAAAGAGAAATTTAAAATCTTATTAATTTTAATATAGACCGCCTGTATTTACTATAAATTATGTCTCTTAAGATGGGCAAAAAAAAAGATAATCAAGATATTCCCCGTAAGGCCGCTAAAGAAATTATATCTGTTGAAATAGAAGATCAAATGAAAGAATCTTACCTCGCTTACGCGATGAGCGTAATCGTAGGCAGGGCCCTACCTGATGTTCGTGACGGACTTAAGCCCGTTCACCGACGTATTTTGCACGCTATGAATGAGAGAGCATGGCGGCACGACAGAGCATTTGTAAAATCTGCTAAGATTGTAGGTGAAGTCATTGGTAATTTTCATCCACATGGTGACGTAGCCGTTTATGATACTATGGTTAGAATGGCTCAAGATTTTAGTCTGCGTATTCCCTTAATTGACGGACAGGGAAATTTTGGTTCTGTTGACGGCGATCCTCCGGCTGCCTATCGATATACCGAAGCCAGACTTACGACAACGGCTGAGCAATTATTAAAAGACATTGATAAAGAAACCGTTGATTTTACACCAAACTTTGACAACACGCGAAAAGAACCTACTGTTTTGCCGGCAGCATGGCCCAATTTACTTGTAAACGGTTCCAGCGGTATTGCTGTGGGTATGGCTACAAAAATTCCACCGCATAATTTAAATGAAGTATTAGACGCTTTGCATTTTTTAATAAAAAAACCTGACTGTACCATAAATGAATTAATGAAACTTGTACCTGCGCCTGATTTTCCTACCGGTGGGGTTATTATTGGTAAAGACGGCTTAAGAAACGCTTATACAACCGGCAAAGGGTCCATTAAAATAAGAGCCGTAGCTGATATTGAAGAAATAGGCAATAGAGGCAGAGAGGCTATTATTGTTTCAGAAATACCGTATGAAGTTAAAAAAGCAGACTTAATTACTAAAATAGCGGCTCTGGTGAATGATAAAAAAATAGAGGGAATATCAGATATTCGCGATGAAAGCGATAGAACAGGAATGCGTATAGTCTTTGAGCTTAAAAAAGACGCCAACCCTCAAATTGTATTAAACCAGCTATATTTAAGAAGCTCTCTTCAGGTAAATTACGGCATTACATTTTTAGCCTTAGTTCACGGCAGACCTCTTCTTTTAAATTTAAAGCAAATGCTATCGCATTATTTAGAACATCGAAAAGAAATTGTTACCAAGAGAACTAAATATGAGTTAGAACAGGCTAAAAAAAGAGCCCATATACTAGAAGGGTTACAAATTGCATTAGATAATATTGACGCGATAATTAAAACCATTAGAAGCAGTAAAACTGTCGATATCGCGAGACAAAGTTTAATAAATAATTTTAAATTAACAGAAATTCAGGCAAATGCTATTTTAGATATGCGTTTGCAAAAGCTTACGGCACTGGAAACACAAAAAATATTAGAAGAATTGGGCGCTTTAAAAAAACAAATAGCTGAACTAACGATAATTTTAAAAAGCGAGCAAAAAATATTAGGCATTATCACAGACGAATTTAACGCTATTAAAGATAAATTTAAAATTACCAGAAAAACTGAAATTAGCGCGGCCGTTGCAGAAGATGTATCTTTTAATCAAGAAGATTTAATTCAAAACCAGGAAGAAGTTATCACAATATCAGAAAGCGGATACATAAGAAGGGTTGCTCTTGATTCGTTTAAAAGACAGTCAAGGGGCGGTAAAGGTGTAATTTCTGGAGGCAAAAAAGAAGACAACTTAAAACTGGTACATATTTGTAACAGTCTTGATAATATTTTCTTCTTTTCAAACCGCGGCAAGGTATTTTATTTAAAAGCATTTGAAATTCCTGAATCGGGTAAAGACACCAGAGGTAAAAGTATACGTTCCTTTTTGAGTCTCGCGCAGGATGAAATCATTACAACAATTCGATCAGTAGAAGAAATTACCCAAGACAAATTTTTACTGCTTTTAACAAGAGCGGGAATCATTAAAAAACTATCGCTTACTGCCGTTAAGAACGCTAAAAAAGGCGGCATTATGGCAATTCAATTTAAAAACAATCAGGAAGACAATTTAGTAGATGTCTCTATAGTAGAAAAAAATGATGATATCTTTTTAGCCTCGGCATTTTGCCAGGGACTAAGAACTAATCTTGGCAAAATGCGCGACCAAGGCAGATCTGCTTCTGGCATAATAGGAATGAATTTAGAAAAAAACGATTATATGTCTGGCGTAGATGTCATTAAAAGCAATGAATCATTTTTATTAGTAGTATCACAAAAAGGTTTTGGTAAAAAAATAAAATTTTCTGAATTTGCCTCTAAGGGCCGCGGCGGCAAAGGCATGAGATACATGAAATATAGTGATCGAAACGGACCTGTAGTGGCGGTTCGTTCTATTAAACAAGACTCTGAAATTATAATTGTAACTGAATATGGCAACACAATACGATTATTGGCCAGCCAAATATCTCTTCAAAGTAGATCAGCCTCTGGCGTAAGGCTTGTTCAATTATCAGCAAATGACAATGTCGCAGACATAACAATTCTTTAATGTGACATAATTTTTTGTTGCCGATTTTAAATCTTTTTCGTATAATATTACAAAACAAATTGAATTGAAAATGTCCGGTGGCGAGAATTTTTTAGAAACTGGAGAAAAAATATGATATTAGAAGCTGTAGAAGAGACTATGAAAAATTTAATTACAGCACGCTCGTCAAGCGTCACAGAAATTTCGACAACAGGTTTTAACTTAAAACCTGAAAATGGATTTTCGGGAAAATCTTTTGAACAAAGATACGAGGCAAGAACAAGACTATCTGTATTGAAAAACAATACAAATGAAACTGATGATTTTGAAAGTATCTTAAAAAAAGAATTACTCGCGAAAAATATTAAAAGAAACTATGATGATAGTTTGGGTAAAAATAATTTGAATTTGAATACTGAAGAACTTAAAACAATTCAATTTCTTCATGATTTTTGGGCTTGATTAATCAAGCCCAAAAATCCATTTATACAGGCAGATATAAGACATACTAAAAAACTATAAAAGTAAAACGTGTAGTCTGCATGTTCTAACGGCGCGATTCTTTCTGGATAAGAGAAATTTAAATAATATAAATAACTAATACCGGCTAAACCGAATACACGAACAGTAAACAAACTGATAAAATAATTTTTCGAAAGCTTAATTCTAAAGAGAATAAAGAGAGAAGGTATTAATGAAATTAATATAAAAATTACAAAAAGAAGAAAATCATCAGTATAAATTGCGTGTGATTTATCTTTTTCAATGCCAAATTGAATTATATAAGAACGCCATCCTTGAATTAAAAAAAAGATCATACCTAAAGTGCTTATAATAAATAATTTTTCAGTTAAAACATAAAATAAAAAAGTTTCTTTTAAGAATAAATAAAACCTGTAAATAACCTGAAAAAATCCAATAATTGAAATTTTTATTAAATTTATGACAAAAAAAATTGTTTTCAAAATAATTCTCTGTATATTAAAGATATTAAAATAAAATATAAGATGTTAATAAAAATATGATCAAAGTTTATGAGTGGTAATAAAAATGCAAACTTTTTTTATATTGAGGTTGACTTTATATGATTTAATTGACGAAAATAAAATTATGACTTTTAAAAAAATTATAAAAAAGAAGAAAAATATTAGAACATTATCTATATATTTAACATTATTTTTTGTAAATTTTTCAATACTTTTCGCGGGACCTAAAATTATAAAAAACCGTCTTACAAAAGAAAATTTAAATCTAATTTATGAAACTAAAGTAGGCGGTATTGAAAGTAGAATTCGAGCGATTAAAACATGCGGCAGCCAAAGGATGTATTTTTGCCTGCGGGCGCTAACCGAAAACCTTGAAGATGAAAATAGCGAAATTAGACGCGTAAGCGCACAAAATATTGGAACACTAAGAATTTATGATGCCTTTAATGCCTTAGAATCAGCTTTAAAAAAAGAAAATGAAACAAAGGTAAAAAAAACAATTATTATGGCAATAGGCTATTTAAATAAACCAAATACTTCAAACGCTATTGAGCCTTATTTGCGTGACAAAGAAGATGAAATTAGAGAGACCACCGCTAAATCACTGGCATTATTAAATGATGAAAAATCATTAGGCGCTTTAAGACAGGCTTATAAAGCAGAAAACAATGAACTGGTAAAAGTAAATATACTGTCTACAATCTTGATAATAGATAGTACTGATTATAAAGAGAGAGCTGAACTTTTAAAATATCTTAATAACAGCAACCGATGGATTAGATACAATGCGGCTCAAACTTTGCAAACGGTGCGTTTTGTTGAAGCCGTAAATACTCTTGAAAAAGCATTAAATCTAGAAGACGAAATTATCGTAAGAAAAGAGCTATATAGAGCATATATAAATGTAATTAACGCATTTTAATAATTTAAGCTTATTTCGCCGCCGGCCAATATATAATTTTCTTTACAATGATAAAATACGACAGATTGACCGGGCGTGACAGCTCCCGCGTTAGATAGTAATTTTATTTTAATAACATCGTTTGTTTCTTTGAAAATTAAAGATTTTACAGGCTTGCTATTATACCGAATTTGTGCTAAAACTTTAATACCTTCATTTGTTAAATTTTCAGAAACAAGACCCTGATATACATTGTTTATCGAATAAAATTCATTATTACTAAGTTTTTCTTTTTCGCCTATTGTAATATCACCGTTTGCGTGAATTTTAAGAACGTAAGCTGGTTTACCAATGGCAATATTTAAACCTTTTCTTTGACCAATTGTAAAATTTTCTTTTCCCTCATGCTTTGCTAATATATTACCATTTGTATCTAAAATATTACCTTTTTGAAACACAATACCTTCTTTTTTTAAAAAGTTTCTGTAATTATTATCTGGTATAAAACAAATTTCCTGCGATTCAGACTTTTCGGCTGTTACTAAATTATGTTTTTTAGCTATTTTTCTTACTTGTTCTTTAGTGTAATCAGCAAGAGGAAACAAAGTTTTCTTTAGATCGTTTTGACTCATGCCATATAGAAAATAACTTTGATCTTTGTTGACATCTTTAGCGGGGAAAATTGCTCTTCTGCTGTTTCTTAAAGTTTTTATACTTGCGTAATGCCCCGTGGCAACGTAATCAAAACCCAAAGATAATGCACGTTTTATGAAAAATCCAAATTTAATATGGTTATTGCATTGAACACAGGGGTTGGGAGTTTTACCATTTTTGTAATTTTCAATAAAATTTTCAACAATGTATTGTTTAAATTCATTTTCCATCCGCAAAATATAAAAAGGAATATCTAACGCTCTGGCAATTTTCGCGGCATCTTTAGCTTCATTTGGCGAACAGCATGATCTTAAAGTACACTTGGTTAATTCTTCGTTTTTATACTCCCACAAACGCATGTGAGCTCCTGAAACTTTATAACCCTGTTCTTTTAATAAAAAAGCGGCCGTTGAAGAATCAACACCGCCCGACATCGCGAGAAGTACTTTCTTTTTCATTAATATTATAAATTCAATTAAAAAAAGGATTACGGACATTTTTAGCGAAATACCCGTAAATACCGCCCTTGTGATGCAAAGCTTCACGCCAAACAACCTGAGGATTTTGATGAAACACAATTTCTTTTGAAGCCGGCATAGTTATCCATGTTTTTGACTCAAGTTCATTTTCAAGCTGGTCAGCTACCCACCCCGCGTAACCATGATAAATATGAAAAGGATAATCATTTTCAAGCAAATCAATCATGAGTTCTTTATTACTGCCCAAAAATACGTCGGGTATTATTTCTTCACCAGAATTTCTGGCGTTTTTAAAACCATGCAATACAAACAAAGCGTCTGGCCTTACCGGACCGCCTTCATAAAGTTTTATTTCTTGGGCCTTTTCTGACATACCTTGCACTACATCATAAAGCGTTATATTTTCAAGACGATTTACAACAAGTCCAAAAGCTCCATTTTTATCATGTTCTATTAAAAGAACTACAGTCTGCACAAAATTTGGATCTTGAATAGTTGAGTTTGATATTAAAAAATGCCCTTTATAACTTTGTTTTTCTTTACCCATTACAAAAAAAAATTGTTAAGTAATAAAATTTAAGGTTTTTAAGTTTTCTTTTAAACTTTCAACGGCAGCGGCGCTTTTATCAAGGGCTTCTTTTTCATTGGGTTCAAGTTCTATTTCAATTATTTTTTCCATGCCGTTGCCGCCAAAAACCGCGGGTAAACCAATAAAAAGATCGTTATAACCGTATTCTCCTTCGCAGTAAACAGCGGCGGGAAAAACTTTCTTTTGATCTCTTATGATACTTTCGGTCATAGCCATGGCGCTAGCCGCCGGCGCGTAAAAAGCGGAACCTGTTTTTAATAAGGCGACAATTTCTCCGCCGCCTTTTCTGGTTCTTTCTACAATAGACTCTATTTTTTCTGAAGTCATCCCCGGAAAATGAGGCAAAGGCACACCGCCCACATAAGAATATCTGGGCAAAGGAACCATTGAATCACCGTGCCCCCCTAAAACAAAAGCGCTTATGCTTTCAACGCTTATTCCTGTTTCAAGCGCGATAAAAGCCCTAAAGCGTGAAGCATCTAATATGCCGGCCATACCCATAACTCTATTCTTGTGAAAACCGGATATTTTATAGAAAAGATAAACCATCGCGTCTAACGGATTTGAAATAACAATAACGTAAGAATTAGGCGCGTATCTTTTTACGTTTTCTGCCACTTGCGCCATAATTTTCGCGTTGGTTGAAAGCAAATCGTCCCTGCTCATACCAGGTTTTCGGGGAATGCCTGCTGTAATAATAATTACATCTGCGTCTTTTATATCTTCATAATTATTTGTGCCAATTAAATTTGAATTTATTTTTTCAATAGGTGTAGTTTCTAATATATCTAATGCCTTACCCTGCGGAAGTCCTTCTACAATATCAAATAAAACAATATCGCCTAATCCTTTTTTTGCGGCCATATAAGCCAGATTGCCGCCAATCATCCCCGCGCCAATAACCGCGATTTTTGGTTTTTGAAACATATTCATTTATTGTTACTCCTTTCTCTTTTTTATAAGGATAAACAACTAAGATTTGGTCGTTTTGTCAACAATTATGAGAAATTATATTTTATTCTTGCTATTGGGAAACAGAATACAAATATTGATCTTATGAAAAAACCAGAAAAAGCGACTATAGGCGAAAATAAAATTGAAATTCAATTAGACCCTGAAATAATGAAGGGTATTTTTTCAAATGTAACGAACATAGGACATACGCAGGAAGAATTTATGCTTGATTTTCTATTTATACAACAACAGCCGGCCCCTTTTGGTAAACTTGTTTCAAGAATAATTATGACACCAAATCATGCTAAAAGGCTTCTGCATGCCCTGCAGGAAAATATTAGAAAATATGAAGAAAATCATGGGAAGCTGGAGGTTTCTTCTAATATTCCGCCTAAAAGAACCATTCAATAAATACTTTTGAAAACAGTTATATTAAAAGATTTTCAAAGTTTAAAAAAAGAATCGCTTAAAGTAACTCAATATCAGGTTTTTTTATTATATTCACATGATCATCTGGTTGTTGAAGAAGTATATGGTTTTATACATAAAACGCTCAGTGAAAAAGAACCTAATATTGAAAATGTAACTTTAAATGGCCTTGAAACTGACGCTTCTATTTTTCACGCCGAACTTAGCACAATACCCATGTTTCAAAACTGCCGTGTTTTATTTATAAGACATGCCGATACCATTCTTAAAAAAATTGACGCGAATAAAACTATACTCTCTTATTTTTTAAGAGATTTTAAAAATCTGCCAGATACCACTAAACTAATTTTACAGATAGATGATAAAAAAATTCCCGCGTCACTTAAAACTCTTGAAGAAAACACATTAATTTACAAAACTGATGATATTAGAGAAAAAGATCTGCCTTTCTTTTTAAAATCAAGATCGCAAATAATGGGATACAGCATTGATGATATAGCATTAAAAATTCTTATTGAAAAATGCGCATGGGATTACTCGCAGGCCATACAGGCTTTAGACAGGCTTTTTACTTATGCCGTGCATGAAAAAAAGATTTCAACCGAAGATGTTCATGAGGTTTGCCATGATATGGAAGGTGACGTTTATTTTATGATCTTAGATTCACTTTCAGAAAGAAAAATAAAGCAATGCGTTAAATTACTTATTCATCATAAATTAAATTACGGTGACTTTATTGTTCAGGGGATAATTAAACTTTTTACAAACGCCCTGAGATACAGCTATTTAAGAAACAACAATAATTTAAGTACAAATGAAATTTTCAAAAGACTTGAAATAAAAACAAATCATGCTTTTATTTTAAAAAAAAATGAAAATCAATTTCAAAAACTTCTTTCAAAATACAATGCAAAAGAAATTTCTGATATACTTGAAAAGCTTTTTGAACTTGACAAACGCTTTAAAGAGAACACACGTTTAGAAGAGCAAAAAACCTTTTTAATTACTTTTGCCGCTTCACTGGAAAATAAAGTATCTTTGCCGTTGAATTAACAGAAGATTCAGGCACTAAATTTTGATTAACACGCATCCAAATTCTGAACTTTCCGGCTTTGTCGGTTTTACATTCTATGTCTTGTTTTTGAAGTTTATATTGAATTTTATAATTTTCCAATTTAAGAACCCTTCCTGAGTTTATTTGTTTTTGCATTGGTTCCTCCTTGAACCGTTTTTATCTTAAAAAAAATCTTTGCTACAAAAGAAAAATAACTCTTTTTAAAATAAGCTTATAATATATTTCGGCAATATTTGAAAAAATTAAATTATCTTTTTATATTTGAAAGATACTTATTTTTTATTAAATTATTTTTATGGCATTAGCTGCCGATTAAAATAAACCCTTCATTGAGCATATAAATTAAACAAAAAGAAAATCTCGACTTTGAAAATGACAATTATAAAACAAAAAATATTTCTTAACTCTATTCTTCTTTGCACAAATCATGGGCATAGGAACAAGTTAACTAAACCCGTCTTTTAAAAAGACCAAAAATATCTTCTTTGCTTAAAGAAACCATAGTAGGACGGCCATGCGGGCAGCGCCGGGGATTTTCACATTTCGCAAGTTCTTCAAGTAAATCTCGCAGATTCTCGGTTGAATCGGTATCACCTTTTTTTATAGAGTGCCGGCAGGCAAGAGATTTTGCCATGTGATCGAAGAGTTCTTTGGCCTCTACCTCGCCTTTTTCTTCAATTAAACCTAAAGCCGCGAAAAAAGATTTTTCTTCTTCATTTACTTTTACGTAAAAAGGAACCTGAGAAAGATGAAAGCCTGCCGGACCCAAATCTTCAAGTTCAAAACCTAAAGAAGATATTAATGCGCTATACTCTTTTACTAAGGCTTTTTCAGCCGGAGAAAGATTTAATGAAACCGTATGTAATAGATTCTGCGAAACACTTTGTTTTTGGTTTAACTTATTTATAAACTTTTCGTAATTAATTCTTTCATGAGCAGTATGTTGATCTACTAAAAATATTCCCTCATCTGATGAACAAAGTAAAAATGTGTCAAATAAACGCGCGTGAGCCTTAGGGGGCAAAAATAAATTGTTATCACTTTTTTGTTCTTCGCTAAATGTTTCATTACTTGATGCCCCCTTTGGTTTAAGTTTTTCAAGATTACTTTCAAGCTGTAAGTTATTCTGAACGGTTTCTTTTTTTTCTTCTTTTAATAAAAGCGGTATAGATAATTCCAATTTTTTTGTTTCTTCTTTATCAGAAGAAGTTTTCTTCGCGGGATAATACATGCGCCTCATTGAAATAGGACCTTTGCCTTCAACCGCCCGGCCTACTGATTGAAACATAAATTCTAAAATTTTATTTTCATCTTTAAATCTTACTTCTTTTTTTTGCGGATGCACGTTAACGTCTACTTCAAGACTGTTTAAATTTAAAAATAAAAAAGCAATAGGAAAGCGCCCCGGCGGTAGCATTTCGCCATACGCCTTTTTTAATATACCGAATAGTTTATTATATTTTACAGAGCGGTTATTGATAAAAAACCGTAAAAAAGAGCCATTGCTTTTATAAAATCCAAAGTTTGACACAAACCCTTCTACTGAGCCCTTTTCAAATTCTGCGTAAAGAGGCGAAAGAGAAGATAAAAACTCTTCTGAAAAGATATCTTTTATTCTTTCAGATAAAGAATTTGCTTTGCTAAATAATACTCTTTCTGTTTTTTCATAAGAGTATTCAAAAGAAATAGAGGGGTACGCTAAAGCGTAATTGGTAATAATATCAAGAAATTCTGTTTTTATTTTTCTCTCGTTTGAAGCAAATTCTTTTCGTACAGGAACATTAAAAAATAAATCTTCTACTACAACTCTGGTACCCTCTGGCAGGGGAGATGGTTCTGTTTTTGAAATCATATCGGCTTCAGCAGTTATTTTATACGCGCCGTCGCTTTCTTTATAGCGGCTTTCTATAGTTAGTCTTGACACCGAACGTATAGAGCCTAAAGCTTCGCCTCTAAAGCCAAGTGAAGAAACATGTAATAAATCATCCAGGTTTTTTATTTTACTGGTTGCAAAATTTTCAACCGCCAAAGACAAATCATCTTTGTGTATGCCGCTGCCGTTATCGCGCACCTGAAGGCTTTCAAACCCCGCCCCTTTAATAAAAATTTCAATTTTATCGGCGCCCGCGTCAATAGAGTTTTCTAACAGTTCTTTTAAAACTCCGGCTGGCGATTCAATAACCTCACCTGCGGCTATTTGCGCGACTAGTATATTGGGAAGTTTAGTAATGTTTGACACGAGAGGCATTTTATAAATAAAGAGGCATAAGATCAAATCTATTTTTTATAAATATCATTTGCCAACTTATGAAATCAAGATTAACTTATTAATAAGAGTAAATATATCTTTCATAAAAATTTTTTTAGGAGGATTATATGTCACAGTCAATATTGCTAAAATATATAGACGAACAGGTTATTAGACAATCAGAGGGTAAACATCCGAAAGAATACGGGCCGGTAATTACCATTTCAAGAGAATATGGGTGTCAAGCTTGGGATTTAGCTGAAAAACTATCTATAAAATTAAATGAAGCGTTAAAAGACAAGGATATTGAATGGAAAATTTTTGGCAGAGAAATTGTTAATAAAGCGGCAGAAAAGTTAGAAATACATCCTAAGGCAATTGATAGTATTTACCGAGAAAAGCCCCCCAGCTTATTTGAAGATTTTTTTAATTTACTTTCTGAATATTATCATCCCAGTGATATAAAAATTAAAAAAACTTTAGCCGGCATTATAAAGGCTATTGCTAATAATGGTCACGCGATAATAATAGGCAGGGGCGGCGTTGTGCTAACCAAAGATATATCAAAATCATATCACATAAAATTGCATGCCCGCAAAGAATGGAGAATTAAGCAGGTTAAAGAAAAGCAAAAAATTACTGAAAAAGAAGCTGAAAGCATAATAGATAGAATTGATAAAGAAAGAGTTTATTTAAGAAATTTTTTCGCCGGCGAAGAGCTTACAAATTATGCTTATGATATTATTTTTAACAATGAAACGAATACAAGCTCAGAAATTATTAATGCTTTAATTCCCATTTTAACGGCAAAAAAATTAATTCCACGGATTTTGATGATTTGATATCTATTTAAAATGCTTATTTTTTTTAACACAATATAAAAAATAAATTTTATCATCAAAAATAACTATTTACGAAGAAAAATAACAACTCGCGAATCAAAACCAATACTTCGCGAAAAATCATTTGTTTTTTTTAAAATATGGGTTATTATAATTATAGTAAAACACTAAGGAGACTATAATGACAACAAAATCAAGAAAGCTTAAATTTATCGCTATTGCAACGATAATTTCACTAAGCGTAATAATGTGCAGAGAAGATGCCAGTAAAATAACTACCGCTAGTACGAACACAGTAGAATGCGGCAAAGAACCCATAACTGATATCAAGATGAATACAACTTCACCAAATTTAAAAGGTGAAAATGAAAAAGCGATAGTAACTGTAACAACAAAAGAAGGCTGTGGAGAAATTCTGCATGTAAGATTTAAAGAAATAAATGGCATAGCAAAGCCAAGCTGGAGCTATGTTTATCCTAAAAATACGGGAAACGGTATTTTTGAAGCAAGATTTCATGAGAACTTGAAAAATAAGCGCGGCAAATGGGAAATTGTTGAAATTTATTTATATAATGAATCAACAAATATTGAATATTTATATGAAATCAACAAAGAAAAAAATGTGTTTAAGTATAAATCAACCTTAAATGAAAATGAAACTGATACCACAATTAAATTAACTTCAAGTATAACAGTAGCAAGCTCTGCCGTCTCCATTAAAAAATCCGCGCTTTAATAAAACGCGGATTTACATTTCCTTTAAAAATAATTTATGTTAAATTAAAAATAGTTGCCTGTTAATATCTCTATAGTATCTTTGTTTTATGAAAACTAGAACATTATTTATAGAAGGTATGACATGCAATCATTGTGTAATGTCGGTAAAAAAAGCTTTAGAAGAGCTGGGCGCAAAAGCTGATGTAAGTCTTGAAAAAAGTACAGCCGATATTCAATATGATGAAAACAAACTAACTTTAGATGATTTAAAAAACGCGGTAAATGAAGCCGGTTATTCAGCAGGCGAATAAAAAGTGAGTTCAAGTGACATAGAAATTATAGGCATGACATGCGCCAATTGCGCGGCTAGAATAGAAAAGGGTCTAAATAAAACAGAGGGCATTAAAAAAGCAACTGTGAATTTCGCGATTGAAAGCGCTCACATAGAATATGACAAAAAGAAAATAAAACCTGAAGATATTAAAGAAAAAATAATAAAATTAGGGTACGACAGCGTATTTAAAAACGACAAGCGAAACGCCGAAAAATTACGCGAAAAAGAAATTCAGCATACAAAAGAATTTTTTTTAATTTCACTTGTTTTATCTTTGCCGCTTCTTACCACTATGTTTTCTCATTTTTCATTTACGTCTTTTGTTCCTGTTCCCAAAATATTTCTTAATGGATATTTTCAACTTTTGCTGGCAGCTCCCGTTCAGTTTATTATAGGTTCCCGCTTTTATATAGGTTCTTTTAAAGCTTTAAAAAATAAAAGCGCGAATATGGATGTATTGGTGGCTCTTGGGACTTCGGCAGCTTTTTTTTTCAGCGTTTATTTACTATTTATTAAAAACCAATCTCACATGCTTTACTTTGAAACCTCGGCTGTTTTAATTACACTCATTATACTGGGAAAATACTTTGAAGCCAAAGCTAAAGGCAAAAGTTCATCGGCTATAAAATCTTTATTAAAACTAAAACCTGAAACCGCGACATTAATTAAAGATAATATTGAAACCGTAATACCATCGGCACATATTTTAGTAAACGATATTATACTGGTAAAACCGGCAGAAAAAATTCCCGCAGATGGAGTTGTTATAGAAGGCCATTCTTCTGTGGATGAATCTATGCTTACGGGAGAAAGTATGCCGGTTGAAAAAAATATTAACGAAAACGTAACGGGGGGCACCATCAATAAAAACGGAATTTTAAAAATTAAAGCCCTAAAAGTTGGTAAAGATACCGTTTTATCTCAAATAATAAAAACAGTTGAAGATGCACAAAGCTCAAAGGCTCCTATTCAAAGAATTGCCGACAAAGTTTCGGGTATTTTTGTGCCGGTTGTAATGATGATATCTGTTTTAACTTTTGCAATATGGTTTTTGTGGCTTACTCCCGGTATATTCGCGTTGTCTCTTGAAAAAGCAATAGCTGTTTTAGTAATTGCCTGCCCCTGCGCTCTTGGTTTGGCAACGCCTACTTCTATTATGGCCGGCACAGGCCGAGCAGCTGAACTTGGTATTTTATTTAAATCGGCAGAACATGTAGAAACGGCGGGAAAAATAAACGCGATGGTTTTTGATAAAACAGGTACTATTACCGAAGGCAAGCCAAAAGTTACCAAAACAGACATTAAACTGGAAAATGAAAATGACTTTTTTGAAATTGTTTATACGCTTGAAAATAAATCAAACCATCCTTTGGCAAAAGCCATTGTTGAAAATTTACAAAACAAAAATTTACGTGAAAGAAGCATAAGTCACTATGAAACTTTACCCGGCTTTGGCATAAAGGCTGTTATTGATAACGCGGATGTATTAATTGGCTCTGTAGACCTTTTAAAAGAAAACAACATCGAAACTATAAAAGAAGAAAACGAAATTAAAACTCTTGAAAAACAGGGTAGTTCAGTAGTTGCCGTATCTGTAAATAAAAAGTTCGCGGGATTTTTTGCTCTTTCTGATACCATTAGAGAAAACTCTGCTTTGGCTGTAGATAAATTAAAAATTATGAACATTGCGGTTTTCATGCTTACCGGTGATAATGAAAATACGGCAAAATTTATCGCCCAAAAAGCCGGCATTAAAAATGTTATTTCACGGGTACTACCCAATGAAAAAGCAAATGAAATAAAAAAACTTCAGTCTCAGGGAATTAAAACAGCCATGGTAGGCGATGGAATTAATGATGCTGTAGCCCTGACAACCGCCGATATAGGTATAGCAATTGGCTCTGGCGTTGATATCGCCATAGAATCTTCAAATATTACATTGGTAAAAGCCGACATTAATAAAGCCGTAGACGCTATAAAATTAAGCAGAATAACCATGAAAAATATAAAACAAAATCTCTTTTGGGCATTCGCTTATAATTCTATAGGCATTCCCATTGCCGCGGCTGGTTTATTGGCCCCATGGTTAGCGGGTGCAGCCATGGCCATGAGTTCAATTTCGGTAGTTTTAAACGCTCTAAGGCTTCAAAAGATTAAAATATGATTTGGTATGCATATTCTTTAACCTACACTTTCTTGCCAAAATTAGTTTGAGCCTGCAAATAAATTATATTATCTTTTAAGTTCGAATTATTTTCACCTGATTTATCCTGCTTAATTTGATAAAAAAGCTGTAATTTAAAATCATGTTTATCGCCAAAAAAGTTAATTCCTGCCCATATATCTGACAGTTTTTCATTATTATCTACGGCGCCGTTTTCATCTATATCAGACTGAACATGACTGTAGCGTAAAACCGGCATTAAATAAAAAGATTTAACAGGTATGTTATATCCCAATGTTGCCTGGTATGTATGATATTTTTTAGGCACGGCTGCACCGTTAAAAAATGTATATTCACCATTTATATACACTCCTGAAACGGCAAAAGTCATATCAACAGTATGGCCCGATAATTTTTTATTTTTCGCGAATTCACCACCCTCATTAGCCGAAGTATAAACCCCTGCCACACCAAGAGAAAATAGCGCTGATGAATTAAAAATTTCTTTGCCGTCGGCCCAGCCTGTGTCTTTTTCATCCTTGACAATACCCCCAAACGGATTCAACTGAAAACGCCAATTGTAAAGTTTAGCTTTTGACTCGCCGCTTGAGTCTATTTCTACTGATTTTCGCCCCACGCCGTCATGACCTGAACCATCACCGTTTGTTACCGCTAAACTTATATCTATAATTTGAGCCGTCTTG
Source organism: Spirochaetia bacterium (assembly GCA_029880285.1). Taxonomy (GTDB): domain Bacteria; phylum Spirochaetota; class Leptospiria; order Turneriellales; family JAOUOS01; genus JAOUOS01. The sequence goes on from JAOUOS010000004.1 coordinate 103,562, forward strand.
CTGCCAAAAACTGACGGCGGGTGCATATCTATTGATATACCTATATCTTGCTGCTGCAATGTTTCGGCTGAAAAACTTCTTTCGGGCAATAGTAATCTTGAAGATGAGGTCAATTGTTCTCTTAGAAAAGGTAGCTTAAATTGTCCAAACTTTATTTTTGAATTCCAAAAACCGGGCTTTATCCACATATTTGCTTCTTGAATGGCCGATTTACCTTCCACTTTTGAGCCTTTTGCTAGTACGGTTTCACCTGACGTAATGGTTTGGGTATGCTCTTTAAAAGATGGTTTTGTTAGCAGGTTTTCACCTTTTATATCTAAAACACCACCATACCATGACGCTCCCTGAAATTTGCCCGTCAAACGAAGTCTTCTAAAATTAAAATCTAAAGAATCGTAGTTAGAATCATCTGCGTATTTAGAATCTTTTTCGCCAGCCATCATTCTCGCTTGAATTCTTACACCGGCTTCAAAATATTTATCATCTTTTTTTGATTTTTCTTTACTAATATTTAAAGTATCAGCTACGGTTGCCTTCTTATCCGTTTCTGTTAATTCTTTTTCATTTTTCTCTTGAGCAAAAATATTCAGACCTAAAAATATAAAAGCCGATAAAAGTAATTTTATAATTTTTGTAGTTTTTTTCATTTTTGAATTCTCCTTTTATTTTATGGGTACAAAACCCAATTCTTTTACTATGTTTTACCCGCTTGAAGCGCTAGTGATACTGATAAAACCATCAATTAAAACACACCTGAAACTGCAAATAAAAAGCATGTGATAATGTTGTACTATCATGATAACTAGGATTATAATCAATGCTTATTTTACTTTGATTTTGTGATTCCTTTTTATTCACACTAAAACTTTGTGAGAAGAAAAAATAAGACATACTTAGTGTTAAATCTATCGACTTTTTCGCGGGAAGACCTTTAGCCATATTATATTGACCAATTTCTCTTCCTATAGCTTTTTCGGGTTTTTCAAGAAAAAGATATGAAAAACGATTCGAAAATATCCATTTATCAAAAAACATATAATGAAAAGACATGGCGGAACCATAAGCCATCTTTTTATGTTTATTTAAGTTCAAATACCATGTAGTTGCTTCGGCTTTAATTTTTACATTATTTTTTTGATAGCCAAAAAATAAATTATATTTAATATCTGAATCAAGAGCTTTACCCTCTATTTGAGCAAAATTGGTATAAAAACTAAGACCGCTATAAAAACCCGATATCTTTGTTAATAATCTGTTTGTGATTTCTTGTTTTCTAACAGAACTATATCCATCGGTATAATTATAAAATATTCCACTTTGCCATAAAAAGTAATCGGTTGTTAAATTAAAATTAAAACCGCTTGATTTTGTCTCATGAAAAAGATATGACCAATACCGGCTTCTTTCTGCAAAAAGCATGTCTTCTGATTTTTCGTAAAGCTCGATTCCAAAAGGAATTTTAAATCGGCCGGCATCAATTGAAAGAATGTTCGTTAACTGGTACCTTATAAGTGCGTCTTCTAAATTAATGTGGTTTTCATTTGCGTTTATTTGAAATAAATATGAAGTACTTTCAACAATTTGTCCAAAAGCACTCAAGCGCCCTCTTCTTATTCGAAGGCCGTCTTCATGTGTTTCTGTATAAATATTCCCCTTGCCGCTGTTTTCGAGATATAGTTGCGTTTGAATAAAGCCCTTAAAATTAAAAATATCTTTTTTAAAATTAGAATTTTTACTTACTTCTTCATCATTTAAAACTTCAACTTCTGTATTTTCAATAGCGAAAGAATAATTACAAAATAAAAAAAAGATAAAAATGAAATATCGGTATATTCTGTTTTTATTCATATAAAACATTATTTTTTATTATCAATTTTATTTATCTCTCTAAAAAATATTCCCAATGTAAGCCAAAGTAAAATTTGAACTTCATCATCTCGAAAATGACATTGTGTTAAACTCATAAAACTTATCATTACAACAGCTGCGGTAGAAAATATTAAAATATATTTTTGTTTTGACGCGAAAATAATTTTCATTTTCTGTAAAAAAATAATTATTGGGTAAAAATAAAACATAAGTAAAATCGTAAAACCAATACTGCCGAATCTTACCAAAATATCTAAATAATCATTATGCATGTGCGAACCTTTGGCCGCCACACTTTGAGCTCCTTTCATTTTATATTTATGGTAGAGATTCATATAATCAGCTTCTCCTGTTCCTAAAAGAGGATGATCGATCCACATTAAAACACCGGCCTTCCATAAATCTATACGCTCATTAACGGTACCCGACTGACCTTGCTGTTTTGAAAGAACATCATTTACAGCAACATTGATGGGAGTTATATACTTATAAGCATACACAGGAATAACCATTAAAAAGGGCAGTACAAAAATAAATTTCTTTCTTAAAAATAAAGCGCATAAAAACACAAAGGTTAATCCAAGAGAAATAAATCCGCCTTTGCTGCCTGATAAAATAAAACCAATAAACGCGAAAAAAGTTAAAATCGATAACAGCAAAGTATTTTTATTTTTTTCTTCAATAAAAGACTTAATAGAATACCCAAGGCCCAGAAAGAAGATAAAAGCCATTGTACCTGTATACGTTAAAGAATTTGTATTATCTAATGCCGCGGCTCTTATATCAAATAAGCTTTTTTCTTCAATAATTAGCTTATTAAGATTATAGACAGAAGTTATAAACGCTCCTAAAAGCAAGGCTATAATAGAAATAAATACCCATTTATCATTTTTTAATGAAAACAATAAAGTAAAAAATACCAGTAAAAGCAAAAGTTCTTTTGTTGTGGCAAATTCTTTTTGAACATTAGAACTGATTAATACATGAAAAAACTTATAAAATATAAATGCTAGAACATACTGCAAAATATCTTTTTCTTTTATAGTCTTATAGGTTTCTTGAAAATAAGTTTTTAATTTTTTAGATTTTTGATAATTTTTCATGTCAAAAAGACTTTCTGATAACCAAAACAATGAAGCTAAAGCGGCGCAAAGTTGAGAAATTGAAACAGAGAAACTGGCGAAGAAACAAAATAACGTAAAAAGAATACCCTGAATAATTTCTTTTGTGGAACCTGTATTTTTTAAATAATTAACCATACGCTCTATTTTCTAATTTTTTAGAATTTTTTTTAATGTCATAAGAATTATTTTTATATCATACAAAAAAGATTGTTTTTTTATATACTCTAAATTTAGCTTTATTTTCTGAGGAACAATTTTTTTCATATAAAATTCTTCTATATTTTTTACGCCCGATAAAATTTTAGATTCATCTTTAAATTCTAAAGATGCTAAATCTGTAATACCCGGCTTTACTTGTAAAACTTTTTTTTGCTCGGTGGTATATAATTTAACAAATTTTTCAACCTCCGGCCTTGGACCAACAAACGACATTGATCCATTTAAAACATTAACAAGCTGCGGCAGCTCATCAATTTTATATTTTCTTAAGAAAAATCCCATTTTTGTAATTCTCGGATCTTTTTCGCCCTGAGTAATTAAAGTATCACTTTTTAATTTTAATTGGCGCATGGTTCTAAATTTATAGATATTAAAAAGTTTTTCATTTAAACCCACTCTTTCTTGTTTAAATATGCCGGGTCCTTTTGATGTGATTTTTATAAGAAAATATATAGCAAATAAAAAGGGAAATAAAAAAAGAAGACCAATTAAACTAAAAAACAAATCAAAAACTCTTTTTATAAAAAGATAAAATAATTTTGTTTCTTGTTTGTTTTTAGGTATATTCAAAACATTTTTTTCTTTCGAAGCAATTGTCATAATTTATAAAAATAATTCTTTTATGCTTTACTTGTTTATAAAATTAGTTTTAATCTTGTTATGAATATAATTAACATCTGGATAATATATCTTCTCTAAAGAACGGCTCATAGGGGCAGGCGCCCAGGGCAGTGTTATTCTTACAGGCTTATGCGTTAAAACATTGGGTTCTATGCTTTCTACAACTGAAGCTATAATTTCTCCCGCGAGACCACAGGCTGCCCATCCCCCGTCAACTACGCATAATTTTTTTGTTCTTTTTACAGATTCTAAGATTATATTAACATCCAGCGGATTAATTACTCTCATATCTATAACATCACAGTGAATATTCTCATTTTTAAGTTTTTCAGCTGTTTCAAGACAAAGTAAAGTAGAATATCCTGAAGAAACCAGCGTTAAATCACTGCCATTTTTTAATATTTTAGGTTTTATATTTTTTAAGTCTACAATTTCTATATCAGAAATTTCTTCTTCACGTTCGTAAAGCCATCTATCATCAATATAAATTACAGGATCATCACATAAAACACTGGATATAAGAAGATCACGGGCATCTTGAACTGTGGCGGGCATAACTACTCTTAAACCGGGAATATGTGCATACCATGCATGAAGAGCCTGCGAATGCTGGGCGCCCTGCTCTCCGCCCCTGTTTATAACACTTCTAATAGTAATTTTAGGATTTGATCTACCGCCTAGCATATGCGACCATTTTGCAGCCTGGTTTACAATTTGATCGGCGGCTAATATCATAAAATCCATACGCGGATGAATAACAATTGGCCTGTAACCGCATAATGACGCGCCAATAGCAGCACCCGTTATACCAGCTTCTGAAACAGGAGAATCAATTATTCTATGTTTACCAAATTTAACTTCAAGTTCTTTCATTGAATTGCCAACATACCAAGGGCTCCATAATCCCTGCCCTATAGTAAAAACTTCTTGATAATTAGAAAGAAGATATTCAAAACCAAATCTTATCGCGTCAGAATATTTTACCAATTTCTTCATTGTTAGCTAAAATAATTTATGCTGAATATACCAAATTTTTCAGATTTTCATCAGGAGGGAACTCTGATTTTTTTGCTGAAGCGATATATTCATGTATCTCTTTTCGAATATCACTTTCTATTGTTTTATACGATATCTCGGTTAAAGATTTATTTTCGACCATAGCTTCTTTAAGTCTTTTTATAGGATCTCTATTTTTCCATGCCGCTAAGTCTTTTTGACTTCTTCTGACACCTACATCAATATTTTCATCCGGCCCTACATGCCCGCGCCATCTATAAGTTACTGCCTCTAAAAAAGCCGGTTTTTGTTCTTTTCTTATAAATTCAATCATTTTCTTACTTTGGCTTACGACTTCAATTATATTATTGCCGTCTATTACATTACTTGAAATTTTATGCGCATGCGCAAATCTTGAAACCATATCGCTAGGCTGTCTTATTTTTATATCTAAGTGACTGGAATATAAATTATTTTCACATACAAATAAAACAGGTAAATCGTATGCTGACGCGAAATTTAAAGATTCATGCAAAATTCCTTCTTCACAAGCACCATCGCCAAAAAAAGTTACCGCTATATGGTTCTTTTTATCGAACTTTGCAGCTAAAGCCGCTCCTACAGCAATGGGAATAGTGCCACCCACAATTGGCACAGAACCCTGAAAGCCTTTTTCTCTATCAATTATATGCATAGAACCGCCCATACCTAATGAACACCCATCAATTTTACCAAAAACCTCAGCTATTAATTGATAAATATCACCCCCCATCGCTAAATAATGGGCATGTGACCGATGATTACCAAACACTTTGTCTTTACAGGTTAAATTTTCTGAGATCCCCGCCGCGATAGCTTCCTGCCCTATTGCTAAATGACATGGACATTTTATATCGCTACTAAGTATTAAGTTGCCAATTTCTTCTTCGATAAAACGTATTAATACCATTTTTTTTAAGAGTTTAATCAAAAACTCTTTTGAAAAATCAAATAAATTAACAGGTTTAGTAAAATAATTTGGATTTACATAGCCCTTTAAATCAGAAACAAAGCTCATTTATTATCCTTTATAAAACCTACAGATTGTATTGCAAATAAAATTTACGTCACTGTCTGTCAATGAAGTATTCATTGGCAATAATAAAGTTTTTTTAATTAAATTGTCGGTTCTAGGCAAAGATAATTTATTAGAATGAAAATAATTTAAATGATGAACTGCCTTTCCCTCCCATGGTATAACAGTTTGAATTCCCTTTTTTTCAAGAAAGGTTTTTATATTTTCTCTTTGGTTTATTTCTATCTCGTAGTTTTGATATATATCAAAATAATTTTCACTTTCATTAGGCCCACAAGGCAATTTAATTTCTTCTAAATTATTTAGCGCATTATTATAAAGGTTCGCGATTTCTCTTCTTCTGGTTATCTCATTTTCAATAATTTTTAACTTATAATTTAATACAGCGGCTTGAATGTTGTCTAATCTTGAATTTATGCCCCACATTATAGTTTCACCAGATTTGTTTTTACCATGATTTCTAAATATTTTCGCGTATTCTGCTATTTTTTCATTGTTTGTTACAATACATCCGCCATCACCAAGACAACCAAGAATATTTGAAGGATAAAAGCTAAAAGCGGCGGCTTTGCCGAATGTTCCGGCGAACTGATTTTTATATTTTGAACCAAAAGCCTGAGAGGCATCTTCAATTATAGTTAAATTATAATTTTCTGCAAGGGCCCTAATGCCATTCATATCACAAGTTCTGCCGTTTAAATGAACAGGAACAATCGCCTTAGATTTATTTGTGATATTTTTTTTTATACTTTCAATATCAATTAAATGCTCGTCATTTATATCTGCAAGCACGGGCACCGCGTTTAATGAATACACGGCCTCAGCTGTTGCTATGTGAGTATAAGAGGGTAAAATTACTTCATCATTTTCTTTAATACCGGCGGCTTTTAATGCAATTATTAAAGCACTTGTGCCGCTTGAAACGCCTATCGCGTATTTAACATTTAAGAATTTTCGCAGGTTTTCTTCAAAATTTTCAAGATCCTTTTGCAAAACAAAAGCTCCGTGGCGCATTACATCTTTAATTATATTTAAAATGTCTTCTTCGTATTTTGCGGTAAGAGCGGGATAATTAAAAAAAGGTATTTCAATATTCACAATATAATTCCTAATTAATTAAAGGTATATCCCTTATTAATGAAATCAATGAATCGTAAAGATAAATATATTGAAAATCATTGCATATTTTTATATTTAATTTTGAACTAGAGTGTTTTTTTAATAATTTCAAACACAAACAAGATAAAATCCCACCGCTATAGCGGTGTGCTAAATATTGTATGGAAAACTTATATTTCTTTTTATAAAAATGTCAAATCAACCATGATTTTTATATTTTATTCTCTTTAATATTGAAAATTTAATAAAATCAAAACCATATTAAGGGGACGTGCAAAAACAAAGAAAAGATTAAACGCAAAGACGCGGAGGACGCAGAGAAATCCGTAAATTCAACACTTTTCCTTTGCGTTCTTTGCGCCTCTGCGTTAAAAATCTTACTTATTACACAGCCCCTTAATAAAACGAATTACCTTCTCCTGCCTGAGTTCAGTTTCTTTTCAGATGAAATCTTATATTGTTTTACGATCATTTGAATATAGTTATAATAATCTGCGTATACTTTTTCTGCTTTATATTTTTCATTAAACAGATTAAGAGCGTTTTTTGATTTTATCTTTAATTCTTTAGGATTATTGTATATCTTGATTATTAAGTCTGCTGTTTCTTTAGGGGATAACCCGTCATAAATATATCCGCAATTGTTTTTTTGTATAAGATTGCCAACAACTCCTGAAATTGATGAAAGAATAGGCAATCCGCCAGACATATATTCAATTACCTTATTTGGTACGCTTAAATTGAAACTTTGGTACCCAATATATGGCGCCACCCCCAAATCAGATTTTTGCATGATTTTTCGAATTTCTTCTTGCGTAATATACCCGGGAATAAAAATATTTTTTAGATTAATTGTCTTTTTCAGATATTCTTTTTTTCGCGGACCATCGCCAAAAATAAAAAATTTTATATTTTTGTTAACATTATAAAGAATTTCTGCAATACTTATTATATAATCAATATTAAACTGTTCGCTTAACATTCCGAAAAAAACTATATAAAAATCTTTTTGTTTTTTATCTCTCGTATATTTTAATATTATGTTATTTTTAATTTTTAATTTATTCGGTTTAACTTTAAAATATCCATGAGGAAAAGCAGCATTAGGTTTATTTGTAATTCCCGACAAATGAAATGCCCAATTGATAATTTCATCTGTAATACTGGTTATTGCAAATGCATTTTTAAATATTTTAGCGGCAATATAATACGGGTAAAATAACAATATTCTTTTTATAAAAAAAGGAATTACCGGTATTAAATTAGCAAAATCTTCTGGCCATAAGTCTCTAATATCTAAAATGACAGGAATATTCTGTTCTTTGGCAAACTTTTCAACTTCTACACAAAGCCTCATGGGAGGATAACTTAATACAATTATATCTGGTTTTTCTAAGACTTTTACTTTTTTTAAAAAACTTTTCGCTAAAATTCGATGATTTATTAATCTTTTAAATGAAATATTTTTTTTATATTCCGGAGTTTTAATAAAAAATATTTTATAATTTTTATTGATAGTAACAATGGTATCTTTATCAAATAAAGTTTCTTTTTTTTGATGAAAGAATGTAGAAGTTATCCAGGTAACGTTAGCGTTTTTTTCTGAAAAGATTTTTGCCATTAGGCCCGTTCGCATTAAGCGGTAATCTTTTCGCTTTACGGGAACAGGTTCGCCAGCTTTTATTAACCAAATTTTTAATTTATTTTTTATTATAATTGACTCTAAGTGCTTTTTACTTGACATTATGTCAATACTTTCTAAATTTTTTTATAAATCAAATCGAAATTAAATTTTAAATACAGAAATACTCATAATGGAAGAAAGAAAAAAAAAAGAAGTAGAGTTTCATAACAAAAGAGAAATTGACAGACATAAACTTTCAGAAGAAGAATTTCAAAAAAAGTACTCTAATAAAAAATTTTATTCTATTACGAGAAAAAGTTCTGGCTATTTTTATAAACTAATGACAGATTTTTGCGCGAATAAAACCGCGTTAGATTATGGATGCGGCTTGGGAGGAACATCTTTAAGATTAGCTGAGGCAAAGGCTTTTGTGTATGGTATTGATATTTCAGATGAATCGGTAAAAACAACTAAAAAATTATTAAAAGAAAATGGTTATGAAAAAAAATCAAAAATTCAGGTTATGGATGGAGAAAAATTAAAATTTAAAGAAAATTCTTTTGATTTAATTGTTTGCAGCGGGGTGCTGCATCATCTAGATTTAAATTACGCATATCCCGAGTTATCAAAAATACTAAAACCCGAGGGTAAAATTGTATGTGCCGAGGCTTTGGGGTATAATCCAATTATAAACTTATATCGAAAAAGAACTTTAAATTTACGAACCGAATGGGAAGCGGACCATATACTAACCCTAAATGATCTAAAAAAGGCAAAAACATATTTCAAAAAAGTAAACGTTCGCTATTTTCATTTATTTACCATACTAGCGGTACCCTTTAGAAAAACACCGATATTTAATATTATCTTAAAAACTTTAGAAATGATTGATTCAATAGTACTAAAAATACCTTTTGTACAACTTATGGCATGGCAGATGATTTTTGTTTTATCTGAGCCTATAAAATCCGGTTCAAAAAAATAAAAGTATAAATGCAATATTTTAAATTTGGGAATAATGATATATTCCTGTCAAAGATTGCTTTTGGCTGTGAACCCTTGGGGGGCACTGACTGGGGTAAAACCGATGAAAAAGAAATCGTAAGTGCTGTAGGCCTTGCTTTAGAGAAAGGCTGTAATTTTTTTGACACAGCTGATGTTTATGGCTTGGGACGTTCTGAAAAACTATTATCAAAAGCTCTGGGTTCAAAAAGAAACGAAGTATTTATCGCCACAAAAGGCGGCGTTCGCTGGAAACAAAAACCAAACAAACAAAGAGCTGATATTTCATTTGATTTAAGCCCGGCTTATATTACAAAAGCCGTAGAACAAAGCTTAAAAAGGCTGAATATTGACCGTATACCTTTATATCAATTACACTGGCCCGATAAAAATACTGCCATAGAAAAAACAATGGAAACTATGGCAAATTTAAAAAGACAAGAAAAAATTCAGTTTATTGGATGTTCAAATTTTGATGCCGATCTTATTAAAAAAGCAAACAACATATTAAAAATTGACTCTGCGCAGGGCCAATACAATATCTTAGAAAGAAATTTTGAAAAAACCGTTATCTCTGAATCAAAAAAGTTAAATTTAAATATTTTTACTTATGGGACATTGTTCCAGGGACTTTTGACCGGAAAGTATAATTTAAGTTCAAAATTTTCTGCGAATGATAGAAGAACAAGATTAGAACAATTTCAAGAGAATAAATTTAAAGAAAACATAAAACTAATTGAAGAACTTAAAGAAATTGCCCGAAAACATAAAAAAACCTGTTCTCAAATAGCCATTCGCTGGGTTCTTGAAAATACAAATATTTCTGCTGTTATAGTGGGTATTAAAAACAAAAAACAATTGAAAGAGAATTTCGAATCTTTAAATTTTACGCTTGATATTAAAGATAAAAATACACTGGATAATTATTTGAATAATAACAAAAATCTGTAAATACTTATATTTAAAATAAACTTTACAGTACTGTTATAATCAATAAAAAGAAAAATAAATGTTAAAAAGAATATTAGATATTTTTATAGCGATTTTTGGGCTTTTAATATCAGCGCCCCTTGTTTTACCTTTTATATTAATCATTTGGCTTACTGATTTTAAAAATCCGTTTTATATGTCTAACAGAGTAGGAAAAAACGGGAAACTTTTTAAATTAATTAAACTTAGAACCATGAAAGTAAACGCAGATAAAAAAGGTATCGATTCTACATCGTTAAACGATCCGCGTATAACAAAAATTGGCCATTTTATAAGAAAAACAAAAATGGACGAACTTCCGCAGCTTATTAATGTTTTAACAGGAAGCATGAGCCTTGTGGGCCCAAGGCCAAACGTAAAAACCGAAACAGATATTTATACAGATGTTGAAAAAGAACTTTTAACCGTCAAGCCGGGAATTACAGATATTTCTTCTACAGTTTTTTCAGATTTAGCTGAAATATTAAAAAACAGTAAGAATCCAAATTTAGATTACAATCAACTGGTAAGACCATGGAAAAGCAGACTAGGGATTATTTACGTAAAAAAGATGGGGATTTTTTTAGATTTTAAGATTATTGGAATTACGATTGTTAATGGAATTTCACGAAAATTATCGTTAAAATTAATAACAAAATTATTAATTCAAATAAACGCACCCGAAGAAGTTATTGAGATTTCGAAAAGAAAAAGCAAATTACAACCACACCCACCGCCGGGGGCAAATAAAATTGTCTTATCAAGATAAAGTTACTAAAAAATATGAAATCTAATTATACTGAAATAAAATATTTTTTAATTTTAACCACTATCTTTCTGCTAATTCGGTGTAGTGAAGAGAAAATTTGCGATAGAAATATAGAAATAATTAATAAACATGACGTAGAAGGCTATTCAAATAAAATTAGTTATTCTCCAGGTGAAACTATAGATTTTCATATTCATTCTTTAACTGATACTATAGATATAGAAATTATTCGATATGGTAGAACTAACCAAAGTATTTATAAAGGATATAATATCCCATCAATACAACAAAATTACGACTGTGGCGCCGATTTTTATGGATGCAATTGGAAAATAACATACCAATATATTATTCCAGAAAATTTACTGTCAGGTATTTATTCAGCTTTTTTAACTAATAAAAATAATGAAGAATTTTATATTTCATTTGTGATAAAAAATAATTCATACATTAAATCAGATATTGTAATATTGGCTAATACAAATACTTGGCAAGCCTATAACGCATGGGAAGGCAATTCTTTTTATAAATTCAAATATGGCGAAAGGATAAAAGCCGCGGAATTTTTAAGTTTTTTAAGGCCAAATATTGCTGATTCACCTGAAAGTAATACGGGGCATCTATTAAATGCCGAATTACACTTATATCGTTGGATAGAAGAGAAAAATTATGCTTATGATGTCATTGCCGATATTGATTTACATAATAACCAAAACGTATTAAATGATTATAAAATGATAATTTTAAATGCTCATCCAGAATATTTTACGACAGAAATGTATAATCATCTGCTTTTATTTATTAAAAACGGGGGTAATTTAATCTATTTAGGAGGTAATGCTATCTTTCGAAAAGTTATCTTATCAGATAATCAAATTGAGAGGCTTCAATTAACTGATTATCATAATTTAGCATACGGTAAAGGTGGTGAATGGGATAATTTGGGACGATCTCAAGATTCGATTTTGGGTATCAAATATTCACCCTCTGGCTATAATACTTATTTCCCGTATAGGGTTATAGATTCTAACCATTGGATATTTAATGATACAAATTTAAAAAATGGAGATACTTTTGGAGAAGAAAGTCTTAATGGAGGTGCCGCCTCAGGACATGAATTAGATAAAATAGGAGAAATATATTATTCTGATTCTTTTATTCATTTGGCCAAAGGTATGAATCCAGAAGAAAGTGGGGCAGATATGGTTTTTTTTGAAATGCCAAATGGCGGTGGAAAAGTTTTTTCTGTAGGTTCCATAACATTTACTGGAAGTTTACCTGTTGATGAGAATGTAAGTATAATAGTTGAAAATGTAATAAATAAATTCTTAAATTGATGGTTTATGAAAAAATACTTCAAAAATATATTATTTACTTTCATTATTATTAGTTTTGCAGATAGTATAATCGCATCTGAAATACCTACGGACGAAAAAGAGAATAAACTAAGTATTAATTTAGCACTATTAACGGGATTATGGGCGCCATTAGGTAATAACAAAGTCTTAGGCAATCATCCAGAATTTGAATTGAATATTGGTATTGAATATGCTAAATTTCAAATTAACATGAATGGCGCTTTTAGATTTTTAAAAATGGAAAGATATATTTTACTAGAAGAAGATAATGTGCTATACGCAACAAATGATTATTTAAGTTCTATATTTGGATTTGATGTCTTTTTATCAGCTTTTAAGAATCTAAATCACAATATAGGTTCGACGATAGGTGTCTCTTATGAAAAAATTGAGATCCTAACTGATAAAAAGTATGCAATTGGAAAAAACATATCAATTGAGACATTGAATTATATTTTTGGTGTAAAATATTTTTATTTTTTTAATAATAATTCTTTTATACTGAGCCAAATAAATTATAATTTAGTAGATAATTTCATACCAGTAGGCCCAAATTTTTCAGGCCATGCACTGAACATAAAGCTTGGATATGGAATTAGTTTTTCAATGGATTGATTGACTATATTTTAATGAATACGGTCAGTTGGTTGACTATATTATGCATAATAACATATTATATTAACTTAAAAGCGCTTTAACAATCTTCTCGCCCGCGCTGCCGTCGCCGTATAAAGACATCGAATAATCTTTTTCAACTGAAAAAAACGATTCTTCATATTTTATGATATTTTCTCTATCCGCACCAGTTAGAATATTAAATTTATTTTTAATTAGTTCTACCCATTCTGTTTCATCGCGAAGAGTGATGCACGGCTTTTCAAAAAAATAGGCTTCTTTTTGCAAACCGCCTGAATCGGTAAAAACGCCCTTGCAGTTATCCAAAAGATAAATCATATCAAAATAACCCACCGGATCAATAATTTCAATGTTTTTTACTTCTACATTAAAATCTTTTAATTTTTTTTTTGTGCGCGGATGTAAAGGCAGAATAACTTTGGTTTTTTGTGAAATACTATCAAGCGCCAATATTATAGTTTTTAATCTTTCTTCTTCGTCTGTATTTTCGGCACGGTGTATTGTACAGGCATAAAATCCATCCGACTTATTAACAAGCTCTTTAATATAAACACTTTCTTTTTTCATTTCTTTATAAAATAAAGCGGCGTCATACATAACATCACCGCATTGAATAACGTATGTATTTTTATTATTTTGTATACCTTCATTTTTTAAATTTTGTACCGCCGTATCGGTTGGGCAAAAAAGCCATTTAGAAATATGATCAGAAAGTATTCTGTTTATTTCTTCAGGCATTTTTTTATTAAAAGACCTTAATCCGGCTTCTACATGAGCCACCGGAACATGAACTTTTGAAGCGGCAAGAGCTCCGGCTAAAGTAGAATTTGTATCGCCATAAATAAGTAAAACATCAGGATTTTCTTTAAAAATTGTTTTTTCAATTTCTATTAACATATTACCCGTCATCTCGCCGTGTAACGAACCGCCTATGCCAAGATTATACTTTGGCTTGGGTATTTTCATCTCGTCAAAAAATACATCTGACATATTTTTATCGTAATGCTGGCCGGTATGAACAATAATTTCATTTATTTTATTTTCATAACTTTGGTTATGGTTTTCAATGGCCCTTGAAACAACGGCAGCTTTCACAAACTGCGGTCGGGCGCCTATAATTGTTAGTATTTTCATCTATTACCTTCTAATATTTTTTTATATACCATTAACAACTTTTTTTCTTCTCTTTTCCAGTTAAAGAATTTCTCTACGGCCCTTCTGCCGTTTTTACCCATTTCTTTTGCTTTTTGCGGATTCTCGTATAAATACTGAATAGCTTTTTTAATTTCTTCATGATTTTTGGGATTAACACAAATTCCGCATTTATAAATGCTGATTAAAGATTCCCACAGGGGAAAATTAGAACAAATTACCGGCACAGACGCAGAAATATATTCATAAAGTTTATTGGGTTGTGTACTTATATGATTTGCCGCAGGATAAAAAATCACCAGGCCGGCAAATGAACTGCTAAGTATCTCTTTTATTTTTTTTCTTTCTATTACCCCAAGCTCGTTTACATTTTCCCAGCCCTCTGTTTTAACTGCCTCATTTCTTAGCTCTTTACTTTCAAATTTACCCGCTAAGTTCAATTTAACAGGCAAATCTCGTATAGATTTTACCATTTCTATAATTCCTCTAATTTTAGAAATAACGCCAACATATGAAATTTCTGTTTTATTAATATTTTTCATTCTTTCATCTGCAATTAAATCATTTAAAATCGGATAATTATTAATAGTTATAGCATTACGCGTTACTTTCTTAAATCTTGCTTTAATATCTCTTCTGGCTGTAAGCAGATAATTAAATTTTTTTGCGGTGAAATTTTCATACATTCTAACTAAAATAGAAACAGGTTTTCTACAAATTTTAGGCATCCATTCTCTATCAAGAATCGCCTTTGGAAAATTTTCATGCACATCATAAATAACAATTTTTCCCTTTTTCTTTAATTTTAAACCAGCGCCTATTAATTCATAATCATGAAAATGATATAGATCGGCGTTTATTTCTAATGCTTTTTTATACACTTTTTTTGTTGTATTAAACATTCTATTAAAACGGCCTTTTAATATACCTGTATCTATAATATTTACCTTATCTTTAAATTCATCGCCTTTTCCATCTGCCACAACAAGAAAAACATTATAACCTGCGTTCGCTATTGAACAGCATTCTTTTAAAAATATTCTTACATCATAACGGCTATGAGCCGAAGTTAGATGGCAAATTGTTTTCATAATCAATTATTTATTTGAAATAAACTCTTTTTTTAAGTCTGCAATATTTAAAGTTTTATATCTCTTACAAACTAACTCAAGATTTTTAAGAGCGATACTTGACATTGTTTTAGGATGCCCAACAAGTGTTACAATCTCTTTTTGCTTAACTTTTCTTAACAAACTATTAAAAAAGAAAGGATAATATGAATCTATATAAATTGGCGTATAATTTCGTTTTAATTCTTTTAAGTAAACTATTATTTTATTTTCTGTTCTAATTCTACTCATGCCTTTGCCATCGCCGTAATAATTCATGTATCTTCTGATATATCTGCTTATTAGCCGATAAATAATTGAAAATTTTGCTGTTGCAACCGGAATTTCTGTAAAAAAACCTTCTTTATCTATAATTACCGGCTCTTTACTGAACTGCCAATAATTTTTTTTCTTATCAACATTACTATAATCATAATAATGATTAGGAAGCTCTAATTTTTTTTCGCCGGCAATTACACTAAAATCAAATTTTATTTTAGTTTTAATAAAATTTTTTTTAATAATCGGTGAGAAGGGCATTATTGACCAGCCGCCCGCTCTAAAAGCAGATACCTTTTGATTTGTTTTCGCTTTTTTGTAAATACTATTTATCAAATTAGACCCCTCAGAAAATATTTTTTCTATTTCTTTTTCTGTAAGTGAATGTAAGCGATATTTTTCATGCGATGTAAAATACCATCTATCTTTAACCAAAGGTTTCGCGTCAAGCCAGTGCGGATGCAAATGTAATTCTATACTATTATTATTTTTAACAAGATCAATTAATTGATTTTCAATTTTTTTATAATCAGGATGATTATTTTTTTTAAGATGTAAGATATACGTTGTATCTACAAAAAAAATCGCTTTGGCTTTATGTTTTATAAGTACATCACGTATTTTATTCGCAGGCTCAATTAAAGATTTTTCGCATGTTCCGCTGTCTTTGCCTAAAAACAATTCATAATCAAAGGTAATAATAGCTTTTTGGTTTTTTTTTTGCTCGGCCAAATTATTAAAATCTTTTTTTGCTTTACCCGGCTTTAATAAACTATAAAAAAAACCAAGAATAATTTTAATATATTTTATAAGTTTTAATTTCATTCAAATTTATCTTATAATTTTACGAATTCTCTTTAATATTTTATAAATTAAATAATTTAATGAATTTAATTTAAGTGACCAAAAATAACAGGGGACAAATTCACCGCCAAATCTTTCTTTAAATCTAAAGATGCCCTCTAATCTTTTATTGGGCGCTTTTTTTCGAGCTCCCCCAAAATCATATTTTTTTATACCTTTTAATTTTAAAATTTTTATAATTTCCCATTGTAACATATTAGAAGAACCTAAAACAGCGTCACTCTTTATTCCCCCATGCAAATAATACCCCGTACTTGAATCAAATGGAACAATAGCTGCTGCCTGTAGTTTTTCATCTAAAAAAGCTCCAATAAATAAAACATTATTTTTTAAATTCTCTTTTATACTATTTATATATTCTAATGACCAACCTGAACGATTATCTTTGGCATATACTTCTTTTATAATTTCATAGATATCTTCAGGTTTAACATCTGTTTTTACCTTAACATTTTCTTTTTCAGCTTTTCGAATTACGTTTCTATGCTTCGAGTGAATTTTAGACCAAATTTCATCTTCTGACTGGTTTAAATTAACCACATAAGTTCCAAATTCCATCTCAATTTTAGAACCATGTTTTTCAAGCTCTTCTTTATTTAGAAATCGGCTCATGTTAAAATTACATTCAATGGCCGATACATTTTCTTTTTTTGCTTTATCAATTATTCCAATTAAATCATAAACTTCTTGATAAAGAATCCAGATTTTAATATGGATAATTTTTATTTCGCCAATAAATATATTATTATCATTTAATACAATTAAAACAGGTTTAATTCTTTTATTGTTATTTGAAACAATATTTAACCAGTTTTCAGATAGAAATATATTATTCATTACTAAGGTTTTTTATGAATTTATCTCTTTATATTCTTCAAAACTTCTTTCTGTAGATACTTCATATAAAAATCCATTAAATTTATTATAGTTTTGAATACTATCAGAATTTCTTTCTGGAAAATATACAGTTCTTACAGGCAGATAAGGATATTCTTTTTCTATAAAAAGTTTATGTTTAGAGTAAAAAATATATTTATAATAAGAAAATCTTTTCAATTTCTTCGCTTCATAGATATCTTCAGGCAAAATATTTTTTAACTTATTAAAATTAATCTTTCTTCGTTTTTCAATTTTTTCATAATTATTCAAAACATATGATGCTGCATTTACCTGTAATTGGCTTGCCTGAAATCTTTTTGACAGAAAATAGTAAAAATACTTGAAATAATTTAATCCGCATCGCTCTTTAAGAAAATTTTCTGAGAATAAATCTTTTTTCTTAAAACTAAATAAATTATATTTTTCAATTAATTCTTTTTTTATGCCAAAGACCAATCCGCCTGAGGCCGCTGTTGTTGACTTGCCTGCTCCAAAACTATAAAATCCACCCTCATTAAATTCAACTATGGGTCTACCTTCATACAAAACACCATATGACTGAGCGCAGTCATGTATTAAGGGAATATTATTTTCTTTCGCGTAATTTATTATTTCTTCAGTTTGCGGATGCAATATACCATACATATGCGGTAAAACGATTAAATTGTATTTTTCTTTATCAAAATTCTTTTTTTGAAATAGCATAAAATAATTATCAGACGAAATATCAGTAAATGCCGGTGTCTTTTTTTCTAATTTTATGGCTCTTGCAACTGAAGAACATATTAATGCAGGTATCGCAATTCTAGACTTCTTCTTTAAATTTAAAGAACGAATTAAGAGTCTTAGCGCATTTGCTCCTGAAGAAACAAATATGCCGCTTGTAACAAAGTTATAATGATTATACTTGATTTTTTTATAATCATCTGCTTTTAACGGCCCTAAAAATATATTACCCATTGATTAGTTTTGAATATTCTTTAGCAAGATTTTTATAATAAAACTTCGAAATATTAAATTTAAACTTCTTTTCAGGTTTTTTATAAAGCTTGATTAACTCTTTTTTTAAATCAGCCTTTTCTACATTTATAGAATAACCAATATCATATTTTTTGAAATAATCTTCTATATCGCCGCCATAATTTAATGATACACAGGGTACTTTCATCATAGCATACTCATATATTTTTGTGGATACAAGATAGGGATACACTTTTGCGTTTAATTGCAACCCATATTTTGATAATACAAGATACTCAAACGCTTTCTCTTGACTCATTATTGGTTTTAATTCAATTAGACCTGTTTGAACTAAATCTTCAATTTCAGTTTGAATAAAATTGGGAACATAAGAACTAATGATTAAGATTTTTTTTATTTTGATTTTATCTTTAATTTCACGTATCGATTTAATAAACTTAAGCAAAAGTTCACTTCTTCCACATGCCACATTACCTAGATAAATGAAATCATATAATTTTTGGTTTCTCTTTTTTAAAAGATTCTCATAAAAATCATTTTTATCATAACCATTGTCAATAACATATCCTTTACTTTTAGATTCTTTTTTTAAAAATAAATCTAAAAGGCCTTTTGTAACAGCTACAACTTTATCAGCTTGAGCAATCGAAAATCTTTGCCATTCTTCTATTTTTTTAATTTTATTTACTTCAGGATCTTCATACCAGGGATCTCTAAAATCTTGAATTAATTTTATTTCAGGATTTTTTTCTTTTAATACTGCTGCCCAACGGTTTGCCTGAAACGGATGCCCAGTAGAGATAACAACTTTTATATTTTCTTCTTTTAGCAATTTTTCACAATAAGCAATCAAAGTCCTACCCCATCTCTGTGCTTCATCATCAAAATAAAAAATTGATAAGATAAATTTATTTAATAAATACCATAAAATTATTTTTATCTTATTTAAATACTTGTTATTAAAAGATTTATACTTTATATTATGTGGATATAATGATTCAATTTGATGAATTTTTATATTAGGATGATTTACATCTTCAATAAAAGTATTTGGTCCCATCTTTTTCCATCTTACGGTAACAACATGAATTTCATGTCCCATTTGGGCCAAATATTTACAAAGCTTACTCCATCGAAAACCTCCAACACCAGCATAAGGAGGAAATTTAAAAGCAATTAATAGAAATTTTTTCATTTAATTAATTATCAAAAGTCAAAATTATATGAAATTTTTGGCCCAATAATATAGACAAGTAATTCTCCACCAAAAAGACCAGTCTTTATCTTTACCTGATAAATAAAGCTGATACTTATCGTTTAGATATTTTTTATTCAAAAATGCAAAGTCAATATTTTTTACTGCGAAATCTACATAATTTTTCAGTTGATCTTTTTGCCAAATTTCTTGCGGCGATATAAATCCCATTTTATCTTTTCTATTCAAAATTTCTGGTACAACATATTTTTTAACTGCATCTCTAACTATTTTTTTATTAACACCATGATCAATCTTAAACTCATTTGGAAGCGACAAGGCCCATTCAACAAGCCTGTAATCTAAAAAAGGTAGTCTGGTTTCAATAGAAAAAGCCATTGAATTTCTATCTTCATATCGAAGATATTCAGGTAAGGGCGAGAACAATAAATCTTTTCTTAAATGATTTTGAAACTTATCTTTGTAAAATATTTTTTCTTTATACAACCAATTTTCAGTAAAATATTTATTCCGTATTTTGTATATTAAATTATTATTATCTTTTTTTGCAAAAATGTCTCTTATAAACAAAAATACAATAGTAGAGAATAAAGAAGAAAATGAGAAACCTCTGCTTTTATTTAATATTCTTAATTCTTTTATAAACTTAAGAATATTAGCATTATTAATCAAGCTTAAAAAAAACGAATAATAATGAGTAGTATATCCGCCAAATAATTCGTCGCTGCCTTGTCCATTTAATACTACTTTGACCATTGAATTATTTTTCACTGTTTTATACAATTCATTTTGAGAAAAAACGGCCAGACTTCTAAAGGGAAAATCCAAAGCCTTTATAATTTCATCACTCTTTTTTAAAAAAGATTCAGCAACGGGATATACAAAATGAGGTCTTATCCCTTGGTACTTGTTCAATGTTTTATTAATATATATTTTTTCGCTATATTTTTCTTCGTGAAAAACAGCAGAAAATGTTTCAATTTTAGAAATATTATTTTCTTCAAACAAATTTGATACAATTGAAGTACTATCAAGACCTCCACTCAATAAAGTTCCTACTGGAACATCGCTTCTCATTCTCAAATGTATTGCATCTGTAAATAAATATTCAAATATTTTTAATTCTTCAGAATATACTTTAGATTTATCTACTTGAATATCATCAATGTGCCAGTAGGCTTCTGAAGAAATACTACCGCTTTTTATATTATAAATAGCATAGCAGCCGGGATTCACTTGCGATATTTCATTAAAAAATGTTTCATTTGTACTATCTGTGACATTATATCTTAAATATTCTTTTGCTTTTTGTTCATTTAAAGTTAACGACATTAAAGGTTGAAAATATTTTGACTCACTTGCAAATAAAAAATTATTATTTTCTAAGCTATAATATAAGGGTTTTTTACCAAATCTATCTCTTGTTAAAAATAATTTTTTTTCTAAATTATCATATATTGCAATACCCCACATTCCATTAAACTTGTTAAAACAATCTTCTTTCCAATGAATAAAAGATTTTAAAACTACTTCACCATCTGTATTTGAATAAAAAACGTATCCTATTCTTTTTAATTCTTCTCTCAATTCAATATAATTATAAACCTCTCCATTATAAACCATCCAATATCTGCCTGTTTCGTCACACATTGGCTGATGCCCTTTTTCAGATAAATCTATAATACTTAGCCGATGGTGCCCCAGTATCCATTCGGGTTTTTTATTAAATTCTTTAATATGTCTATTTTTTTTATGAATGCCTTTCGTTCTATCGCCCGATAAAATTTTTAATTCATTATCAAAACCACAAACAAAACCCTCATCATCAGGGCCACGATGCTGTATTAATGAATGAGCCTTATAATATTGATTAAGCTCTATAGATTTTGAAAAAATACCTGTTATACCACACATGTTCTTTTAATTTGCTATTTTAGTCATTACACTTTATTTTTGAATCTGAAATTTTTTTAAAAAAAAAGGCCATACTATAATAATAATTTTTTAGTAAACTAAAATGAAAATAACTTGGTATAATTTTTGAGACCAAATTTGGTATGGGGAATTGAATTCCTTCTAAAGGTATATATTTTTCCAGCGTAAAACCCATAGTACTCACCAATTTGACAAAATGAACTGAATCCCAAGCTTGAATATGATCCTGAGATTTTTGATACTCTTTGTTAATTTTATTACTTAGATTTAAGAGTTTTTT
This sequence comes from Spirochaetia bacterium, assembly GCA_029880285.1. GTDB lineage: Bacteria > Spirochaetota > Leptospiria > Turneriellales > JAOUOS01 > JAOUOS01. The sequence continues at coordinate 125,638 of JAOUOS010000004.1, forward strand.
TTGAAGATTTATTTGAAGTAATGGCAAAATAAATCGTGGGGTCATAATATTAGGTATCGAAATAACTAATACCCCATCCTGCTTTAATACTCTATTACATTGATTCAAATAATTTCCAGGATTATGTGTATGCTCAATAACTTGTATAGAAGTAATGAAATCAAAAGACTTTGTTTTTATTTGCTCAATAGAACTTTTTTTGAATTTTAGTTTTTCATTTTCTCCCCATACTGTTTTACAAATATTAATCTCATTTAGGCTCAAGTCTATACCAACAACATTATTACCTTTATCGTGCATCATTTTAGAAAAACAACCCCAACCACAGCCATAATCTAGAATATTAAATCCAGAGGGTATGTTTTTGATTATTTGAAAGTATCTATTTTTTTTAGAAGACTCGATACTTTTTTTATAGTTGGTAACATATTTTACTAAATCGCTCTTTTTTATTTGTTTACCATGTAATTGATAAATCATATCACTTCCTTATTTAAAGAATAAACATATTTTAAACTAATTCTTATCTCTTATTTTAATTTTAAATATCTTTTGATGTAAAGATTTTATACTTTCAAGAAGTTCATTTCTTACTTTTTTCATCGACGATAAAAAAAATAATGGGAAAAAAAATGAAAAGAATATAGGGATTTTTATCAAAAACAAAGTAACAGAATCAAGTTCTAAGTAAATATCTATATAATAGTAAGAAAATAATAAAAAAAGGCCAAAAATAAATGCTGTGTAAATAGATAAAAGGTTGTGATTAACAGGGTCTATTTTTTGAGACCAATATATAATCCATACTGTGAAAATAAATACACTAAAAACAGTAGAAACAGCTGCCCCCAATTGTCCAAATATTGGAATAAAAATAAAATTGCCTACAATATTAAAAATAGCTGAAAGCATTGATGCCACAGAAATTAAATACATTTTCTTATGATAAGATAAAATAGTCGCATAGGGCCTATAAATACCACCAAAAAAAGGAGACAACGCTAAAAGCCCAACAATCTTATATGCCGATTGATATGATTCGGGAAATAAATACAAAAACTCTTTTGCAAACATTGTTAAACCTAAATAAAAAAAAAAAGAAATATAAATATAAAAAGTTAAAAATTCAGAAATTTGCTTCTTAGCTTTTTCTTTATTTTCAGTTAATGCAGACATACTAATGGAACCCTGCACTTGTGTTACTGCATCTATAAAAAAATACATAACTCGCGAGATACCTGAAGAAACAGAGTACAAACCAACTTCGTCTAATGTTCCAAAATATGCCAACATTAACCGGTCTGAAAACCGGGCAATAACGCCGCTACCAATACTGGGCACTAGCGGCAATGAATACGCAAGAGATTTTTTTATTACTTTTCTTTCAAAATAAAACCTCAATATATTTTTGCGTTTGGCAATAAGTGTATAGAAAATAAATGATAATATCGCTGATATTGCAGCTCCATAAACTAATGCTTCAACACCCATATTAAAAAATATCAAGAACATTAAAATAAATAATGTTGAAATTATAAATATAACAATATCTCTAAAAACAATTTTACCAATTTCAAGAGTATTTCTTAAATATGATTGTACAGATATACCCAGTTCATTAAATAAAACAGGTACAATTGTTGCAAATATCATAGGATAAAAAGAAATTTTTAGAAGTGGCTCGAATGTAAAGGGTGAAATTAGTATACAAATTAAAATTACTAAAATACCCCATCCGAAGATAAACCAAAAGTTTGTGCTAAATAGAAAACTTACGTTTTCATTTGAAATTCTTTTTTCTTCAAAATAATAACGACTAAAGCTGCTTCCTAAAAATAATCCTATAGCAACCCCTAAAAATTGTGTTATTGAATTTAAACTAGCCCATATGCCATACTGCTCTGGTGATAAATAGCGAGTATAAATGGGTATTAAAACAAAACTAGATAGACTTATTATTATTGAGGAGGTAAATAATAAACCGCCATGTCTAGCGATTTTTTTAAATTGATTTCCGTGATGAATTTCTGTTTTTAAATTTATAGACATAATATATATTTCTAATACTTTGATTAAAACTGAGAATTAAAATATTTTTATATGCTTTTGTTCTTTTTTCTTAATGAAATAATAAAATCATTTAGCTTTTATCTTTAACAAATCATTTTTATCTAAGTTTAGCTTTTTATAAAATTTTATTTGTTCAAGCATTCTGGTTTTGCTTAATTTTTTTATAACTTTATCATTAAATGTTATATGTGAATAACGTTTTAACAATTTTAATGCTTTAACATACTTAAGAGCTATTGCTAATAGCCAAATTATATTTCTTAAGTAACGGGTAAAAAAATCTTTTTTTGTATCAGAAGATATTTTTATCTCTTTCATATTCTTTAATATTTCAATAATACAATTACCGGCTCTTACATGATTTAAACCGTCATCCCATTCATAGGCTTGTTTTAAAATATATTTTCTTTTTGATGAAAGAGATTTATATTTTGGTAAAAACCCTATTCTATAAAATGTTTCTATTGCCTTTTGAAGTTCATTACTATTCTTATAATTTATATTTCCCTGCCATATATTCGATCTGGGAAACTTAATACCACTAGGATTTAGCATGCATGTTTGTTTGTTTAACAACCAAGCCTCCATGGCCGTTGTTGATTCATAATGCATCCAAAAATCAGATACAGATATACAATTAAAAATTGACTCTTCATTTTTAAGAATAAGAACATTATTATATTTTTCAAAACCATCAATACCCGCATCCCAGTTACCGCCAATTGTACCAGGATGAACTTTAAATAAAAATAAGATGTCATTATTTTTTTCTATAAGATCTTTCATTATCTTATTAAACAAGCCTCTGTCATTTTGTAATTTTTTTAAGAAAGGTTTATACTGATCTGAAAGATGAGCAAATCTAACATGGTAAGGAAAAAAACAAGCGAAATCCCAGCATCCAAAGCCAATAATTTTACTAAATTGGTTTTTTTTATGTTTTAATAAGAATTTATTTTTATCAACGGCGTTAACAATTTTATATCTATCGATGCCAATACAGCCACTTACTATATACCTATTTTTATATTCTGGATATTTCTTAGTTATTAACTTCTTGGTCCTTTGGCTCCATAACATTACTTTTTCTTCGTAAGGTTTTTTTTCAATATTCCAACCCCAAATAAAGTTATCAATACTATTAGAATCGCCAAAAAAATTTCCCTCACCTATACTAGAAATAATTTTAATATTTTTTCTGTATGCATAACGCAATATTTTCATATTTATGTTAGCGCCTATTGGTGAGATATTAAAGTATATTCTTGGTCTATATTTGTTTATATAATGGTACCCATTAAAAATACTTTTTTCAATAACATTATAACCCATATATCTCAAATAATTACATACTAAAGTTGCAGCTTCTCTATCTCTGGAAGATTCGGCTGTCCACTCTAAATTTAGTACGTCTGCTTTTCTTTTTTTCATGTTCTATCTTTTTAATCAACCATATTCCAACTAAATGGCTCACCCTTCTCAATATCAACAGCTGCTCTTTTACCAATTACGTCTTTCAAATATTTAGGATGTAATCCATATCCCGGTCTTATTGAACGAATATTAACTTCAGTAAATTTTTCACCAGATTTTATATCTTTAACAACAAACAATGATTTTGAAAACTCTCTATTTTTTTCTGCTTTGGGCGTTAACTGGTAATTTACTTTACCCAGAGCTTTTTCTACATTTCTGATTGATTGAACCATTGCTTTAAACTCTTCCGGTTCCATTGAAAATGCCGCGTCAGGGCCTCCCATTTTTCGGTCTAAAATAAAATGTTTCTCTATAACTTTAGCGCCCACAGCAACTGCCCCGACAGCAACATCACTTCCTAAAGTATGGTCAGACAAACCGACATTGACGCCAAAGGCTTCTTTCATATTAGGAATCGTTAAAAGATTCGCTTCTTCAATGGGCGCCGGATAGGATGACGTGCATTTTAAAAGCGTTATATCGTTATTGCCGGTTTTGCGGCATGCATTTACTGCTTCTTCGATATCTCCAAGCGTGGATATACCAGTTGAGATAATCATTGGCTTACCTTTAGCTGCCGCGTATTCAATTAAAGGAATATCGGTTATTTCAAACGAAGCTATTTTATAAGCGGGTACATTTAGTTTTTCGAGAAAATCTACCGCTGTAAAATCAAAAGGAGAAGAAAAACTAACCAGACCTAATTCTTTGGCATAATTAAATAATTCTTCATGCCATTCCCACGGGGTATAGGCTTCTTTATACAAATCATATAAATTCTTACCATCCCAAATCGTACCTTGTTTTATTTTGAAATAGTCTTTATTTGAATTTAGTGTTATCGTATCAGCGGTATATGTTTGCAACTTTACCGAATCAGCCCCAGATTCTTTTATTGCTTTTATTGTTTGTTTAGCAATATCAATGTTTTGATTATGATTGGCTGAAAGTTCTGCAATTGTGAATACTTTATTTTTATCAAAAATCATTTCAGGTGGTTTTCTCAAAATAAAAAACTAAATATTTATTTTGGTTTTTTATTTCTTCTCCATGCTGTATAAATCCTGCCTTTTGAAAGACTTTAATGGATGAAATATTATCTGGATTAATATATGCTTTTATTTTTTTTTTAGAAAATTTAGTAAAAAAATAATTACAAGCTTTTTTTATAATTTCTAAACCAAGGCCTTTGCCTCTTTCCTCTTTTATAAGACTTATGCTAATAATTGTCATATCCTTCATAATATCAAAGCGCACCTGACCTAAAAAAGAAGAATGACCATTTTCGACTGCCAATAATAGTGTATTAATATCATTAATTTTTTCTTTATACCATAATACATGATCTTCCCAAGAAATTTTCTCTTTATTTATCGATACTTCCCGAACATCTGGATCATTTGATAGTTTGAAAATATTTTCAATATCACCCGGCTGCGCTTCTCTAAGAAAAATTTCTTTCATTTCTTCATTTTGCAGTATTTCATTGCCTACTTTTTTAGTTCCCTTACCATCAACAATTTTCATACCCATATCGGACATTATATATAATTTATGAGAACTATATATCATTTTTTGCAAACATGAACTAATCATATCGTGAGTAACTTCTTGATTCCAGCCTAAGTTTTCTACAAGACCGACAGAAGAAAGCTTTTCGGTAATGACTCTTTGATTTTCAGCAGTAATAACAGTGATCGCAGGCAAGCCAATACAAAACCTCTCCCATGTCGCAGAGCCTCCGGCTCCTATACATAAATCGGCATTCGCCATGATTTCTGCCATATTGCTAATCTGTGTATGAAGAACAACATCTTTATATTTAATTATCTTTTTTTCAAGTTTCTGCTTGTGAGGGTTTGAGGCTCCAATAACAACATCAATGTGCAGATTAAAATCTAAAACCGCATCAAGGGCTTTTTCTGTTATATTTTCGGGATCACTGCCTCCCATAAAAATCATTATTTTATTTATTTCATATTTGTCATTCTTATCTTGTCGAATTTTATCTCTTGCCTCTAAAAATTCTTTTCTTAATAATGCGTATTTTGGCCCTAACAGCAGTTTGCAATTCGGGGGAACAATTTTTTCATAGCCCAGCTCTTCTGCTCCATAATTCTGATCAAGTAAGATATCACAGTCATGTTTTCTGTTCGCTAAATCATCAATAACCATAATCTTTTTTACAAAGGGACGCGTTTTTTTTTCCCAGGACTCATCAATATCATAATTATCAATGATGAGCCAATCTGGTCTTTTCTCTTCTAAAATGCTCAGAGCCTGCAAATTATTTGAAACCATATTGATCGCAAAAGCTTTTGTTTTTATAAAGCTGGCCAGATTTCCCGGTAAGTCAAGGCATATAAATTCAACTTCTGCCTGTTTTTCTTTGAGAGCCTCGGCCAGCGTCAAACAGCGCATTACGTGACCTGTGCCAATTTCTACTGAAGCATCCGCACGGAATATAATTTTCATAGAAAAGCTTTATATAATTCCTGCCGTCTGTCTTGTCTTGTTGAAAAATTTTTTCTAAAATCGAATAGCTGCTCCCGTGTAATATTGAACAAATCTATTTCACCATCTATAACTATCGGCTTGCAATACTCACCATTCGCGTCAAAAATACAAGAACTGCGTTCATATTCGAGATGATTGCCGTCAACTCCTCTGCGATTAACGGCAATCATAAAACACTGGTTTTCAATAGCGCGTGCCTGTAATAGCACTTTCCAGTGCACTGACCTTTTGTTAGGCCAATTGGCTATATTTACCAAAACTTCACAATCACGGGCAAGCACTGAAAAAACTTCAGGAAACCGTAAATCATAGCAAATCGAAAATCCAAAATAAAAATCGCCAATTTTGGCTTTGGTAAGACTGTTTCCCTGTGAAAAATATTTGTCTTCGCCCGCGAAAGAAAAAGGATGTATTTTATAATATCTTGCAAGCTCTTTACCCTCATGTGAAAATGCTGTCATTGTATTCATTGGATTTTTTTCATTCTCTTTTAACACAAGACCTGCCATCATATTTATATTATTTTTTTTCGCTATTTCGCTGAAGGCTCTTAAAGTAAAAGAATTTTGCGGTTCTTCTGATGATAATGATGTATTCATAGTAAAGCCAGTAAGAGTCATTTCAGGGAAAATAACAAGTTCTGCACCCATTGAAGCTGATTTTTGAGTTATAGTTTCAACCTGCAGCAAATTTGCTTCTTTATCTTCCCACTTTTGATCAAGCGAAATAAGCGCGATTTTCAATGCTGTTATTTCCTTTTCTATATTTTTTTTCGAAATACCGCTTTTGCGGGCCGACCTATTAAAAATTTATGAGTCGAACCCTTCTGAACAGCTTGTTTATAAATTTCGCATGATTCATCAAATGCTTTCACGATATGAGCCATTTCTGCCTGCTGGTGAGACCATGTCGTATATAATAATCCCTGAAATAAAACACCCCGGGCGATCATTTCCTGCATCATCAATGTGCGGTAAAAATCATCCGGATCTCCTGAAGAATTGCGGCAAATAAGCGCAATTAAACATGGATATCCTATCCATTGTAAAAATTTTTCAAGGTTATGCTTCTGTATAGTCTCATCAAATCTTTTTTTTAAGGTTTCGCCTCTTGCCCAATTGCTTTCAATCATGTTGTGTTTTTTAAATTCCTGTATCGTTGCAATCATCGCAGCTAAGCCTGTTGTCTCTGCGCCATGAGTTGTAGAAATCAAAAAAAGCTTATCATCACCCTCTTTTCGAATACCTCCGAGTTCCATGATATCTGCGCGACCTGTTAAAGCACAGGCAGAAAATCCGTTTGCGATACCTTTTCCCCATGTTGTTAAATCGGCTTGAACATTCAAGTAGTTATGAGCTCCCTGCATACTCCACTTAAACCCCGAAATCATTTCATCTAAAATAAATATTACGCCTTTATCTTTGCACAGCGCGGCTGTTTTTTGAAGGAAATTGTCACGCGGAGGATCAAATTTCACTGGCTCCATGATAAGGCAGGCAATATCGTGATCTTTTTCTGAAAGCAGCGCTTCTACTGACTCATAGTTATTATAGCTGAATAATGCGGTCATTTCACGAACCTTGGATGGTATTCCGCGATCGCATGGCGTTGTGATAATAAACCAGTCATCATAGCTGAAAAAGTTATGTTCTCTTGCCAAAGCCACTCTGTTTCTGCCGGTAAAAGCGCGGGAAAGTTTAACGGCCGCGGTTGTAACGGTTGATCCGTTTTTAGCAAATTTTACCATATCTCCTGATTGAACAGTTTCAAGAAACAATTTGGCGGCATCCCTTTCAATGACAGCGGGACGCTGAAAATTTGTACCCCGAAAAGCGGCTTCGGCCACAGCCTGAGCAACAGGTTCATAGCCATGACCAATGCAAACCGATGTTAATCCCATACTGCAGTCAATAAATTCATTACCGTCTAAATCCCAAACATGGGCGCCTTTGCCATGAGTGATTGCAGCAGGAGCATTTTCAGGAAACTGGTCGTCTCCCTTTGAATAAGTATGCGCCCCGCCGGGAATCAAATCATGAATTTGATTTGAATATTCGCGTGATTTTTTATAATTATTAATTAATGAATTATTTAACATATTCATCCTCTTTTATTGATTTTTGGTACCCTTCATTTCTTTTATATTCAATATTATAATTTTTCCATTTAGAATTTTTTTCTAGAAATTGCAATATATCAGAAGTATTAAAATTTGAATTTATTCCATACAAATCTTCATAAACAGCAGTTACCAGCTCAAAGTCTTTTGGCTCATCGACTGTCCATCTTAGAAAAGATAAATCTTGCTTGTTTTTGAAATGGCCTATTTTGAATTTTTTAGGCTGTCTGTTAAAATAGGACGTTACATGTTCACGTTCTGAACTGAGTTTTGCGCTTTTCCATGCATTTTTAAGTACGCTAAATTTAAATATTTCTACATCAAGACCATCAGGATATGTCGGCTCTAAAGCATTAGCGGCATAATCATAATTTCCATTGATATAAAAATCAATCACTTCATCTATAATCTCCGGATCAATTAAAGGACAATCGCCGGTTAAACGCACAATATGCTCAGTTGAATATTTTTTAGCGGCCTGATAAAATCTGTCTAAAACATCATTTAAACTGCCTCTAAAACATTCTATATTTATTTTATCGCATAACTTTTTTAAAGGATCATCGCTTTTGTCAATACTTGTGGCTAAAATTAGTTTATCAATTCTTTTTGATTTTAAAATTCTTTCTATTTCTAACTGTATCATTGACTTACCAATGATTTCTTTTAATACTTTGCCCGGTAGCCTTGTCGATGATACTCTGGCCTGTAAAATTGCTAAAATCATTCTGTTTTATAGAAATTATTATAACTTTTTTTTAGTAAGACAATCATTCCTCTGTTATCGGAATTTGAAATATTCATAATTCCATCGCTCTCATCATGATCATAACAAGCATAATAGATAGTTTTATAAAAACCAAGAGAAGTAAAGATATTTGCATAATTTTGTTTATACGTATAAACTATTTCATTGGGTAAATGATGGTACTTTCTTTTATAATTATAATCAGGCAAGAAATCACCCAGAATAATGTAACCTTCATCTAATAAAATACGATCAATTTCTGAGATACATTTTGTTAAATTTCGCCGGTCAATCCAGTGTAATACAAAATTTATAATTACAATATCTGCCTTTTTTGTTATTGGAATTTCAGATAATAAGCCCCTATAAAATTGAATTCTAGAATATTTTTTTTGACCATTTATTATTGCTTGCTTGCTTGCATCCAAACCTGAAAATAACCAATTGTTTCCTTGATATAGATTGTTTATTGTATTTAACCTGTAACCATTAGAACAACCCAACTCTACAATATGATATTTTTTTCTTTTATTTAAATTCAACTGATCAAACGTATACAATACCCAATCACTTTTCTCTCTAATACCTAAATTATCTTTATTTCTTTGATACCAACCATCGCCTTCTGAATTAAAAAATATTTTATCTTGTTCTTTCATATATTGCTCCTAAATTATTTTATATTCTCCAACAAGATGGATTAATTATATTTATATCTTTAATAGAAAATCTAGAAAACTTTGAAAAAGAATTAATATCGTTTATACTTATTAATTCATGAAATTGCTTAGAATTATTTATCCCTACAATAACTACATCTACATTTTCAATACCTAAAACAAAACCTAAAGCTGCCTCTGTTTGACTAAGATTTAATTCTTTCAAAAAATTGATATATTCAGAAAAATGAATTCGAATAGAATTAAAATAGGGATTAAACTCTTTTTCCTTCATTAATAGCAATCCCTGTAAAAACGCAGATCTTGCATGTATTTCAATATTTTTATCTTTTAGCTCCTGAAGAAAATTGTTCTCTAAAAATCTTTGATCAAAGATATTTAAAGGTATTTGAATTAAATCGATATTATAATTTTCTATAAGTTTTTTTACCTGCTCAGGTGAATAAACTGAAACACCTATCTTTTTTATCAGAAACTTCTCTTTAAAATTATACAATATTTCATATAAATAATCACTGTTTTCTTGTAGTAGATCTTCACAATGATGAAGCATAAGACTGTAAATCTTTTGTTTATTTAACTTTTTAAGAGATTCAAAAAATACCAACTGCATATTTTTAGCATCGTCTTTAGTTATAGGTCTCTTTCTTTTAAAAGTATAGGAAGGTGTTTTTGTAATTATCTTGAAATTATAATCTAGGGGAATTATTTTTCCTAAAACTTCTTCAGAGCTGCCATACTGACAGGCAGTATCAATAATTTCTACCTTGTTGTCTAAAGCTATCTTAATAATTTTTTCAGCTTCATCAGTAGTTGTAACACCTGTTTTATTTGAAATACCGTATTTTAATCCAAACTGAACTGTTCCTAAGCCTAATTTCATTTTAAAACATTTTTTAAGCTATGCACGACCTTCTCTTGATCGCTTTCTGACAAGTCTACATATAAAGGCAAAGTTATCGCGCATTCATAATAATTTTCTGAAACCAGAAAGTCACCTTTTTTAAAACCCAGCTTTGTATAGTATGGCTGTAGATGAACAGGAATATAATGAACATGAAGTTCAACACCTTTTTCTCTTACAGCTAAGAAAAATTTATTTTTATTATTATTTATGGCTTCTAAATTAATTTGAACTACATAAAGATGAAAAGCAGATAAAGTATTATTGTTTACTTTAGGTGTTTTTACCGGTAAATCTTTTAATTGTTTATTATAGTTTTCTGCGATTTCATTTCTTTTTTTAATAAAATCATTTAAACGTTTTAACTGGCTCAAGCCCAGCGCGGCTTGAAAATCAGTTATTCGGTAATTAAAGCCTAAATCAATCATTTCATAATACCATGTTCCATCAGGTTCTTTTGTCATAAACTCAGGCTCTTTTATAATACCATGAGTTCGTAAAAGCTTAAGTTTTTCATAAATTTCTTTTTTATTTGTTAACACCATACCGCCTTCGCCTGTAGTTATCATCTTAACCGGATGAAAGCTGAATACAGCCGCGTCTGAAAACTCGCATGAACCTACGGGCTTATTATTAAATTTACCGCCAAGAGCGTGGCAGGCGTCTTCAAGTATAAAAAAGCCGTATTCTTTTGAAAGAGAATATATCTTATCCATTTCGCAAGACTGACCGGCAAAGTGCACAGGTATTACAGCTTTAGGTATTTTGTTATTTTTTTTTGCCTCAATTAGTTTTTCTTCTAATTTAAAAACATCCATATTATATGTTTCAATATCAATATCCACAAAATCTACAGAAGCCCCGCAAAATAAGGCGCAATTGGCCGATGCCACAAAAGTATTTGGTGAGGTATAAACGATATCGCCTTTACCAATACCAAGAGATAAACAGGCAATATGTAAAGCGGCTGTTCCATTGGCGCAAGCCACGGCATATTTCGCGCCACAGTATTCGGCTATTGCTTTTTCAAATTTTTCAACAACCGGTCCTTGTGTAATTAATTCTGACCGAAGAACATCTGCTACTGCTTTTATATCTTCTTCTGAAATATTTTGTTTACCGTAATAAATCATAACTTTTTTTTAGTTACCCCGCAAAAATCTAAAATAATTTTATTCTTATGCTCATACTGTTCTTTAAATTCTTTATGAGCGACCAGAAAAACACAAATATCTGATTTTTCAAACGCTTCGCCAAAAGAAAAGAGTTGAAATTCTTTTACTTCGTCACAATTAGGTTCAACCGCTAATATTGTATGATTATCAGATTTTATTTCTTTAGCAATTTCTAAAGCGGGTGATTCTCTTAAATCATCAATATCTGCTTTATAGGCGAGACCAAAACAGCCTATAACCGGTTTTTTATTATTTTTATTTTCAAACTCATAAGCTACCTTTTTAATTTTTTCAATAACCCATTTTGTTTTTAGCAAGTTTGTCTCACGGGCCTTTTTTATAAAAGATGAATTTTCAGGGGCTGAATGAACAATAAACCAGGGATCAACGGCTATACAATGCCCGCCTACACCGGGCCCGGGATTTAATATATTAACTCGCGGATGGTGATTCGCCAGTTGTATAAGTTCATGGACATCAATATTTAATTTATCACATATCATTGATAATTCATTCGCGAAAGCTATATTTACATCTCGAAACGAGTTTTCAGTTAATTTTGAAAGCTCAGCTGTTTTCGCGTCTGTAAAAATAACTTCTCCCTTAACAAATGTTTTATAGAATTCCGCGGCTTTTAAAGTAGATTCATAGTTTATACCGCCAATAATTCTATCGTTTTCTATTAATTCTTTCATTATAAAGCCCGGTAAAACACGCTCGGGACAGTGAGCAATATAAATATTACTTACATCCACATTTTTTTCTACCAGTATTTCTTTGATTTTTTCAGTTGTACCGGGGGGTGATGTTGATTCTAATATTATTATATTTTCCTTTTTTAAAAAAGGGGCCATGCTTTCTACAGACTGCAATACATAATCAATATTAGGTTCATAATTATTTTTAAAGGGTGTAGGTACGGCTATAATAAATACATCCGCATAATCAGGCGTTAAATAAGCCCTTAAGTTACCCGATTCAACTGCGGCTCTTACAAATGTATCTAAATCGGGTTCTACTATATGTATATCACCATTGTTTATGGTATCTACTATACTTTGCTTTACATCAACACCGCGAACCTGAAAGCCTCTGTTAGCCAAAAGAGCAGATGTAGGCAAACCAATATAACCCAGACCAAGCACGCAAACTTTTTTATTTGTATTAATAATCATTGTAATAAATCTTTAATAATTCTATCGGTTGCTTTGCCATCACCATACGGATTTACGGCCGTACTCATACTTTCATAATATTCTTTGTTATCAAGCAAATTTTTAGTTTCAAAAATAATTTTTTCAATATTTGTGCCTACTAGTTTTACAGTACCCGCGTGTACAGCCTCGGGACGTTCTGTATTTTCTCTCATAACCAGTATGGGCTTGCCTAATGAGGGAGCTTCTTCTTGTATTCCCCCTGAATCAGTTAATATTATCATAGAACGGTTCATTAGATATACAAATGGCAAATAATCATAGGGTTTTGTTAAAAAAATATTCTTTTGCCCCTTAAGCATTTCAGTAACAGGCTTTTCAACATTAGGATTCATATGTACCGGATAGCATATTTCAACATCATCTCTTTTTGAAATAGTTAACAAAGCCTTACAAATATTCTCAAATCCCTCCCCAAAACTTTCACGCCGGTGCCCCGTAACTAAAATTAATTTTTTTTGAGGATTTAAAAACTCAAACAAACTTTGCATAGATGCTAATATGTTTTTATCATTTTTTAACTTTTCTGTAATTGTCAGCAATGAATCTATAACTGTATTACCGGTAACCAATATTTTACTTTCTGGAATATACTCTTGAAGAAGATTTTTTTTCGCGTTTTCTGTTGGGGCATAGTGTTTTTCAGCTAGAACTGACGTTACTCTTCTGTTAATTTCTTCTGGCCAGGGTGAATAGTTATTATATGTTCTTAAGCCAGCTTCTATATGAGCAATATTAATTTTTTGATAATAGCTGGCTAATGATGCCGCCAGAGTAGTTGATGTATCGCCATGCACTAAAACGTAATCTGGTTTATATAAATTGAATATTTCAGATAACTTAACCAATATAGAAGAAGTAATTTCTGATAAAGTTTGATTTGGTTTCATTATATTAAGATCATAGTCTGGTTTTATACTAAATAGATTTAATACCTGATCGAGCATTTCTCTATGCTGAGAGGTTACGCATAAACGAGATTCAATATTTTTTTCTTGTTTTAATTTATTAACTAAAACAGCCATCTTAATGGCTTCTGGTCTTGTTCCAAATACTGTTAAGATTTTCAAAATAACTTCTTAATTTTTATACTATATATATTTTAATTACTGTAATAGCAATATTATTATTTCAATTTATTTTTTATTTCTAAAACAGCTATTCTCATTAACTCTACATATCGCGGTAGACTTTCATAAATCTCTTCAGCTAAAGTTTCTTTATACGTATGAGTTGTCATATTTCTATCTTCAAGCATTTCTAAATATTTAGGTTCGTCCTTTAGAATTTTTAACGAAAAGGCCTCTCGAATTGATTCTCTGGGAGAGTTTACCATTTTACCCTGATAATCACAATACTTTTTTAAAAGCTTCCAAAACAATTCAAATGTAAATTCAAACCGTTGAATAGCAGAATCACGAATATATTCATTTTTTTCTTGTAATAAAGAATCGTGTAGTCGGTCGCAGGCTTTTTCAAAAGTAATTATATAAATTAACTAAAAATTTTATTATGCGTTTCAATTACTGCTTGTATTACTTTTTCAATATCACTTTCTGGCATTTTAGCGTAAGCGGGAAGGCTTACAGCCTCGCAAAAACAAGAATACGCGACAGGAAAATCATCTGGTTTTAAACTGTATTTTTCTTTCCAGTACGTTTGAATATGAAGTGGAATAAAGTGAACCGAACACCCCACTTCTTTTTCTTTCATTATACTAATAAATTTATCTCTCATTTTATTTTTTACTTTAATTACATATAAATGCCATGAATGCTTATCGTTTTTATTTTTAACAAAAGGTGTTTCAATTCTATTTAAATTTTTAAAACTTTCTGTATATCTTTCTGCTATTTTATTTCTTTTTTCAAAAAAATAATCACATTTTTTTAACTGCTGCAAACCTATAGAGGCGGCAATATCTGTCATATTATATTTATACCCCGCGCCAATAATATCATAGGACCACGAAGCCTCGGGTGAAACATATCTATCCCAGCTGTCTTTATTTATACCATGTAATCGCATTTTACTCATTTTATCTTTATAAGCTTCATTGTTTGTCGTAATCATACCGCCCTCGCCCGTGGTAATAGATTTTGTTGCGTAAAAACTAAATACAGTTATATCACCAATGGTACCTATCATTTTATTATTACAAGTAGCAGGCAGAGAATGAGCGGCATCTTCAATAATTTTTAAATTATACTTTTGCGCTAAAGACATAATTTCATTCATATCACAAGTCTGTCCTGCGAAATGTACCGGCATAATAGCTTTTACTTTATGATTTTTTCCAGCACAAAGTTTTTTTAATAAATCTTCTAATTTTTGTACATCTATATTAAAGGTTTTTTCATTAATATCACAAAATACAGGATGCGCGTCAAAATAACGGATGACCTCTGCTGTCGCGGTAAATGTGTAAGGTGACGTTATAACCAGATCATCTCTTTCAAGACCAATCGCGTCAAGAGCTAAATGAAGCCCAGCAGTAGCTGAATTAACGGATATAGAATATTTAGAACCTATATATTCAGAAAAGGCTTTTTCGAACTTCATTATTTTAGGACCAGTAGTTATCCAGCCCGACTCTAAAGTATCTATTACTTCGTTTATTTCTTCATAACCAATATCGGGTAACGCGAAAGGTAAAAAAGCCATAATTATATCAATTTAAACTGAGACATTAAGAGGTCAACACATTTATGTATTTTTAATTAGAAAATGTATTAAAGCTAATATGAATAATATCAACAAACTATATTGTAACTATACAATAAATTAAAAGCTTTAGATAGGATTTACAGGATTCGCATGATTTTTTTATACAATTTTTCTTTATCCTGAAAATCCTGTTAATCCTGTCTACTTTCTATTTTTCTTTTTTCAAAACCATCATCTAACTTTCTCATATATCTATAAAAAAGACCAACGGCCAGCCAAAAAAGAATCTGCACCTCGTCATCTCTAAAATGACACTGGGTCATACCCATTAACGCCATCATTAGTATTGAAGCTATTGAAAAAACCAGCATCCATTTATCATCAGATTTTAATATATCGTCCATACGCCTGAAAAAAGTTATCAAAGGCGCTAAATAAAACATTATAAAAATAGAAAAACCAATGCTGCCAAAGCGAACCAGAACATCAAGAAAGTCGTTGTGCATGTGGGAACCTTTTTGGGCTAAATCTGTTGCATTTGGATCTTTATATTTTTGATAAATTGTTTTATATTCTACTTCACCTGTACCAAATAAAGGATAGTTAATATAAATTCTGAATCCTGTCTCCCAAAGAAATATTCTTTGTGATGAACTCATCCCCCTGCTTCTTTTATTATGAATCAACTCATCTACTAATAAATTCTGAAATCTCGTTAAATTTTGAATCATAAATGAAATAAAAAATAAAATTAGAGGAATTATCAATATTCTTTTCTTTTTTAAAAAAACTATCATTAAAAAAACCAACGTAGTTATAAATGCTAAAATACCACCTTTACTGCCCGATAAAAAGAAACCAAAAAAAGAAAATAACGTAAATAATAATAATATAATGCCAAGTTGTTTCTGTTTTTGATTTTGAAAGTATATTAAAGACACTAGAATTCCTAGAAAAATAGAAAAAGCCATAGTTCCTGTATAAGTTAATGGGCTTACATTATCAAATGCACCAGCTCTAAATGATAAATTAAAAGGATTTTCATTTAATAAAATTATCTTGAAAATATTATAAATAGCTGTTAAAAAACCGCTAGAAAGTAAAAAAATAAAACCAAATTTTACCCATTTTTCATTTTTTATACTATAAATAATTAGTGGGAGCATTAATATACTGAGAAGTTCTTTTGTAATTTGAAATTCTTTTGAAACATCTGAACTTATAAAAACATGAAACATTCTATAAATTATCCATGCAAATATATAATGAAATATTTCAATTTTTTTAAAATTTTTAAATGCTTCAAATATTATATTTTTAATATTTATCTTTTTAGATTGACTATAGTTTGTAATGAGAATATCCATTGTCCAGATTAAAAATGCTAAAGAATAAAAAATTTGCTGAAGTGATATAGAGAAATTTGAGAAAAAACAGAATAAAGAGAAGAAAATACCCTGAATAACTTCTTTTTTTTGATTAAAGTAAGAGATATATTTCATTTACTCTAAATACTATAATTAATTTATATTTTTTTTATAACTCGAGCCGGAATACCAACAGCAACACAGTTTTTGGGAATATTCGAATTTACTAGAGCTACTGCGCCTATAATTGAATTTTCACCTATTGTAATACCTTTTTTTCCACTTATAATATTACAACGCATACCAATATATGCATTATTTTTTATATGAATTTTTGTATGGCCTTGACCTCGCCCATGAACTGAAAAATAAGTTCCATATGAAATTGTTACATTATTTTCAATTGTAATAAACTTTGGATCAATATCATCGAGATAGCATTTCATTCCAATAAATACATTTTTACCAATATTATAACCAACTATTCGATAAAGAAATATTCGTATGCTTGTAATTGGTATATTAGGAATAATTGTAACATTTAAAATTTTTCTAATTATTTTCCATATACCTAAAAATAATGAATATTTTGCCCAATACGGAATAGTTTTTTTTCTTAAGTGAAAATAATATTCTAAAACTTTCATTTGATTTTGTCAGTTTAAATAATATTTTTTATATTTTTTTCAAGAAAAAGTAATATTTTTTCAATATTACTTTCATCAGTACTTAAATTTATAACAGAACTTGAAATATATTTTGAATTAGGATAATTTTCAATCTTAAAATTCCATAATTTCAAATTATTTACAACCGGATGCAAAGGTGATATAAACCAGTCTCCTAATTTAATATGTTCTTTTTCGGCTAAGTTTATAAAACTTTTTCTGTCTCTAACTAATATTGGATATTTTAAAAATGAATGATTTTTAAAATACTTTTCTTTTATATAGTTTTTTTGATTTTTTTTTAAGAATTTAGTATACATAATGCTATTTGTTTTTCTTAATTTTAAACTTTCTTCTAACTTTTTAATACTATGTATTCCCTGCTTAATTTGCACATTACCCATAGTTTTAAAATAATTTTCTGGCATTATTATATTCTTTACTTCATTTTTACTAGATGACCCAAGTATCAAATTTTTTGAACTAAGCCATCGATATAAACGCATTAAAAACCAGTATGAATTAGAATTTAAAAAATACTTATGAAATTTTATTAAAATAAAAAGTAAAACCTGTTCTAAAAATCCTGGGCTTACTAATTTTTGGTTTACTTTTTCTATATTTGAAATTAATTTATCATTATTTATTAATGCAAAACCTCCTATGCCAGTAGAATATGGTTTATTCCACTGGGTAGAATAAAAAGCCGCGTCACAATAAGTACCATTAGGTTTTTTGTTATAAGTTCCCCCAAAACCATGCGCGCAGTCTTCTATTGTAAATATTTTATTTTTCTTCCCAAAAACTGAAATTTTCTCTACATCGGTAGATAATCCATAAGTATTTTGACAAATAATCGCTTTTGTTCTTTTTGTAACAGCACTTTTAATTGATTTAACAGATGCATTATACGTATCTTTATCTACGTCTACATAAACAGGCTTTGCTCCCAAATATAATATTGCATTAGGAACAACAACACATGTGTATGCGGGTAAAACTATTTCATCACCCTTTTTCACATTAATGGCTTTTAATATCGCGTATAAAGCAACGCGAGCTTTCCAGTAAAAATAGATATTATTATTTTTGAGGTATTTTGATATCTCTTGTTTATATGTCTTTTGAGCCAATTTCATAAACAAAATATTTATATGACTTCATACAGGGCTTTTATATATATTTGTGCCAGTATTTTATAGTCATGATTTTTTCTAACAAATTTTTTACCATTTAGGCCAATTTTTTTTCTTTCATCACTTTTTTTATTTATTAGTTTACGAATAGCATCTTTTAATATTTTCGCATTTTCTGGTTCTATAGTTAAACCCGATTTTGCTACGGATATTATATCATTCGAAGAATTAACAGCACATATAATTGGCTTTTCTGCCATCATGTAATCAAAAATTTTATTGGCGGCAATACCATGCTTATATAGAGAAATATTTTTAAAACCTATGTATAAAATATCTGATTGTTTTAAAACCGGTATGAGACTCTCCTTGGGTATTGAATTAAAAAATACAATATTTTTTATATTTTTATTACTTGCCTCTTTCATTAATTTTTGCTTCTGGGGGCCGCTACCAATAAGTAAAAAGAATATCTTTTCATTTTTCATCATAGAAGCAGATTCTATAAACGTATTCAAAGAATTTGCGTTGCCATGCGTACCTGCATATAAAATGATTTTATATTTTTCTTTTTTTAACTGATCTATTTTTATTTGAATATCATTAGAAACAATTGGGACTTTTTTGTGCCACTCTTTAATATTTATACCATTAGGAATATAATAGATTTTTTTCAATTTACTATATCCATGTGATAATACATGTTCTCTAATATTAGGCAAAACTGTAGAAATTTTATCAGCCTTTTTATATGCAAAATTTTCGCATAATTGCATCAGAAATACAAATGGATTATACTTTGACATACCACCCAACTCAATAAATGACAAAGGCCATAAGTCATGAATTTCAAATATAAATTCTGCTTTATTTCTCTTAGCTAATAAATTCGCAAAAAAAACTTCAAATGGATACGTAAAAATTACCTTATCGTATTTTTTTTTTATTTTTCTATTATAGAAAATACCCTTTAAGGTAAAGCTTAGCATATTTATGATTCTAAAAATACTATTACCAGAATACTTGTTTGTTCTAATCCAAATATATTGGATGCCATCTATATTATCTTCTTCTATGTTTTTTTTAATTACAGGCTGAGTTGAGCGTAAATGAGAAAATGAACTAGCAATAATTGTTACCGTATGCCCTTTTGAAACCCACTCTTTTGCTAAATAATATGGCCTATATTCCATACCATGTTTAGCTGACCCTGCATAATGATTTATTAATAAAATATTCATAATAATAATTAAATTTATTTTTATAAAGTTACAATATTTCTTTTATTTTAAGTAAAAGTATATTATAACTTATTTATTGTATCTTTATAAATATTGATCATTAGATTGATATTATCTTCCCAATTATATAATTTCTTTACTCGAATTCTGCCATTTTGACCATAAGTTTTGATAAACTTTGGATTATCAATAAGTTTCTGAACAGCTTTTGCAATAGCTTCAGGATCTTTCGGAGGTACTACAATGCCTGTAACCCCATCTTCAATCACTTCTGGCAAACCGCCTACATTAGAAACAATTACCGGTTTTTCACATGCCGAGGCCTCGATTGCTGCTACACCAAAACTTTCTTGAACGGACGAAATAATACAAATATTAAGCATATTATAATATTTAACAACTTCTTCATGTGAAACTTTACCGGTAAAAATTGTATCATTAGATATTCCTAAATCTTTAGATAATTTTTTTAAAAATAACTCGTGACTGCCCGAGCCAACAATTAGTAATTTAAAACTTAATTTAGTATTATTTTCTCTTAATTTACTAAAAGCATGAATTAAATATTCTATACCATATATTTTTTCTAATGTTTTAATAGTACCAATTACAAAATCATTTTTAGAAAATAATGAAGATACTTTTCTATTCTTAAATCTATATAAATCAATACCAAATGGCGTAACTTCTATTTTTTTATTAGTATATAGGTTTGTTTCTGTTGCCATTACATGGCTTGTTGATAAAATCTTATCCGCTCGATAAAGATTATATTTAATTATCTTTTTATGCAAAAAAGACTTTTTAGGAAAGTCATAAATATCTGTACCCCATACAGAAACAATAAATGGGCGAAAGCCAGATAATGCACCAATTAAACCATAACTTGATGCATAATGAGCATGTAATATATGAGGTTTAAATTCATTTATTATTCTTTTTAATATAGGTATAACCTTTAAATATTTTATTTTTTTAAATTTTCCACTTGCTTTTCTTACAACAGATGAATCAAAACCAACTGAATAAATTTGAATTTTCGGGTAATTTTTATAAATATCAGGATCATAATTTGTTAAGCCAAAAATATAAATATCCAAACCCTTATCATGTAAACTTTTTGCCCATTTTATTGTATGAACTGATGCAGGGTCAGATAATAATATTATTTTCATATTAATATTTATTTTAGCTTTGATGTTAATACTTGAGACACTCTCTCAGCTCTGGATATCCAAGTATTGTCTACTATTATTTTTTTGGAATTATTTCGATAATTTGTAATTAAAGTAGGCTTACTTAAAATATTTTCAAGTACTTTTTTTATAGAATTTTCTTTATAAGGAATACACCAGCCTATTTTATACTTTTTTACAAAATCGCCTACTGCCGTATTTTTCGAAGCAATTATTGGTTTCCCATAAGAAAGGTATTCAAAAAGTTTCATGGGCATTGCAAAATTTCTATATTCAACTTCATCAAAACAGGCTAAAGCAATATCACTTTTCTTATATAAATTATCTAATTCTTTGCCTGATATATGAAATATTTCTACATTACATAAATAATTTCTATATTTGTGTTTATAAACTTCCCATTCCATTTTACGGGTACAAACATATAATTTTATATTTTTCATAGTCGAAACAGCAATTAAAATCTTAGAAATATCATATAAACCGCCAATACCACCAACGTATAATAATTTGATATTATTTTTTTTTATTTTTTTATAAAAAAACTTATCTTTAATCACACCAGGTGGCAATTCATACATTCTTGAAATAGGATAATTTTTTATGTATTTAAACATTTTATTGGACGGGAAAAAAAGTATATTAACAAATTTTCTATATTTTTTTAAATCATACCTATAAAATAATATAGAAATCATTCTCTTCAATAAACTAACATCTTTTTTATATTGATCAAACATCCAATAAATATCTCGGTAAAAAAGTCCAACGGGAATTTTATTTTTTTTACATAATTTAAACAAAGAAAAATCAAGAAAAGGATGTAATGGCAAATGATGCCATTCTGTAAGAAGGGTTGGCATTGTTGATGATTCAGAATAAAGAAACTCATATTTCTTACCCATTTTTATCTCTTTTTTTATTTCGTTAATAGTTTTTTTTCTATCAGCAGCTTTTCCCATAACTATTTTCAAGTCATAACCAATATCTCTAAACGCTTCTATCATTTTTTGAGGCCTAATTTGACTAGCTGATGGCCAATCTTCATTTATTGCAAATGGAATATGAAATATCGCTTTCTTATTCATGTTGTTCTGATACGTCTTTATGATAATCTTTTGCTGCGTATAAAATAAACCACAATAGAAAGAAAACAATAAATATTATGAGATATCCTGCATTATAAATATAGGTATTGAATCCGCCCATTATTGCGCTTTTATAGCTAAAATATGTAAATAATCCCGTCAATACAGGTGTCTTTTTATTTTTTAGAAAAAACAAATACAAAAACCCTATTATCATACCTACATAAATCGGAGCAATCAGTACACCTAAAAACCCAAAGTTCGCCCAAGCCTCACCGACAAAAATTGTATTCATAACTCCGGCTGTACCTTCAACTATAGCTTCTGGTTTTACTACTTCCATAACTTGTCTGGCTGCTGTTTCTTTATAATCTGTTGAAATTATGCGAGATAAACTATCAAAGCCGATATGATCTCTAATATTTGGAAAAATTTGAAACATTAAAAACAAAGAAGATATTTGAGAGAGTATAATTCTGCCGGTAATGCCTGTGTTATAGTTTATATATAAATCTGCGACATTACCAGAATAAAAAAAGGAATAAAACAATGTTATTCCGAAAAAAAATAATAACAATATTAAAATTATAAATTTTTTTGTTATTCTCCCTTTAATTAATACTGTATTAAATAGAAAGCCTGTTAAAAATAAAAAGAATGGTGATTTCTCTAGATGATATGTTAGCATAAAAAAAGTTATAATAAGCATGGTAAAAAACCATATTTTATCATTATTTTTATTGGTTAATTGATAATAGGAGTAGGCTATATATGTAAGTATAGGTGATAAGGATAAGCCAAATATATTTTTAATCAATGAATTACCAGAAAAACCTATTGTAGCCTCTATTCGAAATCGCGCTAAAGTCGTTTTATCTGCACCCAATATAGCTTCTAAAAAGGGTAATTTTCCCAAAATAAGTATTGTGTAAATCAGAGAGCAAAAAGATAAAAAAGAGAAAAAGTACAGTAATTGTTTCAAAGCCTTATCTTTTGATGATATTAATGTGGAAAGGTTACTAAAAATATACTCTTTAAACAATCTCTTTTTTGGTTTTTTTGAAAACAAAAAGTCTACAAATATAATGCCAAGAGGAAAACCAATCATTGTCCATAATACTGTCATCCATGCTTTTAATCTGATATCATTGCTTTTTACTTTATTTATAATATAATGATTATCTATATTATTTACAGCTAACATTGCTCCAATAAACGCCATAAGAAATAAATCAACATAAAATATTCTAGAAATCATGTTAAGCTGTGTTAATCTCATACTACCAGAAGCTTTTTTGAAAAGAAGAAATGAACAGAACAAAGCTAAAATACTAATACTATTAATTATAAAAGAATCCATTATTTTTTAGAAAAACTATATCTTGAAATAATAAAAAATACTGCTAGACCCTTATAAACATATCATACTTTTTACTATTCAAAATAATTATTACCGAACAATGCTAACTGAAAATCGTTTTATCCATAAACCAAATACAATGACACGCCACACAAATGAATTATACGTTACCTTACCATCAATAATTTCATATGCCTTTTTCTCTGCTTTGTCATTTAAAAAACCATTTGTTAAAGAAATCGACTCTTTCACCAATTTCTTGAATAATTTAGGATTTTCTTCGATAACCCATTTTGCCTCAGGCGTTGCAAATCCCAGCTTACTTGTTCTATTATATATTTTTAAAGGTAATATATTTTTTAAAGATTCTCTTAGTATTTTTTTCGTTATACCATTTTTGATTTTATATGAATTTTGTAAAGATAAGGTATATTCCAACAAACGGTAATCTAAAAATGGAGTACGAGCTTCAATCGAATGTGCCATAGAATTACGATCTTCAAAGTGCAATAATTGAGGCAAATTTATCTTACTAATTTGCAAGAAAGAAAATCTATAAAAAGAAGTAGTCCCATAAGTTTGATAATAATGTGGATCAAACAACTTAATTTTCTTATTCTTAAGATCAATCCATTCCACTTTTTTTACCGGAGTTTTAAAAATTTTTCGCATAAAACTTCGCATCCAAAATGGTAATATCTCGTTTAAAATACTTCTAATCGCAGAATTAATTCGTTGATATTTTTTTGCAGCCATTATTTCAATAAAAAGACGCCTAAACGAAAATCTTTTTATTAAGTCTACAAAATTCTTAATGTAATAATTATAATATCCTCCTAATATTTCATCTGCCCCTTGGCCATCAAGCATTACTTTTATTTTATTTTTACTAGATAATTGAAAAACTTTCCATTGTGCAAAAATACTAGTTGTACCAAAAGGTTCATCTTGATGCCAAATAACATTATCTAATTCATTCAATAAATCATTAAGTTCAGGATAAATAAAATGTGCATCAACATTCGTTTTTTTTACTACTTCATCTATATATTCTTTTTCATCAAACTCTGGGTATTTCGAACATGCTGAAAATGTTAATTGTCTTTCATTATTTCCTGATCTCAAAGCATGAATAATGCATACAATAGCAGAAGAATCTAAACCGCCTGAAAGACAAGATCCTACTGGTACATCTGAGCGTAGTCGCAATGCAACAGAATCTTTAAATAATTTCTGAAACTGGCTAACTGCATTATCAAAATCTCTTTTTATTGTTTTCTGAGGAAGAGTGTACCATGGCTCTATCTTAACTTTTTCAGACCTGATTTCATAGGTTAAGTAATGTCCTGGCATAAGCCTGTTTACACCATCAAAAAAAGTCTCCTCTTCGTGATTGGTCAACCCCCAATTTAGAAAATCATAAGCCGCTTGTAAATTCAAAACTGCTTTCCAGTCGTCTAGAACTGTAAATTGTTTTATTTCTGAGGCAAAACTCAAAATACCATCGACCGTCTTTCTATAGTATAATGGTTTTACACCATACCGATCTCTTGCCGCAAAAAATATATTTTTCGTACGGTCGTATATCACAAAAGCAAACATACCATTAAATTTTGACAAACATTCAATTCCCCATTTCTTATAAGCATTTATAATAACTTCAGTATCCGAATTTGAATAAAAAAAGAAATTTGATTTTCTCAATTCATCTTTTAGCTCTCGATAATTATATATTTCACCATTATATGATATCCAATATTTTCCTGTATTATCAGACATCGGCTGATGACCAGCATCCGTCAAATCTATAATTGATAATCTTCTATGTGCAAAACCCAAATTATATTTTTCTGATAGAAAATCTTGGTTATTAACTTTTTTATTTGGCGTATATCTAATAGAAGATTGAACCATACTATCCGGAGTATTTTTTCCGCCAAGAATGTTTATTTGCTCGCTTTCCGTATCAAATAGTACAAAACCTTCATCATCAGGCCCTCGATGTGAAATTATATCATTCATTTGCACAAGTTGCTTTAGAATATTTGACTTTTCTTTTCTAAAGTATATAGAAATTCCGCACATTTTTAACTCCTATGATAAAGTGACTCCTATGATAAAGTGACTTTTTTAGAATCACTCTATTTTTTTCCAAATTTATTTTCTTTTGTAAATTAAGCTTTAAAGACAAAATTTGGAAAATCGTCAAAAACCCAATTGTTTTTCAATGTATTATAAATAATACCTAGTAATTTTCGGGCAGTAGCAATAATTGCCTTGCCGCCACCTTTAGCTGCTTTTAATTTTTTGAAAAAATCGCGTAAATATGGCGAATAACGAATCGCAATTAGTGTACATTGAATTAAAGTCGCTCTTGCTACCTGAGAACCTCTTTTAGTGATTCTACCGTGATTA
>JAOUOS010000031.1 GCA_029880285.1 Spirochaetia bacterium
TATTATTCAAGATAGAGAACCAACAATATCAAGAAATATATTAAATTTTTTGCCTTTTCGTATAGACCATTATTTTGAAAATATTCCAATCGCTTCAGGGGGGTACCATCCTATTAACTCTCCCTTTTTATTTTTAAAATGTGTTTGACAAAAAATAATTCATATTTATATTAAAAATACTATGAAAAAAGATAAAGAAAATATTGTTAATAAGCTATACGATATAGAAAAAATTCGTACAGAAAATATAAAAAAAGAAGAAAAGAATATTTCATATAATCCTGAACAAGTTTTATCACTTAATGAAATAAAATCTCTTGATGAAAAATATTTACTACAGGTTTACGCAAGAATGCCTGTAAGTTTTGTTTACGGTTCGGGAGAATTCTTATACGACACAGAAGGCAATGAATATATTGATTTTTTAAGCGGGATTGCCGTAAATTCTCTGGGCCACGCCAATGCCGATATTGTAGAGACCATAAGAACTCAGGCCGATAAACTTTGGCACACATCAAACCTTTATTATAATTCCCAACAGGCCCTGCTCGCGAGAGCTCTTGTAGAAATCAGCTTTTCTGCTAAAGTTTTTTTTGCCAATTCAGGAACCGAAGCCAACGAGGCCGCCATAAAATTTGCCAGAGCATACGGGCAAAAAATGAATACGACTAAAACAAAAATTATCGCGTTAAAAAGCAGCTTTCACGGCAGAACATTTGGCTCAATGTCCATTACCGGTCAAAGTAAAATACATGACGGGTTTGGACCTCTTTTAGAAAACATTGAATTTATAGAAGCTAACAATATAAAATCTCTTGAAAAAGCGGTAAATAAAGATACATGCGCTCTTATTTTAGAGCCTGTTTTAGGAGAAGGCGGCATACTGCCTTTAGAAAATGAATTTCTTGAAAAAGCACGGGAAATTTGCGATAAAAATAAAACATTATTGATTTTTGATGAAATTCAAACAGGTATTGGCAGAACTGGCAAATACTTTGCTTACCAACATTCTAGCGTTACACCTGATCTACTAACTATCGCTAAAGGTCTTGGCAGTGGTTTTCCTATAGGAGCTTTACTGGTTTCAAACAAGTATAATGATATATTTGACATAGGATCGCACGGCAGTACGTTTGGGGGTAACCATCTTGCCTGCGCCGTGGGCTATGAAGTTTTACGTGTTATCGAATCGGGAAAAGTTCTCGAAAACGTAAATAACATTAGCGAATATTTGTTTACTCACTTAAATAACATAAAAAACGGATTCCCCGAAAAAATACAAGAAATAAGAGGCAAAGGTTTATTAATAGGTATTGTATTAAAAGAAAATATTCAGGCCAGACCTCTTGTTGCAAAAGCTCTTGAAAAAAATCTTGTAATAGGCAGGGCATCTGACAATGTAATAAGGCTGGCACCGCCTTTAATTGTTAGAATAAAAACCTGTGACAGGGCGCTTGAAAAAATAGAAGAGTTAATTTCAGAAATTTAATAATTATTATTTATCTTCATTCATCTTTATACGATTTATAACAAAACCATGGAATTCTTTAGATAAATCTTTATTTTCAAGCAGGCCCTTGTACCATTTTATGGCTTTTTCTTTTTCACCCATAATTTCAAGCACATTACCTTTTTGTATTAATACCTGATTGTCATAAGGAAGATACTTAATGTATTTATCTAATAAAATTAAAGCTTCAGAATATTTTTTAAGCTCTATTTGATATTCAATAATATTATGCCATAAAAAATAATTATACGGCAATGTATCTAAAAAACTTTCGAGTATTTTTAAGTTTTTTTCGGTTACTGGTTGGCATCTTCTATAATTTATAAAACTATATCTTTGGTACGCGTAATTAAAAGGAGCCATTTTAGCCGCTTTTAAAAAGTCGTTTGTATAGATTGCACAAAATTGCGGATTTTTGCTTTTATTATGAGCATAAAAAAGATTAGCATATCTATATGTTCTTGCCGCCGCGATATTAAAACCAGTAATTAATATCATAATCAAACAAAATAAAACAGCAGTTATTGATAAATAATTATAGTTCTTTACTGAAGAAAATATATTACAATATTTTTTATACTTTTTGTTCTCATCTTTGTTAAATTTTGGCAAAAGGTCATTTAAATAATAAAGCCAAATACCCAGCATAATCCAAACCAGAGTACCACTGGCCGAAGATAAAGTTATAGTAAATTCAAAGTTTGCATATACAAATACATTAACTAGACCAGCTGATAACAATATTAATAACTTTTTTTTTCTATATTGTTTAATTTTCGCGTTATCTATCGCAATTATTGACAGTATAGGAACACAAATGACCAACAGATAAAATAATAAACCGCCAAGTATACCGGTTTCTACAAAATATTGTATAAAATCGTTATGCGCCCTGTTATAAATAAATTTACGGGAAAAGTTGGGTGTTCTCATAACGGCACTATTGTATTTTGGATAAATAATCTGAAACCCGTCAGGGCCAACGCCAAAAACAGGATAGTCTTTTATAATTTCAAGAGAATTTCGCCATACAGCAATTCTATTTAATACTGAACTGCTTTCAACCGTAGTGCTTTTTATTTTAGTAAAAACCGGCGTATCTGAGTATTTTCCCGGTATTATTTTATCTGAAAAATATGAAAAGAATATTGCTACTAACGAAAAAATTAAAACTATCTTATTCTTTTTTGAAATTTGATTTAGATTCTTTTTATTTTTTTTATAAAAATAAAGGGCAATAAATAAATATATCGTAGTAAAAAATAAAGACACCCATAATCCTTTGGATGATACCGATACAGAATATACCATTAATAAAATGATCGAAACAATAGAAAAATAAAGCAATTTTTTTGAAGAGCAAAAATTATAAATTATAAACGGTATAAAAAACACCAGACTAAGATAGTGAGAAGCCTGGTTTTTATTTATAAATGTTGCTGCGGGGGGCGCTATTTGCTCAAAAATATAATTAATATCATATTTTTGAAAAATTCCTATAACAGATATCACAACAATACCCACCATACCATAATAAAAAGATTTTAATATAGAATAATTTTTCGCGGTTAAAAAAATAAAAATCGTTATAAGTATCTTTGCTAACAACTCTAAATTTCTTCCTAGAGATATGGTAACATTGATTGAAAACAGCATACAAATCAAGTTCCAAATAAAAAAGAAAATTAGAATTAAAAAATAAAAAAGTATAAATTTACTGTTTATAGAAGTAATCTCAATAAGTTTGTTATTTTTAATTTTAATAATTAAATTAAAAATAACCATATTAATTACTAAAAAATAAAAAATAATATATTTAGCATACTCACTTGATCTGCCTATTTCAGGGTAATAAGCTAACGGGGTTAATAATAATATTAAACCTAAAAATAAATTATATTTTTTATATATATTTGTTTTTTTTAGCATTTTTAAATAAGTTAACTTTTTTTCTTTTTATTTTTTTATATCAATTTATTAATTATTAAAAATCGGGAACTTTTAAGTTTTTAATTATATATAATTTTTTTGTATTCTGATCATAATTTATTTTTTATTCAAATAAGCAATGACTTTTCATTTTAATTTATTTTTTCTTCTAACTCTTTAAGTCTTTGATAAATAAATATTTTATCTTCCGTTTTTAATGATATATCCATTCCTAATATTTGATTATACCATTTTCTTGCTTCATTAAGTCGATTTTTCAAAACCAGTAGGTTACCTTTATAGATTAATATCTCGGGCGAATTCGGATATATTTTTAAATACTCATCTACCATAAATTCTGTTTTCTCGTATTTTTTTAAATTATAATTATATTTTATTATATTATGCATTAATAAAAGATCGTAAGGATTATATTTATGATAGCTTTCTAGTATTTCTAAATTTTTTTCTGTTGGTTCATTGCAAAATACAAATTCATTCGCGCGCAATCTTTTTGCATCCATAAAAAAAGGCATATACATTACCCCTTTATTGATATTTTTTGTAAATAATTCACATGAAAATTTATAATATTTTTTATTTGTTCTTTGTACATACGCCTCTAAAAAATATCTTGCGCCAATCATGTTAAACAGCATTATTATAAACATTGAAACTGAAAACATTAGACAGCTAATGATTATTTTTTCTTTATTAAAAAAACTATATATATTTGTTTTTATCTTTTTACTAATTTTTATTTTTGATTTTGGCATTATTTTATTAAGATTATGCAGCCATATACCTATTAAGGGCCACATTAAAGTACCTGCGGCAGGACTTCTATTTACAGAAAATTCAAAAAAAGCATAAAAGAAGTTATAGAAAAGAGATGCTGATATAAATGTCAAATATATCTTCGCTTTGTATTCTTTAGTATTGTTATTTTTTAATGCAAGTAGAGTTAAAAAAAATATAAGAAAAGGTATACTTAAAAATAAAAATCCGCCTAAAATTCCGGTTTCTACAAAATATTGAAGATAATCATTATGCGTTTTTGTATAAATAAAATTAGGTGCAAAGTCATAATCAGATTTTACTACTCTGCTATATTTCGCGTAAATAATTTGAAAATTGTTTGGTCCCACACCTAGGAGTGGATAGTCTTTTATTATTTCTAAAGAGTTTCTCCATACTGCCAATCTATTTTTAACGGATCCGCTCTTCCCTTTTATAAACCCGCTACTTGCAATCTCTTGCAGTACGGGATTATCTTTATTTTTTACCGGATAATACACTTCTATTAAATGGACTGTAGTAATGGTAATCAATAACACATAAATTAATATTTTTTTCTTTTTTTTATTATAGCTTATAAAAGTATAGTTTTTACTTTTCTTTAAAATTACAAATAAAGCATATATATATATTCCGGTAAATATTAATGAGATAAATA
Organism: Spirochaetia bacterium; assembly: GCA_029880285.1. Lineage (GTDB taxonomy): Bacteria > Spirochaetota > Leptospiria > Turneriellales > JAOUOS01 > JAOUOS01. The sequence goes on from JAOUOS010000031.1 coordinate 4,896, forward strand.
GTCCCTTAGACGCTATGAAAAATGAATAAATGATTTGTAGTATAATGGCAAATATTGAAAAATAAAATAATTTTTTTGATTTTGAAGTGAAAAACAATAATAATGAAAAGAAAAAAATAAATCCTATATAATGCCCCGCGATATTTTTATTTACAAAAGTAGCGGCAGGGGAAGCGACTTGCTGAAAAATTTCAATAAGATTAAATCGCTGTAATATACCAATAAAAGACACAAAAATAGATCCATATATTGCCCAATACAATACCCTAATCAAAGAGATATTTTTTGCAATAATAAAGACAAATAAAGCAATAAAAATATTACCTATTATTTCTATTGTCTTTCCTAACGCTATAACAGGCTTTAAAGAGAATATAGTACAAATTATATTCCAAGCGCTAAATGTGAATAATAACAAAATAAATATTAAAATAAGATCATTTCTTATAAATTTTTCCTTATTTTCTGTTTTTTCATTCTTAAAATAAAAATTTATTAAACTGATAATCGCGATTATAAAATAGAAAATAAAGAGTTTAGCAAAGAGACTATTTTCTATGACATTTTTAATATAAGCAAGAGGTGTAAGAATAAACAAAGTACTTAATAAGATTGTATTAAGTTTTTTATGTTTATTGTAGATTGTATTTAAATAATTCATATTTTAATGAAAAAACTATACCATCATAGACTAAAAAGACTTATCGTAAATATAAAAATCTGAGTACTTAAGCATAAAAAAGATATTGATCTTTTTAAGCTTTTTTAAAAAATAGTTTTACTTTGAATTTTTACAAAAGATTATTTTATGCCGATGCAGCGGCGCACTTTCTATTTCCTGAAGTTTGCGGCATGTGTGAAAACAATTTTATTGAACATGGGCTTCCTTTATGTAAAAACTGTTTTTCAGATTCTGTTGGTTTTCAAGAAAAAGGACGATGCAAAAAATGCGGCGAACTTCTTTATAATTCGAGCTGTTCAGTATGTTCATCCCGCAAAATATATTTTAATAAAGCTTTTTTTCTTTATAACTATAAGAATAGAGAGAAGCATATATTTAAAATGGCCAAATTTGAAAACAGGCATCGAGCCGTTAATTTTTTTACAGAAAATTTTTTAAATTATCTAAAACAGTTATTGCCGCAAAATATAAATTATATACTTGCCCTGCCCTCTTCAAAACCTTTTTTAGAAAAACTTCTTTCTTTTGTTAAACAAGATTTTCAAGTTGACTTTCCTTTTATTGTGATTAAAAAAAAGCAAAGCAAATTTATGCACGCTAAAGACAGATTTTTAATGATAGAAAATACTTTATCATTAAAAGAAAATTACAAATTACAAAAAAATATAAAATATTGTATTTTTGATGATGTTTTTACTACGGGAGCGACTTTAAATTCAGCCGCAAAACTTTGTAACGAAAACGGAGTTTTAATAAAGAATATATACGTTGCCGCACTTTTAAGGCGCGATAAAAAAGGTATTGACTCTTTATAATCCGCGAAAATCTCCCTTTCTGGGTTTATGTGTTTCTTCTAAACTTTTAATTATATTAATATAAGAACTATACCGAAAATCGCTGATTTCTTTTTTTTCTAGAGCCTCTTTTACCGCGCATTGCGCCTCTTTGTAATGATTACAATTTTCATGCTGGCACGCGTAATTTTGAAATTCTATAAATCCGCGTTTTATATCTTCAATTTTTTTATGATGCAAACCAAATTCCCTAATACCCGGAACATCTATAATTTCAATATTATTTTCAATTTCATAAAGAATAGGATTCGTTGTCGTATGCTTTCCCTTCATTGAAACGCCTACTTCTGCCGTTGCCTGCAAATTTTCTTTCGCTAAAATATTTAGCAAAGTACTTTTACCAACACCAGATTGACCATTTAATATAGTTAGCTTATTTCTTAATAAATTTATAAGTTTTATTGATATTTTACCCGTTATAAAACTTTCATAAAAAACATCATAACCTAATTTTTCATATTCACCGGCTTTTTGAAAAACATTATTCATGAATTCGCTTTTTTTATCTTTAATGGTATCTATTTTATTAATGACTATAACAGCTTTTAAATTCGAGTTTTCGGTTTCTACCAGTACGCGGTCTATAAATCCGTGGTTAAATGACGGGATTTTTACCGAAGAAATTATCACAACCACATCAAGATTTGCCGCTAATGTTTGAAGCCTGTAAAAACTGGCACGCTGGAAAATATTTTTTCGCGGTTCAATATCTATGATATAGGCTTCTATCCCTTTTTCATCTTTTTCTTCGGGTATTTGAATGGTTACGATATCGCCAATGGCAAAAATATGCTGGGGAGATAGTTCAAGATTTTTTTTTACGCCACGGTTTTTTATACGCAGCTTTCCCCTTGGTTTTGCTCTTAAAATTTTATTTGAACTATCCTGAGGTTTTACCCATAAATAAGCTCCGAAAACAGCCACAACTTGCGCCGTTAGTATTTTGCTTTTCATGAATATATTTTTGAGAATATGAAATCAAAAAATAGCTTTCCGAAATTAGCGTTGTTTTTAGGCCAGTCTTTTGCTTCAAAAACCGCTCTTTCTGGATGCGGCATCAGGCCCAATATTTTATAATCTTTAGAGGCAATTCCCGCTATATTTTCCGTTGAGCCGTTGGGATTTTTTTTGTACTTAAAAATAATCTGCTCATTTTCTATTAATTCTTTTAAAGTATTATCATCACAAAGATAATTACCCTCTGAATGTGAAATAGGCAATGCGTAATCTTCAGTAAAATTATTTTTAAATAAACCCTCTGCCGAAAGATTTTCCCATCTTGCGATGTGTTTTAGTGTTTTATTTTTCACCAGCGCCCCCGGCAAAAGAGAAGCTTCAGTTAATATTTGAAAACCATTGCAAATGCCTACCGCGGGTATACCTTTACTTACGGCATCTTTTAGCGAACGAAGACTTAAACTTCGCGATGCCATAGCACCGCTTCTTAAATAATCGCCGTATGAAAATCCGCCGGGTACAAAATAAATATCATGCTCGACCTTAAAGCTGTTTGTATGCCATAAAAATTCAGTTTGAAAATTATATACTCTGTTTAAGACAAGTTTTAAATCGTTATCGCAGTTAATTCCAGGGAAAACCAGAATTCCGGCTTTCATTTTAACGCGCCTCGTTTAATATTTGAATTTCGCAGGTTTCCATAACAGGATTGTATAAGAGTTCTTCAGCTATTTTTGATATTTTATCGTACGCGTCTTCTTTGTTTTCTGCTTCAATAACAACTTCAATATGTTTACCAACCCTTACTAAACTTACGTTTTCATGTCCCGTTTCTTTTAAAGACAGCAGTACAGCCTGCCCCTGCGGTTCTAAAACCGATTTTTTAAAATTTACTGTGACTACCCCTGTGAAACGCATAATACAATTTTTTCAATTTCTAAATATTTTTCTTTTGTTTTATTGATAATTTCTTGCGGTAATTTAGGCGCAGGCGGCTGTTTGTTCCAATCTAAAGTTTCAAGATAATCTCTGACAATTTGTTTATCAAGACTGGGCGGATTGACACCTTCTGCGGCGCATTTTTCATATTCATCCGCTTTAAAAAAACGGCTTGAATCGGGAGTTAAAATTTCATCAATTAAAATAATTTCATCATCAAGAAGGCCAAATTCTAGTTTTGTATCTGCTAATAATATGCCCTGCTCTAAAAGCTTTTTATATCCCTTCGTGTAAATGTTTATACTTAAATCGCGGAGTTTTTCTGCCAGTTCTGCGCCAATTTTCTCTTTCATATATTCAAAACTAACATTTTCATCGTGGCCCTTGTCTACTTTTGTAGCCGGCGTAAAAATTGGCGAAGGAAGTTTTTCAGATTTTTTTAATCCATCAGGAAGTTTTACACCGCAAACTGAGCCTGTTTCGGTATATTCTTTATATCCGCTGCCTAAAAGATAACCTCTTACGACACACTCAAAATCAATTCTCTGGGCTTTTTTAACCCAAACGCTTCTTTCGCCTAATTCTTCTTTGTAATTTGAAAAAGGCGGGGGGAACTTTTCTACATTAGTTTCAATGATATGATTTTTTATTTCATGAAATACCTTAAACCAGTGGTTTGATATTCTGGTAAGAATTTTACCCCTCTCAGGAATACCCTGATCGAATACAACATCAAAGGCCGACAGTCTATCAGAAGCCGTTAAAACCAGCGTGTCGCCCAAGTCATATATATCTCTAACCTTGCCTCTGTAATCAGGTTTTTTTTCGGCTAAATTTATTTCGGTTAAAGCTTCCACTAAATGTGGATTAATTTAATTTATGAATCTTCACGACAACAACAAATATAAAATAAATATTTGAGAATTTCATTCGGGACAATAAATAAAAACATCCGATAATAAAATAATGAAAAAAATTCTGGTTTTTTCAGCCTTAATTATTTTTACATCCAGTATTTTTGGCAAACTAAGGCTTGATTACTACTACGATCAATCTGAAATGTACACAAAATTTTCAGACTGGATACCTAAAAGGCTGCACCAGTGGAACCCCCAAAATGTTGAAGATTTTTTTCTTTTATACAGCCTAAAGCAGCTTTACGGCGAAGAAGAATTAAGAAGAAATATATTTTTCTTAAAAATTGCACTTGAAAAAAGATTTAGACATCCGTCACAGGCTTTATGCAAAATTGAGAACAAAGATCAGTATCATAAATACCGACTTTTAATGTTTATGCATATTAACTTAAAAATTATGAGATCTTATCTTCGGCTTGGCTCTTTATACGATAAAAGACACCTGTATTTTTATAATCTTGATTTTGCTGACGAACTTAAAGAATCTTTTGAAATTGCCGAAGGCTTTTATAAAGAGGCCCTGCCCTACTGGCAAAAAGCCAGAGAATATGCCAAAGAAGCCGACCAGTACCGGTTTGAACTTGACTTGGGTACGCTTGAAACTATACGGTATGATATTGTAACAGGTGAAATGGATTTTGGCAAATACACCGCCAATCATCTTGAAAAACTAAGAGAAAAACAGCTTACCGTAAAAGATTTTCTGGCTCAGATGAATGGTAGATAGTAAAATTATTGGAAGCCCCAGTATTCTTCTACTAAGAATTTTATATGGCTATGGAAATCCATAGCTACATTATTATTCTTTATACTTCTGAATCTTTTTATAGTAGCATACAACTTTATTCCATACCAAAATAAATTGTCTTTGCTTACTTTTTCTTTTAATAAGCGTTCAATAAACATAGCTATAGAAATCCGTACCAGTTGTGAAACACTAACTCTAAGAATTAATGCACTATTTCTTAATAAGAACTCATCATCACCATATAAGCATAACATATGCCTATGTTTAATAATATTATTTTGCTCTCTTAATCTTTTACTAATTTTAATTATATTGGTTGTCCAACGTAAATTTTTCTTTTTTGCCAGCTGAAAAGCACAATACCTAACAATCCAAGAATATGTTTTTCGATTTATTTTCGCGGCTAATTTTATCTTTTTCCAAATGAATGTATCCAAATGTACTTCCCAAACATTTTTAATCTCTGTTTTAGCCCAAAGCGGCTGTTTTCTACATTTCATACTAATGTAATACCCCAAATTTTCAAAAATATACCGCATTTTTTTAAAAAAATAGCTATGGATTTCCATAGCTATATATAAATTTATATTGACCATTTATCATTATATCAGCCTCTCAATCCGCATATGCTTCAATACATATTGGTTTTAGGCTCGAACCTTGGCGAAAAAGAAAAAAACTTAAAAAATGCCATTTCATTTCTAAGCGAAAAACTTACTATCATATCAACAACCAAGCCATTAAAAACCCCGCCTTTATTAAATAAAAATCAGCCCGATTTTTTAAATCAGGGAATACTTATTGAAACGAAATTAAATCCGGCTGAATTATTAAAACTTACAAAAGAAGTTGAAAAAAAAACCGGCAGAAAAATAAATCAAAGGTACGGCCCACGTGAAATTGATATTGATATAGCGTGGTTCTCTGACGGTAAATATAAAGACGATACGCTTCAAGTTCCTCATGTTTTTAACCGTTCAAGAGACTGGGTAAAACAATTTATTTCTGAATTAAAACCAAACGCTCTTGACGCCGAAACAAATATTTTATATGATGATATGAACATGAAAACAATAACCAAAATACAAGATTTTACGGCCAAGAAGCAAAAGGGCGAAAAAATTACCGTTCTAACATGTTATGATTACAGCATGGCAAAGTTACTGTCAAAAACATCAATAGATACCGTTCTTGTGGGCGATTCACTTGCCGGTGTTTTTCAAGGTCATAAAAACACCCTGCCCGTTACCCTTGATGAAATGATTTATCACGCCAAAACCGTCCGCCGCGGATTGCCCGACGCCTTTATTACCGTTGATATGCCTTTTTTAAGTTTTCAAATATCGCCTGAAAAGACAGTAAAAAACGCCGGACGCATTATGAAAGAAGCCCAATGCGACGCGGTAAAACTTGAAGGCGCAGGATATTTAATTGAAACCATAAAAAAATTAACGGACGCGTCGATTCCGGTTATGGGGCATCTGGGCCTTACCCCGCAGTCGGTTTTAAAAACCGGAGGTTATAAACTTCAGGCCAAAGAAAAAAAAGAGCAGGAAAATCTTATAAAAGACGCGCTGGCTATTGAAAAGGCAGGATGCTTCGCCATGGTTCTAGAAATGATTCCGGCTGATTTGGCAAAAGAAGTAAGTAAGAAATTAAAAATTCCCACTATTGGTATAGGAGCCGGCGCGGGCGCTGACGGACAGGTTCTTGTTATAAACGATCTTTTAGGGATAGATGCCGATTTCTCGCCTAAATTTGTAAGAAGATACGCAAATTTATCAGAGCAGATTATTACATCGGTAGAAAATTTTTGTCTTGATGTTAGAAAAAAAGAATTCCCCGGTAAAAAAGAAAGTTTTTAAAATATTACCATGCTCTTATGGTCTAATAATGTAATCATGTATTTCTTTAACTGCTTTCTTGGCTGCTTCTTCCATAGATAATGCTTCTTCTGATTGTGCCGCTAATAAAACTGAGCTTGTTTCTGCACTTACCAGTTTTATCACAAGAACTTCTAACTTACCGTTTGAGTATTTGCCAGAGCCAATTACGACAGTATCTGCACCGGCAAGTTTGCCTATTTTCGCGGCGGTTTGATCATCAACTAAACCTGACTGGCTTAAACTTTGTTCTTTAATTATAGATTCAAGAATAGAACGCTCAACTACATCATAGCCATGACGCAAAAATTCTACACCTATAAATTCTGCCAAGTTAGCGCCATCTGTTTGACTGATGTTTTTTATATTAAAAACAGCAATTCTTTTTACTTCTTTTACGGATGTATTTTTATTTGCTACAACATCAAATGAGCTGCATGAATATAAAACAAAAAAAGTAAACAAGACAATAATTTTAATTGGTTTTTCCATACTTAAATAAACATAACATGTAACTTGGTTTCATTGTAAAGTAATAATTTGTTTTTTTTGAAACCAAGTTACATAATTTTAATTTAAAACCTGTTCGCGCTCAACACAATCAAAAGCTCGGCCAGCTTAGGCTCTAATGTATTTAAAGCATAAACATCTGTGTCATTTTTCGCGGCACTATAATAATCAAGATATTTTTGTGTGTAATCTTGCGGCAGATGTATTAAGTTTATATTGCCTGCTGTTATATAATTCGCATCTTCAGTAATTAATGTCTGAACTGCAGCTTTTAATATTTCAGACAAAACCGTAAGCGCATCATAAGCTGTTGTTATTTGCGCGGATGAGTCGGCTAGTTTTGTTTTCAAATCATTGAAAACCGCTATCCTATAAGCGTCTAATAAAGTTTCAATCTCAGTTTTCACATAGAGTACCCTCTCAATTGTTGCCGCTTTTACATCCAAATTATTTGAACTTTCCATAATTACATCAAATGTTAAAGTTGAAGCCGGAGCATGCAATCCTGCCATAAATGCTTTAAAAGCCGGTTGAATACCATCTAATGTTAGACCAAGCCCTCTATATAAATGACTTATATACCGGTGAATGGCCAGTGTTCTTCTTTTAGCGGTTTCTTTTTGAACAGCAAACCTGTAACCGCCCAGTGTGCCAAGTTCGGCGTTAAGAGAAGCATCGGCAATCTGTTTGCCAATATATCTTTCATCAAAAATTGAATGAATTTTTGACGCGATGGTAACTGCCCTTGTTTCATGATCAAGCGTTATGGGCGATGGCGGCAGGTACAATTGCATTTCTTTAATAATATGTTTTTGAAAAGCAGTGTCTCTATCTGTTTGCTTATCAGCAGATTTCTGGGCATTATTTAAATCTAAATTTAATTCTTTTCTAAGCACGTTTAATTCTTTCATTTTATTTCGAATATCTTCAATAGATATCCCAAGACTCTCAAGGGCCTTTACTTTCGCAAACCTAAGTTTGCAAATGCCATGAGCTAGAATACCTATCAACTGGCTTCTAGCCTCATCGCTGGCAAGACTGCTTAAATGTTCAGCCAGTTTTGGGCTGATATTGTCTTTTAACGCGAGAGGATGTATAAAACATCCGGCTGCCTCACCCGATTTCTTAAGTTCTCTGAAAATTTCAACCTGCGCGGTCGTTGTTTCTGTCATAGGCTCTGACGCGACATCTTCATTTTCACTTACTGTACCGTCTACTATGGTAGAGGCTGTATTGCCTTGGGCGTCTTTGGCTACAACAATATAATTTCCGCTTTTTCCCGCTTCTACTTCAATAGAAAAACTACCGTCTTCATTGGTAGTTACAGAAGCTCCTACCGCAGTCTCATTGCCAGAATCGTCTATTTCAAAAACTTCTACGGTTACCCCTGATGGCGTTGAAATAGCAGCCAGTGAACCCATTACGGCAGATGAATCTGAGGTTTCTTCAAGCCCCGATTCTGTTGTTACCGTTCCTGATATAGAAGCCGTAAGAGATAAATCTAAGTTTTCTTCTTCGGTTGCAGTATCTGAACCGCAATATAAAAGCATAAATACCGGCAGTATTAGCTTAATTAATATGTTTCTTTTTTTTATATTTTTCATTTTAAACTCCTTTTTTAAAATTTTACTTAATTTGTTATATTAATTTCTTTCCTATTGATGACTATTTACTGAATAATTTAGGACATTTTTATTTTTCTAACTTTTATGCAATTTTCTATTAGATTTTTTTTAAGCATATTCATAATATAACGAAGTTGTTTTTATTGACCAAAAAACTAAATAATATAAGACAAGAAACAAGAGAAAATATAGTTCATATTTTACTTTACGAAACGCAATGAAAAATGAAAAGACATTTCAGATTTTATACAAAAATTTTCAGGCAGTCATGAATATATTATGGATTATCTTGTTGAAGAAGTGATAAATATACTGCCTGAAAAAATTCAAAAATTCTTACTTCATACATCTATTTTAAATCGCATGTGTGTTTCACTTTGTGACGCGATTATTCAAGATTCTTCGGTTTCGGCAGAAGAAATAACAGAATATCTCGAAAATACAAATTTATTTATCATTCCTCTTGATAATGAACGGCAATGGTTTAGGTATCACTATCTGTTTGCCGATTTACTTCGCCAGAGACTTAAGTTTACAAACTCAAGCGACAGGGCAAATAACATAAACGTATTGCATATCAAAGCCAGCGAATGGTTTGAAAAAAACGGTTTTGAATTAGAGGCTTTTAATCACGCTGTTTTAGCGGATGATATTGATTTAGCCGCCAGGTTATCGGGCGGCAATGGAATAGCATTACACACACGCGGAGCCTTACTGCCGGTACTAAACTGGCTAAAGTCTTTATCTCAGGCAGAGCTTGATAAACGGCCTTTTTTATGGATACAATACGCCGGAGCGTTAATGACAGCCGGACAAACTAATTTGGTTGAAGAAAAACTTCAAGCGGCCGAAGCTGTTTTAAAAGATGCTGATCTAAATACCATCAATAAAGATATGATGGGACGTATTGCCGCCACGCGTGCTTCGCTTGCCGTAAGCCGTTATGATACGGTTACAGTTATGAATGAGGCAAAAAGAGCTCTTGAATATTTAGATTCAAAAAATCTGCCTATCCGAGGGTTAACCACATGGGCTCTTGCTAATGCTCAAATGCTACAAGATGAAAGAAAAGCAGCTATTGAGTCATTTTCTAACGCGATATCAATAAGTCAAAAAACAGGTCACTACTTTGTTGAAAAAATATCAACAATAGGGCTTGCCAGTACTTATGAACTTGAGAATAAGCTTCATCTAGCATTTATAACCGCAAAAAATGCTTTAGATTTATTTGGCGATGAACCTTTACCAATAGCATGCGAGGCCCATTTGGTATTATCTCACATTTATTATCAATTAAACGATCTTGAAAACGCTCAGAAATATGCAAAGCAGGCCTTAAAACTAGCGCGTCAATTTCCTATTGTTATAGACAGATACATTTCATGTGAAGTTTTTCTTGCCCGAATAAAAATTGCCCAGGGCAATACTGAAGAAGCTGGCAATATGCTTAATGTCGCGTTTCAAACCGCCCGCAGAGAAAATTATAAATTCACCCTGCCCGAAGTTATAGACGCGCAAATATTAGTTTATCTTCATCAAAAAAAAATAAAAGCGGCTTCTAATTTATTAAAGATAATAAATTTACCCTTAAGTAAGGCGAGAATATTTCTTGCCGAAAAAAATCATATAGAATCAATAAAAACTCTTGAATTATACAAAAAGCAAACAGAAGAAAAAAATCTGGCCAATGAAAATCTAAAAACATTAATTTTACTAGCACTGGCTTACAAAGCAGATAATAAAATTGAAAAAGCCCTTAAAGCAATAGAAGAAGCTCTCTCTTTAGCTGAACCCGAAGATTATATTCGAATTTTTATCGACGAAGGCTTAGAAATGAAAAGCTTGTTGTCAGAAGCGGCCACACAAGGTATTATGCCCGATTACGTAAAAAAGCTTTTATGCGCGTTTCAATCTAAAGGTAAAACAGATTTTAATAATTTAATAAAACACCAGTCTTTGCCTGAACAGTTAAGCGAGCGTGAACTTGAAGTACTGCGAATGATTGAAAAAGGAATGTCTAATCAAGAAATTAGTGAAAGGCTTTTCTTGGCGCTTGATACGATTAAAGGCTATAACCGAAATATCTTTGGTAAGCTTGAAGTTAAAAGACGAACAGAAGCGGTTGCCCGCGCGCGCGAATTGAAGTTGCTGTAACTACTATACCCTGCCCGATATCCATTTACCCTTAATAAATTTATAACTAAAAACACCGCCTAATAAAACAAGCCAAATAAATACAGAAATCCACAATCCTAAAGTACCCATCTTAAGAGAAATGCCCAAATAATATGCGAAAGGCAGCATTGCCCCAAAAGAAATTAAAACATTTGCCTTTAATACCCAGTATACATAGCCTGCTCCTCTTAACGCAGAACTCATCACCATGTGGTAGGCATCGCCAGCCTGCGCAAGCGATACTATAATAAGCGCCGGTATAGCGTCTTCAATAACATAATTATCTTCAGTAAATATTTGAACAATTTGTTTTCTTAAGATAATGAAAACAATTCCCAAAGCACTCATAATGAAAGCCGCGTAGTTGGCGCATCGATAAACAGCAAAACGAGCAAGATGATTTTTTTTTGCGCCTATGTTTTGGCCCAGTAAGGTAAGCGCGGCAATACCAAAAGAAAATCCGGGCATAAACGATATACTCATTATGCTCACTATAATATTTGTTGCCGCTACAGAAATAGTGCTGATATTAGCGGCAAATCTATAAAAAATAAGAAAAGCAAAATGCATAAGAAAACCTTCCATGGCCGGGCCAAAACTTAGACGAGAGATATTTTTTAAAATTGAAAAATTAATTTTTCTTTCTTTAATCGCAAAATATACTATAAACTGTTTTTGAAAACAATATATTAAAAAGACTAACATACCAGTAATGGGGGCCAAAGATGATGCAATTGCCGCGCCTATAGTTCCGTATGCGGGGACGCCAAATTTGCCAAAAATTAAAACATAGTTTAATATGATATTGCTTATAGCAACAGCAAAAGATGATATCATAGTTATTTTTGTCTTACCCGTCGCATTAAAAAAACCTATAAAAGCTGAATTTAAAAGGTATATTAAAATACCGGCAAACCGAAACTGAAGAAAGGGAGAGGCTATTTGAACAAGCTCTTTTTGAACAGCAAAAAATTCCGCTAACTTAGGCGAAGCCAGAATACCAGCTAAAGTAATAACAATACCCAGCAAGAAAAAAAATAAAAGAGCCGTTAAAAGCGTTTGGCCTGCCGCTGTTATATTTTTTTCTCCAATTCTTCGCGATACAATTATTTGAATGCCTGTTGAACCTCCCATTAAAAAAGCCATTATTGTCCAAATAAGCATGCCGCCAAGGCCTACAGCCGCCTGCTGAGAAACACCCAGCCTGCCTGTCATAATGGTATCGGTTATCATGACGGCTGTCTGACTCATCATGCCAAGTGAAGAGGGAATCGCGATTTGAAGAACTTTTCGGTTTATCCTGTTTTTTTTAAATAGATGAGTGATGTTCTTTATAAATTTCATTTATAATTATTTCATTTATTAACATGGGTCAAGTAGATTGACATAAGTATGTATGGCCCGGAGCTGAAAACTGTTTTATTCTTTAGTCTAAGAAATTCAGCCAGATAAAAATATATTGAACAGCGTCCTTTAAGGGAGCTGTTCAATATATGGATAAAAATTATTTTAAATTGTGATAGTTTATCTTAATTTGAAATTTTAATAAAAAGTTGACAATACGAACGTACGTTCGTATTTTGCTTTAATAAGATTTAACTTTAGAATATTACCAACAGGAGAAGCATATGAAAACAAACAATTGGCTAAATAAAGAAGAGTATCCGTTTCAAACAAAAACCGCAATTATAGACGGATATACAATGAACTATGTAGATGAGGGTGAAGGCGATGTAATTTTATTTGTGCATGGTACACCATGCTGGTCTTTTGTATACAGAAAAGTTATCAAGAAATTAAATATAAAATACAGATGCATAGCGCCTGATCATTTAGGATTTGGACTATCTGAAAAGTCAAAGAATATTGACTATTCGCCACAGGCGCACGCGAAAAGGCTAAAAGATTTTATTAAAGAGCTGAAAATAAAAAATTTTCATCTTGTGGTACATGACTTTGGCGGACCCATTGGATTAAGCTGCGCTATAGATATGCCTGAAAAAATAAAAAGTATAACAATATTAAATACATGGCTTTGGCCCTTAGATGATTACGCGCACTTCGCGAAACCCTCGAAGATTATTAAAACAGGAATAGGAAAATTTTTATACCTGAATTTAAATTTTTCAGCAAAGGTTCTGGTTAAAAAAGGTTTTCATAATTCAAAAAATATAAATAAATCAATTCATAAACATTACATAAAAGCTCAGAATAAAAACGGCAGAAAAGCAGCATATCAATTTGCGCTTTCACTACTAGGTGAAAGCGGTTGGTACGCGAAGTTATGGGAAAATAAAGATAAAATTCAAAACATACCCACAAGAATATTATGGGGAATGGAAGATGAATTGCTGCCGGCAAATTTATTACTTGATAAATGGCGAGAAGGATTTTCTAAAGCGAAAGTAACAGAGATAAAAGACTGTGGTCATTTTATTCAAGAAGAGAAACCTGAATTTGTTGCTGAAGCGATTACAGGTTATTAAAGCGGCTCAATGATAATAATATTGTTCTTACCAATAATATTTAAAAGAATAGCGAGGTCAAATAAAAATGGCGAATCTTTATGATTTTCATATTTTAACATTCTAAATAGAGAAGAAATTTTAATCTCTTCAATAAATCCATAAGCGTTGGCGACTATGAATGTATTTGAATTTAAATCATACCCGATAATTGCCGAAAGGTGAGTATCAGTGCTTTGTTTTTCAAAAGCGTTTATTGTTGAAAAATTTATACCAACGGGTATCTGGTTATCTAAAGAATGAAAAATATTTTTTAGAACCAGACTATCTTTTATATTTGAGAAATAGGTAACCCGGTAATCTTTTAACAGGCTCTGTAAATTCTCAGAAAAAAATCGGGGAGTCATTCCTGATTTTCTTTGTTCCAATTCAAGTTTTTTCGTGATAGTCTCTTCGCTTGATTTTTCTACCAGAAAAGAGTAAATCATAGTTATCGTAGCGAGACCGCATGAATATGGTTTTGCCTGTTTAACAATAGGAAATTCGTTTAATAAAATTTTTATCGTTTTATTTTTTTGACTTTCTATAACATCTGAAATATCATCTGAAAGAGCATAGATTCTGATTTGAATAAAAATAATATAGAATACGACGCAAAAGATTAATATGTAAAAGGTTTTTTTGCTCATTGGCATCGCCATAATCCTGACATTCTTACCCGTATGTCAAGAAAAGTTCAAATAAATTTTGCTTGTAATCGCAGATATTATTTATTAATTGAAATACTGTAGCAATATTCAATACATTTTTTTATGAGGTAATATATCAATGAGAAGAAAAGAATTTTTAATAACAGATAAAAAAATACTCGAAGATGTCATAAACAAATGCGAATGGGGAACCCTTGCCCTTATTGATGAGAATAATTCTCCGTATCAGGTACCGGTAAATCATATCTGGTATGATTCGACTTTATACTTTCATTCGGCCATGGCGGGCAAGAAAATAACCTTACTGAAAAAGACTCCAAAAGTACATTTTAGCATGGTTCTTCCATTATCCATAATTCCGTCATATTTTACAGATTCTCAAAAGGCCTGTAACGCGACACAGTTTTTTATGTCGGTTTCTGTTTCTGGCGCAGCAGAATTCGTAACGGACCTTTCTGTAAAAAGCCATGTACTTACGACATTAATGCAAAGACTTCAGGCCGAGGGACGATATCAAAAAATAGATCCGTCAGACGAACTGTATGAAAAAGAATTGAAAGCGACAAATTTAGTTGCAATTAAGCCTGACAATATAAGCGGAAAATTTAAGCTGGGTCAGAATCTTAATGAAGAAAAGAAGAGTCATATTATAAATGAACTGCAAAAAAGAGGTCAGCCCATTGACTTGTTAACGGTAAGTTATATGAAAGAGTTCATGTAAGAACTAGTTTTTTATATTGGACTTTTGAAATTTCAATAGATCATTTTTTGTCGATTTTGATTATAGATGAGAAAAATAAAAACAAGAAAAGACTTCTTTCTTAAAAAGAAGCCTTTTTTATCCAATGAGTGAATTGCAATTATTTTGAGGCAATTTTTGATGTCACCAAAAAGAACTCTTTTTATAATATTCCCACATTCACTCCGAAGGCCAAATCAACTTGCCGACCATGATTATAAGTTTTATTCTTGTAATAAGAGTTATTAATAAATCCGCCAAATACACTCAATTGTTTCATTATCTGATAACCGGGCATAACACGAATTTTTGTCAGAGTATAATTTTTATCTTTGAACAAATCTTTGTTATATTTTTCAGCGGCCTGATGAAAGCTATAATCGAAATCGACAAAAAATGATTGATAAGGCAGCCTAATACCAAACCCAAATCCAACGCTGGCTGCGTCTACTTTCTCTTTAGCCGCATCTCGCGAGTCATAACCTAACATGGTTATAGCGTAAGTATATTTACTCGCGCGCATTACAACCGCCATATTGCTCATGGTTGATAAAGAACTCCAAAGAGAAGCATCTAGACTTCCGTCTAAAACTATATTTATTAACCCTACGGGAACGCCCTCCATTTTATGAGAAATATTAATTAAACCGACCTGAGCGCCATTTACTTTTTTAGCGTAATTAATAAAACCTAATTGAAGACCCTCTATTTCAGATGAATAATTTACATAGCTCACCTGGGCTCCTTTTGTTTCGTTTTTAACAATATTCAAGAAAGAGGTTTGAAGCCCAACCATATTATTTGAAAAATTGACAAACGAAGGCTGAAACCCTATCATGTCATTACCTGCATAATTAACAAATGCTGGTTGAATACCTGTCATGTTACCGCCGGCATAATTAACAAATGACGGTTGTACCCCAGTCATATTAGCTTTGGCTATGTTAACAAATGCTGGTTGAACACCAGTCATACTGTTTCCTGAATAATTCAGGAATGATGCCTGAACACCTCTTGAGTTATTGCCAACATAGCTAAAGAAGTCTAACTCTACTCCGTTCATATCATTATCAACCCAGTGAACATATCCCAATGCCAGCCCATTCATATTGGCCGCACGGCCATAAGGCAACATTAGATGAAGCCCATTAATTGATTTGTTGTCGCCGGGGTGCATTTCCCATGGTGAAAAAATCGACCATTCGATTATAGCTGTTTTATAATCTTTTTCTTCTTTAACAGATTCTTTTATGGTCTCTTCTTTCTCTGGTTTCGATTGTGTCTGCTCTTGCCCTAGAAGGGGGGTAGCCAGAAAAACCAAAATTGTAATACTTAATGCGATTTGTAACTTTTTCATTTTATTCTCCTGTAAAAATTGTCTGTTTAGTATATAAACAATACTAAGTTGAAAAAGCGTTACTTTGATATTAAAAATTGTTTCCCGTCACAGGTTTTTGGAGATATTAATTTCTATGATAAATAACTTTTCAAATCGTATCGAATAGAAGAGTCAAGATAAAATATTTTAGGATATATTTATTTTTTTTTAAACGCATGAAAATATCTTTACAAAACATCCATTTCATTTTTCTTTTTTATAAAGAAAGGCAATAATGCAAGATTGGATGTCTCGGATGCCATGCTAAAAATCGCTAAGAGAAAGCAAAAATAAAAAATGAACAAGACCCAAGTGTCTTTCAAGAAAAATACTGCGAAATTGAAGATTTATAATTTTAATGTACAGAACACGAAATACAGGGGTCGTATGATCTTACAAGCATTTCGCATAAGTGTGTTATATTTTTGTCATTTTTGTTCGCCGAAAGTTCCTGTTTTACAAGAAAGCTTAGGTCGTGATGAATATTACCGTTATTCTGGGTAGTGGGTATTACACAGTTAGCTTTTTCTATTTTACCTTTTTTGTTTATTTGGTAATGATGATACAAAATTCCGCGCGGAGCTTCAATAGCTCCTATGCCCTCTGCTTCAAAAACCGAATACTCAGAAACAATATCCTTAGATTTATCTTCAATTAATTGTTCAATTAAATGGATTGATTTGTATAATACATGAAAGCATTCAACTATCCGCACTAAATTATTATTAAAGGGGTTGTAATTAATCGGTTTAAGGTTAAATTTTTCAGCTTCTTTTTTAGCCTCAGGATGTAAAAACTCATAATTGTTATTGAATCTGGCTAAGGGGCCCACGGCAAAAGAATCGCGGCTTAAACGGGCATGTTTGCTGGTTGAAAAATCAACGGTATATTCGTTTGTCATGGCAAGGTATTCATTTTCTATCTTCTCAACACCGTCAGATGACATAAGACTTCCTCCGATTAACTGATAATTTGTTTCTCCCTTTAGAGATACAAATTCAGTTTCTCTTTCAAAACTTGGCATTTGAAGAGAGAGAGATGTCTCAGCTGCAAACTCTAAATCTGCTACGATTTTTGAAAGGTTTTCTGCTAAATAGGTGTATTCTTCAATATTTGGCGTTTTAGCAATGCCGCCTATACAAAAACTTACGGGGTGAGTTGATCTTCCCCCTATTATATCGCATATAAAATTTGCGCATCCTCTGATTCGAAGAGCGGCTTCGTATATTTCACCCTTCGTTTTCATAAGCGAAATAGCGCTATGAGAATTATAAAAATCGGGCATGGCTAAAAAAAAGAAGTGAAGGCTATGGCTTTGCAGTATTTCGCCATATAACGCTAAAAGTCTTAATTTTTGAGCCTTCTCAGGCGGTGTGATCAAAAGAGCGTTCTCAATAGCACGAATAGAAGCTATCGTATGGCTTATAGAACAGATACCGCAAATTCTCGATACGATTAAAGGAGCCATGTCTAAAGACTTATTTTTAAGCATAACCTCAAAAAAACGGGGTGTTTCTACTACCGACCACTTCGCATCTACCAATTGGCCGTCTTTTACCTGAATATGAATGTCTCCGTGACCTTCAACACGCGCCAGATGACTTATATTTATATTCATGTCAATTTTCATCTTTTATTACCTCATTAAGAGAATTAAATAAAGAAAGTTTTTCTAAAATTTCTTCTTCTGTTATACCTTTATCAATAAGAATATTTTTTAATGACATCCAGTTTACGGATGCAGAAGGCCCCCTGCATCCGTAACATGGCAGACCCCCGTTTACACATATAGAATCACAACCGGCTCTGGTTATTGCCCCAAAACACAGTGAGCCTTTGTCAATAAAACAGTGATTCATATTTTGCTTGCACTCTATACAAACCGGATATTTTTTTTTCTCAATTACAGAACCAAGCGCCAAACATAAAATAATATACTCTAATTCTATTTTTGAGACTGGGCATCCCGGTATTTCAAGATCAACTGAAATGATCTCGCTAATTTTTTGAACCGGAATAGTTTCAGGTTTATTTTCTTTATAGACTTCATCAACCATACTTTCTATTGAAAAATTATTTTTAATAGCGTTAACGCCCCCGTAACAGGCACATGTTCCAAGAGAAACTACAAGCTTTGCTTTTTTTCTTATATCTTTAAGTCTGTCTATTTGATCTTTTCTAGATACGGCGCCTTCAATAAAGGCAATTTCATAATCATCTCGTTTATCTGAAGATATTTCTCTAAAATTTACAATTTCTATTAAAGAAAGAAAATCGGGAAGATTCTTTTCATGATTTAATATTTGAAGCTGACAGCCTTCACATGAGGTAAAATCAAAAAAAGCGGCCCTAAGTTTCTTAAGCGGTATTCCTGAAAATTCCAAAAAAATCTCCTTGTATTATATTTTTTTGTAAAACTTTAATTTAAATAGCCTCTTTCAAGTTCATGACTGTCCAAAAATCCATGACAGGCCCGTCAACACAGGTAAAGGTAGAACCCACCATGCAACGGCAACATTTGCCCATGCCGCAATGCATTCTTCTTTCAAGAGAAATAAACATTTGATTCATAGCAAGACCTTGTTTGTTTAAATAATCACAAACAAACTTAAACATAGCGGGCGGGCCGCAGACAATGGCATACGTATTTTTTACATCAATTGAAATATCTTTAAAAAGATCGGTAATAAGCCCTGTTTTGCCTTGCCATGATTTATCGGAATTTTCAACTATTACATGAATATCATAGTTATAAATTTTTCTCCATGAATCAAATTGAAAATCAAAAAGAATTTGTTCGGGGGTTTTTACACCATATAAAATATGTACATTCTCAAAATCAGACCGGTGTTCGTTTATCCAGTAAATAGGCGCTCTTAAGGGAGCAATTCCCAACCCTCCGGCAATCAGCAAAATATTACTGCCTTTCATTTGCTTCATGGGAAAATGAGTGCCAAAAGGGCCGCGAATACCGAGCATAGTACCCTTCTTCAACTTATGTAAAATTCCGGTTACCTTGCCTACTTTTCGAATACATAAAGCAACAGAACCTCTTCTTGATGTTGAACCTGAAATAGAAACAGGAATTTCGCCAAAGCCGGGCACCTCTACCATTACAAACTGCCCTGGTAAGAATGAGAATATCTTAGCCTCAATAGGATTAATAATTTTCAGTTGAAAGAGTTTTTCTGATTCTGTTAGTTCAACAATATTGGTGATTTCGCATTGATAAACCATATCGGTTTTCATTAAAGCATTTTTATTATTAAAATTAGGAGTCTGTGAAAGAGAATGTTCGTTATTAATATCATAAACCGGTATTTTATATGTCATTTTATGTTTTCCTTTCTTAAGTCTCTTAACACTTCAACAGGATTTATATCAGCAGGGCAGGCTTTTTGGCATCGGTTACATCCGACACATTTTGACTCATCAAAACTTTCAACAAAACCCCGATGCTGGTGGTAATACCGGTATTTTAAACGGTCAGATGACTTCGGTCTAAAGTTATGGCCGCCAGCGACTTCGGCAAAGTCTATTAAATTACATGAATACAGCATTTTTTCTTTAGAGGCGGTTTTTAATGATAGATTAATTTTTTCGCATACGGTATAACAATAGCAGGTAGGACATACCATGGCACAGCTGCCGCAGCTTAGGCATTTATCTCCCCATTTTTGCCAAACGGATGATTCAAACTCAATATCCATTAAATTTGCCATGCCTGTTACATCTACATGTGATTTAAAAAGAGAAGCGAGGCGGTTTTTTTCTTTAATATAATTTTCTCTGTCTTCTTCTTTTACCTCTTCGATAGTAATGTTTTTAAGAAGATTGAAGGCTTTTGATGAGTTTATAAGCATAAAATATTTTGGTCCGATATCGGTAAGAAATATGTCAAACCCGTGAACGACTTCGTTGGTATCAAGAGATTGGCAAAAACAGTCTGCCATTGGTTCGTGATCAAGCCCTATGATAAAAGTATTTTTTCGTCTGGCTATGTAATAAGGATGCGGGAACGAACCTTTCATCAACACCTGATCAAGTTTTATAAGAGCGTTAATGTCACAGGCTCTGACCCCAAAAAGTACACGTGGATTAACTCTGTAATTTATCTTTTGTTCCCAACCGTTCTCGTTAAAATGAAAAGTAGATAAATCTTCTTTATATGGTAAAAAAAAGTTTTTTATAGATGAATATGATTTAGTGTAATTAATTTTAATTTCTTCAAAAGAATCAACTTTTTTAAATTGGTAAATAGGATTATTGTCGGCATCTGTCGATACAACTACCGGAGCAAAAGTCTGGTTTTCTTTTATAATGTTAGTAATAAATGTTCTGAGATTTTCCTTTGTAATAGTTTTAAATAGCATATTATAATTACAATTATTTAATTATGATTTTTCGCCATTAAATTTGTCGAGAAGCTAAAAGCAATGTCGCTATAAGAGTTATCATTCTATATTATAACAAAGAAATGCTTTTTCGGCTACTTAACTTTTAGACTATTTTACTTTTATAAATCTTTTGCCGATACTCCTTCTTTATGGGTGAAAGATTTTAATAATGCGAGACTGTGATATCTTCATTCGTAAACTTAATTTAACTGACATTAAAGAAACGACAGCTTTTGAAATAGGAGGCGGTACAGGTTCGTTTACCGTACAGGCGGCAAAATATTTTAAGAAAATACTGGCAGTGGATGTCTCAGATGCCATGTTAAAAATTGCTAAAGAGAAAGTTCAAAAACGTTTCATGAGTAAAGAACCATGAAGTAACAGGAGGTCTTCAACCCGAAAAAAACATCTACCATTTGTATGATAATCTTGCGTTAATAATAGGATAATAGTCGCCTGAATTTATATGACCATCAATATTTACCTGAGAACTTACATCTGCCCAGCCGGCACCCAGTAATAGCACTAAGTCTAATTCTTGCCAAAGAGGCATTGAATATCCGCAAAAATATAATTCAAGAAAAGGGAAAAAGAATACATCAGATTTATTTAAGGGCCTATATGTTTGATTGCTTATTGACAAACCAAAGTCGCCTCCCACAAAATAACCGTTATACTCACCAGAGTTAGAAAACGGAAAATATGAAAAAGTAAGACCAACGAAAACGCTGTTGCTGTGCCAGTCGCCTTTCTTTAAAAGTTTCATCCAGTCTCGATCAAAATAATAAAGAAAATTTGAAATTATCAGCTTATCTGTTAAAGGTTTTCCGAGAGTAATACCAATGCTGCCGGTAAGCGGAACGCTAAGTTCAGTAGATATTAACCATGATATTTCTTCTTTCTTTGCGAGCTCTTTATCTTTTTCAATTATATGGCCGGATGTATTTTCAGTGGACCATATCGTAGCATTAATTAAGAAAATAATTAATAAAAGATTTCTAAAAAAATATTTTTTCATATTGCCCCAATAAATTAATGTTAATTATATAACAAAAAGAAGGTAATATAATGTTACCATAAATAAAATATTTCTAAATTATTCAAATATAATTGAAAATATTTTATAACTAAGAAGAATTAATTGTTTTCTTTTTCGCGTAATATAAAAATAAGCGGTACAATAAAATAAATAGCAGTGAGAACAAAATATCCGTATATGATACTTTGCCAAAACACTGGCAAGCCACTGCCTTGCGGTGAAATTAATTGATAAATAAATCTAATAATCTAAAGTAATGACATAAATGATAAGTACATTTTTATATCAGGTTTATATTTAAGCAAGAATGTGAAAAAATTGCAAAGAAAAAAATTATAGATAAATCAATTCTCAATTCTACGTATTTACAAAATATTTTTTCATATATCTTAATATATATATATTTTATTTCCTTACGTTGTTATAATATAAAATTATGCTTTACGAAGAGCCTGTAAAATTTCAACTATTGTTTAAAATATAATACTTAAATTTTCATGCCTGAACAAATATTAACAACAAAAATTTACATCCCCCTGCCTGGTTCTAAGGTTATTGCTAGACAACGGCTTATTGACAAGTTAAATGCAGGTGTAGAGGGTAAATTATCGCTGGTTTGCGCTCATGCGGGTTATGGTAAAACAACTTTAGTAGCCAGGTGGCTTGCCAAAATAAAAAAACCAGCTGCCATGCTTTCTTTAGATCATCAGGATAATGAACCAGTGCGATTTTTAACATATTTCATATCTGCTTTACAGATAATAAGCAAAAACATCGGCAAATCTGTTTTAGCTTCTCTTCAAACTCCTCAGCCGCCTTCTATTGATTCAATTTTAACTTCTCTTGTAAATGATATCTCATCTTATAAAAATAAAATCATTTTTGTAATAGACGATTACCATGTGATTGATTCAAAACCTATTGATGATATTCTAACTTTTCTCTTAGAAAACCAGCCGCCAAATATGCATATTGTAATTGCTACCCGCGAAGATCCTATGCTGCCTCTCGCGAAACTTAGGGCGAAGGGCCAGCTTTCAGAAATTCGGGCCGACAAACTTTGTTTTACTGAAGATGAAGCGTCTGATTTTTTTAACGAGGTTATGGGATTAAATATTTCAAAAAAAGATATTCATACTTTAGAAGAGCGTACCGAAGGATGGATTGCGGGTTTACAGCTTGCTGCTTTGTCTATACAAAATTACAAAGATAAAGAGAATTTTATTAAGTCTTTTTCGGGCAGCCACCAATTTATTCTTGATTATCTTGTTGAAGAAGTTCTAAACAGACAAACTGAAGAAATTCAAAATTTTCTTCTTTATACTTCAATATTAGAACGCTTATCGGGATCTCTTTGCGATGCTGTTCTGTCAGATAAATTGGGCAAAGGGCAGGAAAATCTTGAATTTCTTCAAAATGCAAACCTATTTTTAATTCCCCTTGATAATGAACGCAAGTGGTTCAGATACCATCATCTATTTCGCGATTTTTTAAGAAAGCACCTTCAAAAGAAATTTACAGTAAAGAAAAGTGAAAAGTTTAATATAATTGAACTGCATCTTCGGGCCAGTAAATGGTATGAAGAAAACCATTATGAAACAGACGCTTTTTGCCATGCGACAGAGGCAAATGATATTGAGCGTGCGGTAAGATTAATTAAAGGCAAAGGAATGCCTTTGTATGTTAGGGGCGCTTTTATACCTGTAATAGACTGGTTTAAATCACTATCAAAAGAAGAACTCGATAAAAATCCTGAATTATGGCTAATGTATGCAAGCGCCTTATTAGCAGCGGGTCACACAAGCAGTATAGAAGAGAAACTTATCTCTGCCGAAAAAGCTTTAGAAAAACATGAAATGAATGAAGAGGTAAAAAATTTATTGGGAAGTGTCGCCAGCTGTCGGGCGACTATAGGGTTTTCAAAATATCAGCATGATATAGTTATTAAAGAAGCAAAGAAAGCTTTAGAGTATCTGCATCCGCAAAACCTGCTGCACCGCGCTACGGCACATTTTCAACTGGGTATGGGTTATATGCAAAAAGAAGAGCGTGCTTTAGCGAGCAAATCTTTTTCTGAAGCGATATTGATAAGTGAAAAAATAGGCGCGCATTTCATGAATGCATGTGCCGCCATTGGTCTTGGTGAGATGCAATTTTATCAAAGCGATTTATTCACCGCTACCGAAACCCAGAAAAAGGCGCTTCGATTGCTTGATGATATGACCGTACCTGTTGCATGCGAAGCACACAGAACGCTGGCCCAGATATTCTACCAATGGAACGATCTTGATAAAGCTCATTATCATGCTGACAAGTGGATGGAATTCGCGCTTTTATATGATAAGGTTCTTGACAGATATATCATGTGCGAAATATTTTTGGCCCGCTTAAATCTTGCGCTAAAAGATACCATCAAAGCAAGCGCGATAATCAAAAAGACAATTGTCTCAATAAACCAAAATAATTTTGCTTATAGACAAAATGAAGCAACCGAAGTGCAATCTCTTATTTTTCTTCGTCAGGATAAACTAAAAGCTGTAAGGGAACTTGTTAAAACACATAATCTTCCTTTTATTGAGGTACGTTTATTTTTGGCCGAAAAAAATACGGCTTCAGCTTTAACTTTGCTTGATAAACTAACTAAAAAATTTGATAAAAATTTTTGGCAAAAAGAACGGCTTGAAGTCTTAGTTCTAGAAGCTCTTTCGCATTGGATGAATAATTCAAAAGACAAAGCTCTTAAAGCGATAGGCGAAGCTCTTGCTTTAGCCGAACCGGGCAAATTTGTTCGTATATTTATAGATGAAGGGAAAGTAATGGAAGATATACTTTTAGAAGCCCATAAAAACGGAACGATGGTAAATTATACTGAAAAACTGTTAAAAGAATTTAAGGCAGAGAAACTTAAGAATAAATCAATCGATTTAGCCGAAGGCAAAGAGCAAAAAGAACAACCGCTTATCGATCCGTTAAGCCAACGAGAACTTGAAATACTAAAACTCATCGCCGATGGACTTTCAAATCGAAAAATTTCTGAACAGCTTTTTCTTGAACTAAGTACCATTAAAAGTCACAATCAGAATATTTTTGGCAAGCTCGGTGTAGAAAGACGCACTGAAGCAGTGGCACGCGCCAGAGAGTTGGGATTAATATGACAGAAGAATCTGTTTTTCTGATTGTTGAAGGATGGTTAATTCCGGGTGAATTTGAATTATTTAAGAAATATAGAATGAAAATTCTTGATATTTTAGAAAAATACAATCCACAGTATCTTTTTTACAGCCACGCGTTTGAATGGGTTTTTAACGATACCGATGAAGAATATCCCACGGGTATTGAAGTTATTGAATTTAAAGATGAAAAGAGCGCCAAACTGGCTATATCTGAATTAAGCGCGAAAGAAATAAAAGAATTTGAGAAGAAAGTTTTTAAGAAAGTACGTTGTTATCTTAGCAGGCTGGCTAAACCCAAAGAATTAAAATTATAAACACTAGAATTCGTCA
Organism: Spirochaetia bacterium; assembly: GCA_029880285.1. Lineage (GTDB taxonomy): Bacteria > Spirochaetota > Leptospiria > Turneriellales > JAOUOS01 > JAOUOS01. The sequence goes on from JAOUOS010000031.1 coordinate 30,417, forward strand.
AAAATTCTTCTGTCGCCTTCTCTTCTCATGTTCAGCAATACTTTTTTATCTTTGTTTATGTAAGAGGCAAGAATTTTTCCTATAAAAATGATATGATCTCCGGCATCAACTTCTTTATATAACTCACATTCATAATTGATAGTCGCGTTTTTGATTAACGGTGATTTCACAAATTCGGCTTTGGCCGTTTCAATATTTGTTTCAGTAAATTTATCAACCTTGTCGCCATGAGTTGAACCGAATAACAAAAGAGCTTCTTCAAGTTCTTTATTGGGAACCGCAATAACGAACTCTTTACTTTGTTGTATCAATTTATGAGTATAGCCATTTTTTGATAAAGAAACGGCGAAAAGAGGCGGTTCCATAGAACATTTCATGTTCCATGCCGCAATCATACCACTGGGTTTTAGTTTTTCATTAATTGAAATTACAAAAACGCAGCCTTCCGGCTTAAACTTATTAAATGATTCTTTAACTGAAACTTTTTCCATCATATAATAAAATAATTGTAATAACAGCTTGTCAAGATTTTATATTAGATAACTAGTCGTAAACTAATGACAGGGATGTAAAATAATACTACTTTTTCGCGGCAACGACCAATTTTTCACCTTAAGGATACTCCTGCTTTATCGGGCGAACGACAATATCGCTGATATGTACATGAGGGTCTTGGCTGACAATGAAATAAATAGTATTAGCAATATCTTTGCCACTTAATAGGGGACCATAGCGTTCTTTAAAACTATCAACCAGTTCTTTGCTATAACCTGCCCAAAAATAGAGTATTCAATTAAGGCAAATTTTTTACGATTCTTGCACCCTTGTTGAAGATAAAAAACGTCTGGTGTCAATCCCACTTTTGGCGCATTATTAGAAAGACATGATAATAGTAACGAAGTTATAGAGTCACAATTAGAGAGCGGATATTCAAGTATGAAAAAAACCCATTGGGAACCAATATTTCGCAAATCACTCGAAGAAAAAGGGTGTCGTTAAACCTCATGGCCAAAGCAAGGGGTTTGAAGGTTTTTTTATAGAATAAAAGGCCGCTTTAAGAGTGCTTAGAAAATATTCTACTCGAAAATAAAAATACTCTATTATTAAAACCTGTATTCTAAACCAAAATTCGGTATAATGCCCAGAGGATTTGAAGAGGTTAAAATCGGATTACTGTTTTTTTCAAACGGTTTTGTATAACTCCACTTTTGGCTAGAATCGGGCTTGTAGTTATAAACGTTAATAAATTCAATGTACCATTTTAAAGTACTCTTAGTAAATTTAATGTCCTGTGAATACCTTATATCAAGACGATGACTTAAATTATATCTTTCTGACAGCGGAATTCCATAAATTGGTGAATATCTTCCCGGTAGTTTTTCGTCTGAAGATATAATAGGCGTATAAGGGAACCCCGAACTCATTTCAAACCGGGCGCCTATCTGGTTTCGGCCGAAAATATATCCGGCTGTTATTTTTAAATTATGCGGTTGTTCATAGCGTGCCGGCAGCCACTGGCCCCTGTTTGTATCAAGGGGGCTTCCTGTTTTAAACTTCGCGTGGGTGTATGTGTAGCTTATCCATGAATATAGTCCGTCGGTTTCGGCAAATCGATCTTTTTTTATAAAAATTTCAAACCCCTGAGCTTTGGCAGATGTAGTGTTTATGAAATACTTATCTTCTGCGGGCCGCGGATAATTTTCTAATAAGTCAGAAAATGTATTATAGAAGCCTTCTATTTTTAGGGTATATAAATCATATTTTTGTTCAATTCCGGCGCTTTGGTGAACAGCTTTTTCGGGTTTTATATAGTCGGCCTCTATTACCTGCGGCTGTTGGCTAAAAGCACGGTTATATAAAAACTGGTTTATTTGAGCGAATGAATGATAGATGCCGCCTGCTGCTGATAGGGTAGTTCCACTTTCAAATTCATAACTTAAAAAGCCTCTGGGATCAAAAGTAATATCTTTTGTTCTTAATAAATAGTCGCTTCTGATGCCGGGAGCTAATGTCAGTTTTTTATACTTTATTTTATGTACCAAGTGCGCGCTAATGAGATGATTACTTGCTTTTCTATTTAAGTCAACATTGGCAAAAAGAGAATCGTCGGCGAAATCAGGAGGTCCATTTGAGGCATAATCTGGTCTTGTTAATACTACGGTTTCTCCTTTACTTTGAAAGTAATATAGACGGTATGCCAGAGAGGTTTCAAGCTCAAAAATCGAGTTGAAATACTTATAGCTGTTTTTATTAATGATTCCCGCTATGCTGGGATCGCTTTCAATATCCTGGGTGCGATTAAGCCCGGCGTCTATTACTCCCTGAGCTTTTATCTTAAATATGCTGTGATTATAAATGTTAAACAGAATAGTTTTATTATAGTATTTTTCAGAGGGGCGGTACATATAGCGTATACTTTGTGAATGTGAGTGCGTTGTTGTGTTACCTTCAGAATTATCAAGTAAAGGATCGCTGCCTTCTTCACGGGCTTCTTTTTTTTCTTCTTCGTTTAGTTCCTGAGTGAAAACAAAGGTGTCATAACTGCCAAAAAAAAGAGCCGAGAATGAATGTTTTCCTCTTTCATCGGCGAATAGTTTTCCTTTAAGCTGATAATCATAATATTCGGGTAGCTGTGTTATACCTTCATCTGAAAAAAATTTTGAAATAGGGGGAACAAGTAAAGTTAAATAACTTATACGCGCGGCCGCAATCCAGTATCCGAGAGGTTTTGCAGTGTTTTTATCACCGTTTTTAGCTTTCTCTTTTTCAAATTTATTTTCATTCTCTTTTTCTTCAGAAACATTAATTTTGTTCTCATCCCGGTTTCGCGATATAGGGAAAGCTGTATAAAAATTACTTGAGATAATGCTTACATCTAAAACATTTTTTGGTTTCTTAACACTATCTACTGTTTGAATATCAATTACGGCGCCAAAAGCTCCGTCAAAAGACGCGGGATGTGCTGAAGAGTACAGATCAATTTTATTTATTAAATCGTTTGAAATAACAGATTGAATAGAACCAAAATGCTGTGGATTTAACACAGGTATATCGTCAATAAAGTATCGGTTTGAAGTATCAGGCGCACCTCTTATAATTAAAGAGCCCAAAAAACCGCCTGAGCGAATAACGCCCGGCAGGGTGGTAAGAGCGTTTAATGAATCGCCAAAGGTGGCCGGCGCGTCTTTTATAGCTTTTTGGTCAAGAGTGTTTCTTGAAATTTTTTGAATATCTCTCTCACCAATAATGGTTAGTTTTTGACCTGATATTTTTACCGCCGAGACAAAGATGTTTTTTTCAAGATTGGTTATGATATTTATTTTTTCCATATAATTTTCAATAGCGTTGGATGATACCAGTATTGTATATTCTCCCGATGAATTTAGAGTTATAGCATACCTGCCTTCAGAATCGGTTCTCGTTTTTTGTTTTGTTTCAAGAATAGCAACCGTAACAAAGACAGCAGGTTTTTCACTTTCGCTGTAAATAATTTTGCCTGAAATTGTAATAGCCTCTTGCGCGTAAATATTTATACTTAAAAAGAATAAAAAAAGAAACAGTAAATATGTAATTATTTTATTTTTCATGTTTTTTATAAATTTAATTTAAATTCAAGAGTTTGTTCCATTCGAATGGGAATATTTTCATTTTCAACATAGGGCCTCGTAAATCTTGCTGTCTGAAAAATCTCTTTAGCCGCGCGGGAAAATTTTTGAACTATAGCCGATTTTTTATCGTCAGGGAATTCTTTATTTAAGATAACTTCTAAAACGGTTACTTTTTCTACCTCGCCTTCTTTTGAGATAAAAAGTTCAACAAAAACCATGGCCTCGGCTTTTTCGTTTCGGGCCTCTTCGGGATAAATTTTATTCAGGTTTCCTATTATTTGCGGCGGCTGTATGTTGATATTAAAAGCAAGGTCCATATAATTACTATCTGTTGAAGCGGGCTCGCTTATAGGTTCGTTTAACGGCGCTGATTGTTTGGCATTTTTTGAAATTTTTCTTTTTTTTTCGGGTCTGGGTTTTAAGTTGAAAATTGAGATACTCGCTCTTATCTCTTCAGAAGTATCAGAGACAGAGGCCCGCAGATCAATCATAAGAACAGAAAATAAAAGGGTAAAAGCGGTAAAAAAAGCGGGGATGTACAAATTTTTTTTTATAATTTTCATTTTACTTTTCTATAATTTTTTTCGCGTGAAATTTAATATTGGTATAATTATTCTGACTTAAAACGCGTAGAATTTTTTTTACTTCACCATATTTGTTTTTTTTATCTGAAATTAGCCCAATATAATCTTCTTTTTTAATATTTTTCTCAGCCAAAACATAAGGAATATTTTCTAATAAAACGGACTGGTTTTCAATATAGATGTTGTTATTTAAATCAAGGGAAATTTCAATCTTATGCTTAACCTCAGAGTCTAAAAAACCTTCGGGAACAGATATATCTTTAAGTTTTGTCTGCGCGATACTACTGGTAACCATAAAAAAGATTAAAAGAAGCATGGCTAAATCGGCCATGGCGGCAATAAATTTAAATTCTTTCTCATCATTATTTTTTACGCGTGCCTTCATTGTAAATTTTCTAATCCTATTTGTTTAATACCCGACTCTTTTAAAAGAGAGATAGTTTTTACCAGCCGGTTATATTCGATGTTTTCATTTATTTGAACAAAGGCTATAATTTTTGAATTATTTTTCATTCTTAATTTGAGAAATTCCTGAAATTCTTGTTCAGATAATGTATTACTTTGAACCTGATAATTAGTTTCTAACACCTCTATGTTTATATTTTCGCTGTTCTCAATTGAATAGGTTTCTTCATCGGGAGCGGGCAGTGTTAAATTAATTCCCGATTGAATAAGAAATGATGAGGCCAGAATAAAGAATATTAAAAGTAAAAATGCCAAATCGCTAACTGAAGTTGTGCCGGTTTCTTTTATCGCGAGTCTTTGCCTTTCAAGTGTACGCTTTTCTTTTTTTAGTTTAAATTTAGCGAGAAAGAATCCCTGTTCATTTTTTATATATTTTCTATTCATTTTTTTGTTCCGCTATTGTTTCTTCTTTATTAAACTGTAGTAATAAATCGGCCATACGTGGTTTATCTTGCGATAAAAGTTCAACAAAACACATTCCATTTTCTTCAGTCTTTTTAGAATAATAACCGAATATGCCATGAAATACAAAGCAGACAAGAGCGATAGCAAGACCGCCTGCCGTAGTCAAAAGCGCGGTAGAAATTCCCGAAGCTACAATATTAGCGTTAATATCAGAAGCCGCCGCAATACTAGAGAAAGCTTCTATCATACCTATTACAGTGCCGAAAAATCCATAAAGCGGCGATATGTTGCCTATTGTATGTAAGAGATTAAGACCTTTTTCTTGTTTTGTGATATATCCGTTAAGATAGTATTTCAAGTCTTCTTCTAAATCTTCTCTGCATTCGGCTTTTATTTTACCAGCGGCAAATTCAAGTTCATTTTTTATTTTGTTCAAAGAATAGCTTTTAGTTTTTATAATATAAAAGATTCTTTCAAAAACTATGGTCAATGCGATTAAAAGTAAAATACCCAAAGGTATCATTAGTATACCGCCTTCTTTTATCACAGAGAAAAAAGTTTTTGAAGGCGCCGAGCTTTCTTGAGCGGATAATATGCTTACGGTTAAAAAATAAATTATAAATATAGTTAAACTTGTTATCGAGTATATTTTTTTTTGCTTCTTCATTTTAATAATGTATACAAAGATTCATGTTTTTGTAAAAAAACTCAATAATTATCGGGCTTTATATAGTAGCATAAAAAACTTTTATAATTGATTAAAAGATTTGACTATGTAATCTTTTTATATAATTATTCTTTATCCCCTTTTATAAGGGGAATGATGAAACGGATACTTTTTTTATTATCATTTTAATTCTCTTTTACTATCATACTCGCGTATAATTTTCACGATCTCAATTTTATAAGATTGATACCATTTATTTACTTTATTCTGTGCGATAACATGTTCGGGATCATTTTTCCAGTTTTTAATATCTTCTAATGAACTCCAATATGAAATAGTTACTTGAGTATTGTTTTCACTTAATGAGAATATATCAATACATCCATATTTCAAAACAGCTAAATTTCTGAGCGATTTAGCGGTTTCTAAATATTCGTTATCTTTCTTTTTAACTACGGCTTTAAAAATAACGCTATACATATATTTTTTTATTGGCATAACCGTTTTCTAGATATCTTCAACAAAAAATATTTTAACGAATTCAGAAAGTATTTTTGTTTTATGCTTATGTTCAGCGCCAGATGGAATAAAAATACCATTTCCTTTTTGATATAAGATTTTTTCATTTTCAAATTTGAGTTCCATCTCTCCCTCTAAGATATATCCGTAATGACCCTGTTCGCACCACTTTGATTCAATCTCAGGATATAAAATAACCAAACGCATTTGCTTGTCGTTTTTTTTCAATATTTTACTTTTCATTCCTTTAACAGATTCATCCCAGATAAGATTATCAAATAATATTTTATATTGTGACATATTTTTCCTTTGCAAAAATAAATTTTTATTGTTACATGACACCTGCCTATAATATTTATAGTCATGTCAATAATATATTCATTCTAATGCCAGTATTTATTTGACTATTTATTTTTTGGGCATAATTAAAATATTGATTTTTACTACGCCCAAAAAACAATAATAAATCTTTTTCTGATTATCACCTAAGTTATTTTATATCTTAAAATTAAATCCGAAATGAAACCCGGGTTCAAATAAAAAATAATTTGGCCATTTGCTTTCTTTTTGTGCAAATGAAGAAGGTATATTCGTATTAATGGGCCAATATGTAAATGCAACCGAAGGCTCGATAAAAAATAAATCTTCAAAAAACTTAAATTGATATCCTGCTCTAAATGTCATAAATAATATATATCCATACTGAATAAAATTACCATTTTCATTATAACTCTGAAGACCATTCATTGCATCAATTGAAACAAAAGCATTTTTATACCAAAAGTACTGGTATACTAACGTAACACCGAACTCTCGAACATAACCATCGTTATCATATTTTTCATCGGGATTTTCCCATGAACTTCCGAAAGGTATTCCAATGGGCCAGGAATATTTCCAGGTTTTCAATTCAACTGCTATTGTTTGTTTAGTATTGAATCTATAACCCAAATTCAATTGTACAAAATCGGGAGTATTTACCGAAGATAAATTCCCTAACATTGCAAAAGTACTGCCAATAAAAAAAATATCCTCATACTTTTTTGATTCGTCTATTTCTACAGATGACGTTTTAGCGTCTTCTGCATTTAAAACATAAAGAGGTGCCAGCAAAATTATCATCATCAATATTTTAATGTTCATATTGTTTCTCCTTCATAATTATTTTTTTGAGCTGTCTTTTAATGTCTCAAAACTTAATGGAATATAAACTATAAAGATAAAATTGGGAAGACACTAAAGTGTGTTTTTTAGTGTGTTCTTAATTATATGACGGCACTAATAAGCTGAAAATACGTATCTTTACTATAAGCTAAAATAAAAATACTTTTAGTAAATTAATTTTTTTAAGTCGTCATTTTTTTGATTTAGAATTGAAATTAATATATAATATTACATAAGATTATAATATTTTCTTTGAATCCCAAAGAAAATATCTAAAACAATGAGAATTACCTATCTTTCAAAAAACCCAGAAGTAATAAGCGAAGCTGGCACAAGCCTGTGCCCGAAGGGATGTATCGAGGCGACAAAAAATAAAGTTTACATTATAATCGATATTTATTAATATATCAATATGCCGGTTATTAAAGAAGAAAATAAAATAAATCAACAAAAATTACTGCAAGGCATAAAAAGCTGGAAGCAAAAAGCCCGCGATAAATATAAAATAGATTTGATTGCCTTATTTGGCTCATGGGCAAAAGACGAAGCAAAGCCAGATAGTGACATAGACATTCTTATTAATTTCTTGCCAGAGGCTTCTCTTTTTGACTGGGTTAATCTGGCGCAAGATATGGAAGACGAATTTCATCACCGCGTTGATCTTGTGCCGCAAAGCAATTTGAAACAAAATCTTAAATCGTATATAGAAAATGATCTAATACCTCTATGAGAGATTATAAAATATATATTATTGAAACAAGAGAAAATCTCGTTGATATAAAAAAATTTGTAAAAGATATGAATATTGAGGATTTTTATAAAGATAAAAAAACTCAAAACGCCGTTATTCGATCATTTGAAGTAATTGGCGAAGCGGCTAAAAATATTCCGAAAAAAGTTTATAAACAATATCCCGATGTGCCATGGAAAACGTTCGCCGGTTTTAGGGACAGATTGATTCATGCATATTTTGATATAAATCTTGACATTGTGTGGAGGGCTGTTCAACAGATTGATAGTTTACTCGAAAAACTAAAGTAAATCTAGTTTCTAATAAATTCTTTTCTCACCGCAAGCAAAGGCATGATTAATAAAATAAATAAGAAAGAATTTAAAATCGCGTTTTGCCAAAACCCTTTCGATAATGAAAATAAAGTATCTGATACAAACCAGGCGACAATAGAAATTGTCATATAATACCAGCTTTCAAGATTTCCTTTTCGAAAAGGGCCAACAAGTATCAGAAGTAAGAGAATACTCCAGCCAAACATAACGGCTCCTAGAACTGCATGCGTTAACTCAATATATTTTACAGCGTTTGAACTAAAACTGCTTTCTATTGTATTTGATTGCAAATAGATTAACAGACTAAACCCTTTAATAGTTAAGTTTGGCATGATAATCATACAGATACTAATTATCATGACTACACTAATTACTGACATAAGCCAGTAATACCAGAAAACTGAAAATTTTAATTTTTCATTCATGTTATTTTAGGCATTGTATCAATTTACATACTTAAATTATAGTGACAATAATAAAAAAAACAACTTTTTATCGTTGAAATAATTAAATCATTATAATAATTTG